>NZ_JAAVJL010000001.1:2580000-2845000 GCF_012863495.1 Pseudanabaena yagii GIHE-NHR1
AACAATATACGATCGCATGGCAAAGGGAATTTCAAATGCGCTTACAACTAGGGCGAATCATGCACAATTGCTTTGTGCAGCCACCCCTCGCAAATATGGGAGTGAGTCTATGTCAGATGGTTCCTGCATTAGGTAATTGGATTATTGGTGCAACTCGTGGGAAACCGCAGCAATTACTCAAAACTGACTTTGCGAGTAATGCGCTCACCTAAAGCAATGCCGACACCTGCAAGGAGAAAAGCGATCGCTGTTAGTAAAATCGCATTTGGCGTGGAAAGCATCTCTGAGGATTTGGGAACGAGATAACCAAAGATAGCGATCGCCCCTGACAATCCGCCAAAGAATGTCCCAACTGTTAACCCACCGAGTGCCTTCGGAACCATTGTGAGGGCAAAGGCAACCATGCCATTATTTACGGCACTGAGGAATCCTAATATCAACAAAATAACGATCAAGGAAGCGATCGCCCCATAGCCACCTGCTAACAAGCCTAGTCCCGCCGCAATTCCACCTAAACTAAAGATCATCAAGCGTTTGTTATCGATAAATTTGGAGATATTACCAGTACCGACCGCCAATAGCGCCTGAGTAATTAATGCTGAACCCATTAAAACTTCAAAGGATAAACCTGTAAGTCCTGTAAGATCTGCTTTGAGGGTGCGGGGTAACACATCTCCCATCAGCAAGCGCATTCCTAAACCGATCGCTCCACCAACGAGCATCACGATCGCTAAATTATTTAAGAAATCTCTAATCTTGAATGGTTCCGCATTTTCTAAGGCGGGATTGAGATTTTTGGGAATATAGATCATCGCGCTGCGTAAACCTGCAACACCTGCGAGCAGGGTGAATGAGGCGATCACAAAGGTCGCTGGTGCGCCCAGTCCCAGAATAAAGCTAGTCGCTAAGGGGCGAATCGAACCGACAAAACCACCGACCAAGGTTAAAACACTACCTGCAAGCGGCAATTGGGTAGCTCCCGCAAAGCTTGCCAATAAACAAATCACGGGACTGCGAAAGGTTGCCATGACGATCGCCCACAGAACCGCCAAGCTCGGCAAGATCAAGCGGACAATTTCATTGGAACCACCAAAAACGACGACGGCAGGCAGGGCAATAAATAAAGCTGTTGAGCCAATTACTCCCGCCACAATCAAGGGCATCCGTGAGCTATACCAACGCTGCCAGCGATCGGAGAGTCCCCCAAATAATGGCTCGATAATTACCGCGATCGCACTTTCGATCACCAATAGCAACCCTGCAAATTGTTGAGCTTGACTAGTGGGGTATGCAAACACCTGCTCGATAAACTTGGGCAAGTACACCGCATACGCTATCCAAGTCAGAGAGATTGCCCCCTGCACTGAGGCAAGACTCCACACTTGCAGCCAACGTATTTGATTAGATGCTGGATTTGGTGATGGTGCGATCGACATAAAAAACTTCCCTCTCGCGTGACATTTAGAGAGAGGCGCTTTACGCCTCTCTCAGGTGTTTATTTTTGCAGCATACAGCCCTGCATGGAAGTTGTCCCATCAGGCATAGTTGCACGGCAAAGATTCGCTTGGCTGAGGTCAACATTTGTAACGATCGCATTGGTGAGGTCAGCGCGATAAAGATCGGCTCCCTTAAGATTTGCACCTGTCAAATCTGCACCATAGAGGCTCGCATTACGCAAGGAAGCATTGCTGAGATTAGCGCGATTGAGTTTGGCATAGACCAATTCGATATCGATCAAATTAGCATTTTGCAAGTTGGCTTCAGTTAGATCAATATATTTCCAGCGACTATTCCGCGCATTTGCACCCGATAGATTTGCCTGAATCAAGTCACTATTAATCAAAAAAGTATTTCGCAGGTCAGAGTTGCTGAGATCGGCGCTCCGAAAGTCAGCATAATACATCGTGCTAAAAGCTAAAGTTGCACCAGAAAGTGCGCTTTTCCTTAGATCAGCAACATCAAGAAAAGATTCACGGAGATCTGCCCCATTTGCCGTGATGCCACTCAGTTCACAGCGCTGACATGTGTGGTGTTCCAATAAAGACTTGAGATGTTCGGCATTTTGCGCTTGTACGCTCGATGTCATACCAATGGCCATCACACTAGCAATCATAGTGCTAGCGATCGCAGTCACGGAATGATTAAAGGCTGTTGACTTCATAAAAAGTACCTAATTTTAGCAATCCTTTATTCATTGTTAACACAATGCTAGGCTCTGCAACACAGCAAAATGTAACAAAATTTATCCTGTGTTTCTACGCATCAAGATATGTAAAACCAAAAACCAGAAGTAGAGTTGTGGCGCGAAGCGCCACAACTCTACTTCTGGTTTTTATATTTTAACTTACTTGGCTTTAGCTATAAATAACCACAAAGCAAGAAATAGCGGCAAGATAGAGGGATATACTCTCAACTTAATTCCTGAAATGATGGTCTGATGATTTTGTATACTGATATTGTTTTGTTGACCTTTTGTGATGGATCGTATTGAATGTTCGAGCAGTTTCTAGATACAAATGCCTTATCCTTTCGGGTTGAAGTCATTCCCATTTTGGGTGTGCTAATTCTGCTAGAGGCGATTCTGTCTGCTGATAATGCGATCGCTCTTGCCGCGATCGTGCGAAGTTTACCAGATCCACAGCAAGAGAAATGGGCGCTACGCTATGGCTTGATTGGCGCTTTTGTGTTGCGCGTTGTTTTAATCTTCACGGCAACATGGGTTATCAAATACTGGCAATTTGAACTCGCGGGTTCCCTATATCTACTATGGCTATCGGGCAGATTCTTCTTAGAAAAAGCACAAGAAGGACATGATACTAAGCACCCAGTCCGCATGGCAGATAAGCTATGGCAAGTTGTGGCTCTTGTATCGCTTACGGATTTAGCTTTTTCCCTTGATAGTGTGACAGCAGCCGTTGCCGTAGCTGAGGAAACTTGGTTAGTATTAATTGGTGGGGTGGCAGGAATTATTGCTTTGCGCTTTTTAGCAGGGCTCTTTATCAAGTGGTTATCTGAATTTACGCATCTAGAATCAGCGGGTTATCTAATTGTGTTGCTAGTAGGTTTGCGCCTATTCATTAAGGTTTTTTCTGATAGCCTCGTTCCTCCTGAATGGTTGATGCTCTCATTGATTGGCGCAGTTTTTCTCTGGGGATTCTCTAAACGTGAGCCATTAGATGATTTAGACGACATTGAAGCGATCGCTGATACAAAACAGTAAAGAAAGGTGACGCATTGCGTCACCTTTCTTTTTGATCACAATTTTTTGGTATAAAGACTCAAGGTAGCGATCGCACTACAAATTTGCCAATTTGCTAAGCCACACATCTTCACTGCGCTAATCAGCGACTAAATAGAGTAAACAAGGAAAAGTATCAAGATGTTTGAATATCCTGAAGACCTAAAATATACCAACTCCCACGAATACATTCGTCTAGAAAATAATGTCGCTACTGTTGGGATTACAGCTTTTGCGATCGATCAGTTAGGCGATATTGTCTTTCTTGATCTTCCTGAAGTAGGGACAAAAGTGGAGAAAGGACAAACCTTCGGCACAATTGAGTCGGTGAAAGCTGTAGAAGATATTTACTCACCTGTAACAGGGACTGTTATTGAAGCCAATACCACTCTAATTGATGAACCTGAAAATATTGCTAACGATCCCTATGGCGCGTCATGGCTACTCAAGGTAAGCATTGAAGACGAAAGTGAACTGAGTGATACTCTTTCCGCCAGTGCATATTCTGAAAAAGTAGAAGGAAAGTAATTGAAAAGAGCGCTTAGCGCTCTTTATTACTCTTTAGTTTGTGGCAAGCGTGGTGGCAACTCAATGGTAAAGGTAGAGCCTTGATTAACTACGCTTTCTAAGTAGATAGTTCCCCCCATGAGCAGGACAAGCTGTTCTGTAATTGCTAAGCCTAAGCCAGTACCACCATGCTTGCGGGTAGAAGATTGATCGACTTGGCGGAATTGTTCAAAAATAGTACGTTGAAACTCAGGCTCAATCCCAATACCTGTATCACGAACTGAAATAAGAATATTTGAGGTTGCGAATGGAGATGTTTGACCTTCTTCAAGTGAATTGCTGGTTTCTATGACCTCCGCAGATGGAGAATCAACAGTCTGTGAAGATGTTTCCGCATATTTTAACTCGACACAAACTTCGCCACTATCCGTAAATTTAATCGCATTGGAAACTAAGTTCGTAATTACTTGTTTAATCCGAATTGAGTCATGGTAGATCGCACAAGTACCAATGTGGTTCTCAAATACAAAATTTAGGGATTTACTGCCAGCTAAAGGTTGCAGACTTTCACAGGTATGGTGGATTAATTCATCTAGGTTAAAGAACTCAGGATGCGCTTCCATTTTGCCTGCCTCGATTTTTGATAGGTCGAGAATGTCATTAATCAAATCTAGTAAATTTTTACCATTACGCAAAATCCGCTCTACCATATCGACTTGACTTGGTGAAAGAGCGTCACGACGCTGGCGCAGCAATACTTGTGAGAAACCGATAATCGCATTCATCGGTGTTCTCAATTCATGACTCATATTGGCAAGAAACTGACTCTTGAGTTGAGTTGCTTCTAATAATTGAGCATTCTGTGCTTCGATTTGATTAATTAACTGAGCATTACCGATCGCGATCGCAGCCTGCACACCAAAGGAGGCTAATAGATTTAAATCTTCGCGCGAACTCGCTCTTTCTAAACGGCAATGCCCGATCGCCAAAACCCCTAAACGCCCAGAACGACTTGACTCAATCGGTACGCACAAAGCACTTTTTACAGGTAGATCTTCGATCAAATGCGATTCTCCTGCTTTGATCTCAACAGGAATTCCTTCTTTAAATACCTGTGCGATTAGATTTTGAGCATCTAGTGCAAAGGATGCTTGCAGAGGAAAATCATCGGGCAATCCTTTTGCTGCTGACAAAGTTAGTCGGTTCTCTTTGGGATTGTATAGGGCAATTACACAAATCTCTGCCCACATAATCGCGTCGCAAGTCGCTTCTACTACTGATTCTAAGAGAACATTTAAATCCTGTAGCTGTTGGTTAATCAAGTTAGTGAGACGTTGCAAAATGCTCATGCGCTTTTGCTGCTCGATCATGATCTTGTTGGTTTCTTGCATCACCTTGTCGCGATAGCGTTGCTCGGTGACATCACGCAAAATCATCACACTGCCAATCAGTTCCGATTCAGTCCCTACCAATGGTGCAGCCTTCGTACTGAGAATGATTTCATTGCCTTCAGGAGGTCGCAAAACCACTTGATCCTCTACAACTTCGCCTGAAGACATGGCGCGAAATACCACCAGATTCGCTAAATCGACGGGTTCGCCATCCTGATGCCTAATGTCAAACTGTTTGACAATTTCCTCCATAGATTTAGCGATCACTGGTGATGCAGGAACGCCATCATTGACAGCATTAAAACTGAGGATTTTACGTCCTGCGGAATTAATTTTGAGAATTCGTCCCGCAGGATCGCTAAGTAATACACCATCGGCAAGTTGCTCAAAAACAGTAGTCAGTTCTTCTCTCTGACGGGCGATCGTTTCAATACTCTGGGCATTACTAATGGCGGTAGCAAGGCGGCGACCAATGGATTGCAGAATATTCCTGCCTCGAGCCGAGAGGGGGGTGAGGCTACCCAAAAACAGAACGCCCACAAGGCTACTTCTGAGCATCAGAGGATATGCTGAAATGCTCTGTGGTAAGAGATCGCCAACGGGAGTACGGTAAACTAAATTCTGTCCTTTGAGGCGATCGCCTTCCCAAATAATCGCTTCTTCTAATTGTCCAGCTTGACCGATGATCCCTTCGCCGAGGGTGATTTCTGTAAGGGCTTGACTAGTTTTATATCCCCATTCGGCCGCTAATACCAGACATCCCTCAGGGCGAGAGTTTGAATTTTCCCATAGGTAAATGCTACCGAGTTGAGCACCTGTGAGTTTACAGATCTCTTCTAAACTTGCCTTGATTAATTTGTATTGATCGGTGGTGTTTACTAACACGCGATCGAGAGATTGCAGGGCAAACTGAATATCACGAGCTTCAAGGGTAGCGGTTTTGGTTTCCATCTGCGCCGCCATCCGATTAAAAACCTTGGCAAATTCTCCGATTTCATCTGAACGATTTAATTGCGATCGCGCAGACAAATTACCTAGGGAGATTTCTTCGGCAGCTTCGGCTAGTTCCGTCAGTGGTGGTTGAATGCTACGGATAATGGAAATCGCTACAAATAGCCCTGAGCCTAGTCCTGTGGAAAGTACCACGATCGCTAACCATGTGGTGAAGTTTTCTAGTTCTGGTGTTCCCTGCTGAATATGTAGCAACAGAATCAAAGTTGCCGTAGCTAGGAGAGATGTACTGGTGGTTAGCCCAAAAATTAAGCGATTGACTAAACTTTCACGACGGGGCAGATTGGCATTAGTCATGGGACTTCAATTTAGTTTGGCGATTTAGTTTGGCGATCAAGTCTGATTCTAGTACTTATTGTAGAATCACCTCACGAATGAGAATTGCTCCCAAGGTTAGAGTTATATAGCAATGTAAGAGATAGCTAGGACAAATCAAAACCCAAATAAGTGAAGGAGGCACGAAGTGCCTCCTTCACTTATTTGGGTTTTATGTCCTAAGCAAAAATTACATTGCTATAGCTGTCGCCGCCTGTATGAGTAAAACGAGAATGGTGGTTATCACGCCGCTATCTCTTCTTAGGTTTGTGACGACAGATTTAGAGCGAGATTTACCTAAGATTTCATAAAAAAAGAGCGCTTAGCGCTCTTTTAGTCTTTGCAGAATTTATCCCTATTCCATAATTCCTAAAAGGGACTGAGGATTTGGGTGAGGTAGTTGAGGTGCGATAAAACCTGACGAGTAGAGATGAGGATTGGACTGAGCGACTAAACTGAAGGCATCGCGAGCCTGTTCAGTTACCGCCACAGTCTTAGCATCATAGGTTTGGGTTGCCAACTTGGGATACATGCCGATCGCCACAATTGGCACAAGCAAGCAAGCTGCAACAAATATCTCGCGAGGCTTTGCATCACTAACATATTTATCGAAGTGCAAAGCTGGATTAGGCTTGCCATAGAATACTTGGCGCAAGGTTGAGAGTAAGTAGATGGGGGTGATAATTACGCCAACCGCCGCGATAAAGATCATCACAATCTTAAAATTGGATGCATAGACATCACTGGTGGTAATACCAAGGAAAATCTTCAGTTCGCTTACAAAACCGCTCATCCCTGGAAGTGCGAGAGAAGCCATTGCCGAAGCGGTCATCAGGGCAAAAGCCTTAGGCATGATTTTGGCAATCCCACCCATTTCGTCCATCATTAAAGTATGGGTGCGATCGTAGGTGACACCAGCAAGGAAGAATAATGCGCCTGCAATCAGACCGTGAGATAGCATTTGCAATACTGCACCACTAACTCCAAGATCATTAAATGATGCAAGTCCTATCAAAATAAAGCCCATGTGGGAAATTGAGGAATAGGCTAGGCGACGCTTGAGATTTTGTTGCGCGAAGGCAGCTAATGCTCCATAAACAATGCCAACTACGCCTAAAACAGCAAGTAAAGGCGCAAAGTAAACATGGGCATTGGGCAACATTTCAATATTGAAACGGATTAAGGCATAGCCACCCATTTTGAGCAAGACCCCAGCCAAGACCATTGATACTGGTGCAGAAGCTTCACCATGAGCATCAGGCAACCATGTATGTAATGGGAAAATTGGTAACTTCACACCAAAAGCGATTAAGAAACCAGCATAGGCGAGTAACTCAAAAGCGATCGGATACTGCTTTAAGGCTAGTTCCGATAGGTTAAAGGTGGTGACATCGCCATAGAATGCCATCGCTAAACCAGCAACAAGAATGAAAATCGAACCTAATGCTGTGTAGAGGATAAACTTGGTTGCAGCGTAAAGACGCTTAGCTCCCCCCCAAATCGAAATCAGCAAATATACAGGAACTAGCTCTAATTCCCACATCAAGAAAAATAGGAGTAAATCCTGAGCTGCAAATACGCCAATCTGAGCGCTATATAGACAAAGCATCAAGAAGTAGAACAGGCGATGCTTTTGGGTAACGTTCCAACTTGCAAAAATTGCAAGGGTAGTAATCAAACCTGTCAATAGAATTAGCGGCATGGACAAACCATCAACCGCTAGCGAAAAGTTCAAACCAATTTGGGGAATCCAAGCATAAGTTTCTGTCATCTGAAACGCTGCTTCATGCAGGTTGTATTGACTCCAGAATGCATAAATGATTAGAGATAGTTCGACAAACCCAACCCCCACGGCATATGAGCGCACGGTCTTGCCATATTTATCTGGAATGAAGGGAATCGCAAAGGCGGCGACTAGAGGAAACAAAAGAATTGTTGTAAGCCAAGGAAATTCTGCAACAGACATGATGAGGATAAATACTTACTCGTTAAATACATTGTATGAAGCTTTTGTAAACTTGTATTAAGTCTTTTGACATAAAAGTTAATAATTTTCAAATCATCCTAATAGACTCAAAGCTATACCCAGACTTATTTATTAGGATTTAGATTGAAAAGCATCTATAAATTGTCATTCAACTGATAAATATCATTGATTTATAGCTATCGTTAAACTTGATAGCGACAAAACTCTTTGATTAACCTTAGAAATTAAATAGTTAAAAAACAAACCCAGATTGTCATGCTGCCCGCTTTGCAGGCAGCATGACAATCTGGGTTTTAAGTTTATTTGTGCTTACTACTTAAGTAGCTGGGCGCAATTAAATATAAAAAACCACAACCTGCGGCGCACGCGCAGCGTGCGCCGCAGGTTGTGGCTCTAGTTTTTAATTATGCCCAGCTACTTAATACAGGCTGACTTTATTAATCACAAGTTATGATCGCGAGACAATTTCTATTAAGATCGAAGTTCTACAACAAATTCAGTTGATTTTTGTTGCTCCGCGACAATTATTCCCAACATTCACCTTATACGCTCTCAAAACACAAATGAAGACTTGGCTCAAACCTGCTCAGCGATTAGAAAAACTTCCTCAATATGTTTTTGCACGCTTAGATGAGTTAAAGTTGCGAGCGAAAGAGCAAGGTCTAGATTTGATCGATTTGGGCATGGGTAATCCCGATGGACCTACGCCCCAGCCTGTAATTGATTCCGCGATCGCTGCTTTACAAGATCCCAAAAATCACGGCTATCCCCCCTTTGAAGGTACTGCAAGTTTCCGTCGCGCAATTACAGACTGGTATAAGCGCCGTTACAATGTGCAACTTGACTCTGAGGGAGAAGCCTTACCCCTAATTGGTTCTAAAGAAGGTTTAGGACATTTAGCGATCGCCTATATCGATCCAGGGGATGTAGTACTTGTGCCAAGTCCTGCCTATCCCGCCCATTTTCGCGGTCCTTTGCTTGCAGGGGGCGAAATCTATGAAATGATTCTCAGCGCTGAGAATAACTGGTTGATTGACCTTGCGGCAATTCCTGAGGAAGTTGCTCAACGTGCAAAGGTCATGTATTTCAACTATCCTGCAAATCCCACAGGTGCGATCGCCCCACGCGAGTTTTTTGAAGAAGCGGTTGCCTTTGCGAAGAAATACGAGATTCTATTAGTTCATGATCTTTGTTACGCCGAACTTGCCTTTGATGGTTATCAACCTACTAGCCTATTGGAAATCGAAGGTGGTAAAGATGTCGGGGTAGAATTTCATACCCTTTCCAAAACCTATAACATGGCTGGTTGGCGCGTCGGTTTTGTGGTTGGTAATCGTCACATTATCCAAGGTTTACGAACTCTCAAAACTAACCTTGATTACGGTATTTTCTCAGCAATTCAAGTAGCCGCAGAAACAGCACTACAACTACCTGACCAATATCTAGAAGCAGTCTGCGATCGCTACAAAGAGCGCCGTGATTTCCTAATTGCGGGACTGGGGGAACTAGGATGGGATATCCCCAAAACCTATGCCACGATGTATCTCTGGATTCCTGTACCCGTAGGAATGTCCTCCGCCGACTTTGCACTCAAGGTCTTAGAAAGTACAGGTGTCGTATTCACCCCCGGTAGTGCCTTTGGTAAAGGTGGTGAAGGTTATGTGAGAATTAGTTTGATCGCTGATTGCGATCGCTTAGGTGAAGCGTTAAATCGCCTGAAGCAGGCAGGTATAAGGTACAAATAATTTGAAATTAAAAAATGGCAGCGCCATTTTTTAATTTGGTATAGGAAAACAGGAAAAGGAAAAGTGATTAATTTGTTGCCGCTTGCTTTTGAATTTACCTCACCTGGACCGATCGCCTTAGAGATTGGTCCACTAACAATTCGTTGGTACGGATTGCTGATTGCTTCGGCGATTATTCTAGGCACTGTGTTAGCGCAAACCCTTGCCAAAAAACGTAATGTTGATCCTGAACTGGTTGGGGATCTGGCGATTTGGCTAGTCGTAGGGGCAATTCCCTGCGCTCGTTTTTACTACGTCCTATTTGAATGGCAGCGCTTTCAAACTCAACCTTGGTACAAAGTATTTGCGATCTGGGAAGGTGGCATTGCTATTCATGGGGCAATTATTGGTGGGGCGATCGCAGCAACTATTTTCTGTAAGCGCCAACAAATTTCCACTTGGTTAATGGCTGATATCGTCATGCCGACGGTGATCCTTGGACAAGCGATCGGGCGTTGGGGCAACTTCTTTAACTCTGAAGCCTTTGGTGCGCCCACGGATTTACCTTGGAAGCTATTTATTCCCATCAATCGCCGTCCACCTGAGTTTATTAATGAACCCTACTTTCACCCTACATTTCTTTATGAGTCACTCTGGAATGTTGGTGTATTTGCCATTTTGATCTTTACTTTTTTAAAGTTTCCTAAACTCAAAACTGGCACAATCACTATGATCTATGCGATCGCCTATAGTTTGGGTAGATTTTGGATCGAAGGTTTACGCACCGACAGCTTGATGATTGGACCACTGCGTACTGCTCAAATGGTCAGCTTAACCGCGATCGCCGCAGGGATTTTTGGTCTGATTTGGCTATATGGTTTGCGCCGTCGTTTCCCAGATACAATCTCCAAAGAATTTCCCGCCGAAAACTCATAACTTGATTATTAAGCCCCGCTTAGCGGGGCTTAATAATATAAATATTTCTTGATCCCCATACCCATGTCCCCAGTTCCATCTAAAGATCCTCGTGCCATGGTAGAGACTGCCTTCTTGGCAAGCACCACGGCTATGTTGTTTTTAATTAACTATTACTTTCCCCTTGGACCTCTGCTACGAATGCTATTTCCATTGCCAACTGCTCTTGCCTATTTGCGTTGGAATGGTCGCGCCGCATGGATGGCAATGATTGTGACAGCTTTACTTCTGGCGATCTTGATGGGACCGACACGCAGTATTCAATATATTATTCCGCATGGACTAGTCGGAGTCACCCTAGGCTATCTCTGGAAGAGGGATTTTCCTTGGTCTGGCTCGCTTAGCATTGCAACAATCATTGGCTCATTGGGGACAGCTTTTCAATTTGCTTTTCTCTCGATTTTATTAGGAGAGAATCTCTGGACATATTCAATTGTGCAGATTACAGGATTTCTCAATTGGCTAATGCAGCTTTTTGGTTCATTAGAGCAGCCCGACTTTGCCGCGATTCAAACCTTTGCGATCGCCGCGATCATCTTTAGCAACTTTGCTTATCAATTACTAGTTCATCTCGTTGCATGGATTGTCCTTGATCGTCTCGGTAATCCTATCCCTGCTCCCCCCAAATGGATAGAATCTTTGCTAGCTTAGTTATGAAACTTCCCCTTAAGCTAGTTTTCAGACAAACTCAGAGAATCTTAATTAATTGACACAATATTGACTGAGAAATTATACTCATTAGTTAACCGCCAAAAATGAGTAATATTCTGAAACATTGGCGCAATTTACCCTCGCTATCATGACCAATCCTGCCGAACCGACTCCAACCACACTAACACCTCAATCGATTGCCCTGTCCGAGCGAGAACTTCAAGTGATTGAATTAGTGGCTGCGGGCTTAACTAATCAAGATATCGCTGTTCAACTAGCAATCAGTAAACGAACTGTCGATAATCACATCAGCAATATTTTAACTAAAACTAAAACTGATAATCGAGTTGCCCTAGTACGCTGGGCTTTGCAATGGGGAAAAGTCTGCATTGATGAAGTTAACTGTTGCATCATTGACACGACCACAACCCCAATTAACAACGTTCTCAATACACAGGAATTAGAAAGTGCCTAGTGGGGAGCTATCGATTAATCGCAGCAAAATAACTTACAATCCCGATATTGCTTTAGCTATGTATCGGGAGTTAGCTTCACATATTGAACAAATTGATGATGTGGATGTGGAATTATTTTGGCAAGAAAGCACTGAGTTTAGCTATTTAGGTAGTCAAATTGGTGGACTCTGGCTCAGCCGTCCCCAAAACATACCAGTTCGATCGCAAGTTTTAATCGAAAATATCTTAAATCACTACGGAACTTGGACTTCTGAAACTAAAGAATAAAAAATTTGATCCTGCAAATTTTTTATTCAACTAACTTTTATGAAAAAACGCATATTTACCGACTTTGATGGTCCAATCATGGATGTATCAGAGCGCTATTATCAAGTTTATTTATATTGTTTAGGGAAGATAGGTCAGCCTGAGCAAATAGTTAAAACTCTATCTAAATCTGAATTTTGGGAATTAAAGCGATCGCAAGTTCCTGAAAAAGATATTGCTAATCTTTCAGGTTTTACTGATGAGAAGCAACAAGTTGCCTTTGCCCATTTACGTCGTGCGACTGTGCATACCGATCCCTATTTCGCCTATGATCGTTTGCTTGAAAATGCGATTCCTGCTCTAGAAAAAGCTCAAAAAGCTGGATACGATCTTGCTGTCATGACCATGCGTCGTCGCCGAGAACTTGAGCCAGTTCTCGATCAATATAATTTGAGACGTTTTTTTCCTGGCAATCGCATATTTTGTCTTGATGATGACTATGTAAAGACTGTCGATACTCAAGACAAACCCAAATTAATGAAAATTGCTCAAGCTACTTTACCCAATGTGGATCAGCAATGGATGATTGGTGATACTGAAGCTGATATTTTTGCTGCCCAAAGTCATAATATTCCTGCGATCGCTGTCCTTAGCGGCATCCGCAACCAAACTCAACTCGAAAAGTACCAACCTCAGGAAATCCTAACGAATTTAACGGCAGCCATAGACAAAATTTTAGGGTGTTAACGAAAAAGGAGCGCGGAGCGCTCCTTTTTCGTTTATGGATGAAAGTCAGATTAGATGCCCCCTAAAAATTCTTGTTTAGCAATTTTTACCATAACAGCTTGTTGTCCTAGATAGAGCATATGTAACTCAGTGAGGAGTTGCTTTGCTGAGTCTAGATCAATGTTTTGGATCTGTTGGCAAAACATCATGTGGGTAAACTGCTTCTCGATAGGTAAGTCACTCATAAGTACCTCTTTAACGGATCAAACAATGACAATAGACAATGACAACAAGTAACTTATTTAAGTTTCCTGACATGTAGATGTTAGCACTTGTGTCAACATAACGTAACAATACTTTAAGTTTATGATGAAAACTGTATCATGTCAAACATTTTAGATTAGATATATCGAAAGGAGCATTTTTGGTGCAAATTGTAAATATATTTCTTATGACTCCTATAAGCGATCGTGGGGCTTGCATTAATGTCAGTTCGGGTTAATCTGGCAAAAAGCCTAAAGGTAAAAGCCTTGCTTAGCAAGGCTTTGCTTTTTGAGATTCTCAGTTTTAAATCATCCCAAACGATAAGAGGTGGCACTTAGCGCCGCATCTTTGGGTCTATATACAAAAAGCAGAAAGAGTTTTTACTCTTTCTGCTTTTGCAAATTTTATAAAAAGCCTTACTAAGTAAGACTTTCGTGATTTTTGTGGTCAACAAAAAATTAAAGCAAGCCAGTATTTGTGTTTGGCTTACCTGTAGCTAGTTCAACCTTAAGAATTTTGCCACCCATTTTCATAATGCGTTGCTGTTCAGCGAACCAGTTGTCGTAGGAAACTAACTTCGTGAAATAGGTATTTTGCAACTCTCGTTGTGTACGTATGCGAGTTTGGCTAGGTACACAAGCAGTGATTTTAAAACTCCGCATAGCGGCAATCTCCTTCAGAGCCAATGATATTAAAAATAAATTACAAAGACAAATAAAAATTAAATTTATCTGTCATAAGCGTTGGCGGCGAGATAGGAGCTTAAGCTACCTACCGCCGCCGCCTTGTAAATATTAATTAATTAGAAATTAAATTAATAAATAAATAGCAACAAACGCTATATCAGCAATTAGCTCAAGCCAGAGCTGATGTAATCAAGGTAGATACCCAATTCTTTACCAGCGTCAGAACCAACGATGCTAGCAGCAACTTCCTTGATCGCTTGGATTGCTTGAATGGTGGAAACTACAGGTACTCCAAGAGAGCTATAGGTTTCTTTCAAGCCGTTGAGTACGCGCTCATCAAGAATAGATGCATCACCAGCTAGCATTGCATAGGTTGCATAGCGGAGGTAGTAGTCGAGGTCGCGGATGCAAGCTGCATAACGACGGGTGGTGTACATGTTGCCACCGGGACGGGTAACATCAGAGTACAACAAGGACTTAGCAACAGCTTCCTTAACGATGGTTGCAGAGTTAGCAGCGATCGCTTGAGAAGCACGAACGCGAAGTTCGCCAGTTGCGAAATAATTCTTTAGCTTTTCCAAAGAAGCTGCATCAAGGTACTTGCCTTGAACGTCGGCGGAGTTGATAACCGAGGTAATTGCGTCTTGTGCCATTTTTATATATTTTTTTAGGTTTGCAATTAATTTTTGAATTTAGAAATTAAGAAATCCGAAATGTTTTAAAACTAGCTACAGAATGCATTTCAAAACAGATCAAGAATCGTCTTACTGCAATGCACCGATTACATAATCGAAGTAGTAGCCAGCTTCTGCTGCATCTTCACCAGACAATAAAGCTGATGCTGCACTTTTCAGACCACGCACACCTTCAGAAACAGCACCGATAGGAGTACCGAGAGATCCGTACATTTCCTTAACGCCAACTAGACCAATTTCTTCGATTGGGGTTACATCACCAGATACAACTCCGTAAGTTACGAGGCGGAGGTAGTAGTCAAGGTCACGCAAGCAAGTTGCGGTTAGCTGTTCACCATATGCGTTTCCACCAGGAGAAACAACATCAGGACGCTTTTGGAAAAGTTGATCGCCAGCTTGCTTAACAATGCGCTCGCGGGATTCGGTCAAAGTTTGTGCAATGCGAAGACGACGCTCACCAGAGGTTACAAAGCTCTTAATGCGATCTAGTTCACCAGGGCTGAGGTAACGTGCTTCAGCATCTGCATTCACGATGGACTTCGTGACTACGCTCATTTAATTTTTTCTCCAATCAAAAATGTGAATAAAAACGATTGATGTGATGCCGTACCATGCAGAGATCCTTTAGCTCAAGCAATATCCAAGGGAGATTGCTAAAAGTTTAGAGGCGCTTCTGACATGGAGGGTTTCTTTGTCAAAGCAATGATTACCAAAACATTTTGAAGCATTGCGTTGTCCACAAGCTTTTCTTCATCACACTTCTTAACATTTGCTATGGTAGCACTAGAGGTAAGAAACGGGATCAATTAACTTGTAAGTATTGCTACAAAAAGGGTTGCGGCTCCACCAATGATCATTAAACCTGCTGGCATGAATTTTTTGGTTTTGAGGAAGCGCGTGACAAAGACGATGACTAAGAGGGTTGCGATCGCGATACCAGCAATTTTGCCCCACCCTTGACCTTGGGCAGTGGCGATTCCTGATATCAGTAGTCCTACCCCACTGAGGCTGCCTGAGATGAGGGATATTTTGCTCTTGCTTTTGGCAAAACCGATGATGCCACCTGCGATCGCAACAATGCCATAGGCAAGTAGGGCAATTGCACTGGGAGAAAAGTTCATATAAAAGCAAAAATGTGAATAAAGCATTGCAAAGCAATGCTTTATTCACATTAAACCTAAATTTCCTTGCGGCGGGGAAATAATCGCTTTTAAAGCGGGAAGATGTCGGACATAACTCCTGCGATGCGGTTGAGATAGGGGGCTGGATCAAGGGCTACCCAGCCATCACCTGATGGAACCATGATCTCAAAGTGTAAGTGAGGACCTGTTGAACGTCCTGTCGAGCCGACAATCCCAAGTTGTTGTCCTTGAGCTACCTGTTGCCCTTGATAGACATAAATTGCTTCTAAATGGGCGTAGCGTGTGCCTGTGGAACCATGATCTAATTCGACAAGATTGCCATAGCCATCGCCCCACCCAGCAAAATCAACTCTACCTGCTTTTGCTGCTAGTACAGGCGTGCCAAAGGGTGCGCCGAGGTCGATCCCACTATGAAATGACCAAATCGCCGTAACAGGATTCATGCGCCAACCATAGCCAGAAGTGACAGGGACAGAGTAGGGCAGAGGATAGCCCCCTGTTTGCATGATCACAGTTGGATTGTCAGAACCTCTAGAGGCGATCGCAGGATTGAAGGGAATAGGATCGGGTTTCCAGATGGCTCCGGGTACAAATACGACTTTAGGGCGGCGCTGACAGCCATTGCGCTCGAATAAAACGTCAGCGCGAATATTGTATTTTTTGGCAACAGTGGTGTAGTTTTCCTCATTTTTGAAGCGATAGGTCAAGCCATCCATCGGTGGAATTGATAGGGTTTGCCCCACTGTGACGTTGCCACTACGAACTTCAGGGTTTAGTCCCATCAAGGTTGCTGTTTTGAGGTTATATTGCTTGGCGATCGCATCTAGAGTCTCGCCTTGTTTTACTTTATGTTGGGTGAGATCATCGAGGGTTGGTTTGCCACATAGTTCTTCTGCTTCTTTGGCGTTAGACTCATCTTCGGGAGTAGTAGGTTTGGATGAGGTAGCAAAGGTAGGTAAGGGAAAGAAACTAGCGATCGCAACTACCAAAAACAAGGGTGAGAGCAGGAAATTTTTCCAATAAGGCTTCATGGACTGTTAACTAGCGTTATTTACGGAGATGTTAATCGAGGAATGTGTGGGAGGAGATCGGGCGAGTTAGTGATTTAACAAAAAATGTAACAAAACATAAAGACTTATGATAAGAATCTTTACAATGTAATGCGTTAACATTTTCGCAGCGATCGGTTCTGGATTAACACCACCAATCTGGTGATTTCTATTTTTAGGAAAATGATAGTTCGCGCTATATGAGCCACCATTATTTTCCTAATGTAATCTGAACTCTATTTTTAAAATTCGCTTTAGGGTTAGGATCAGAAATGCAAAATACCTCTCATCTCACTAGATTTAATTCTCATAATTTATGACAACTTCACTAGCTTCCGTTAGTAAAGAGCAACTCCAAACCTTCTTAGATATTGCTACTGAGGCAGCTTGTGCGGGTGGTGCAGTACTTAGATCCTATCTCGGAAACCTCCAAGAGAAAGAAGTCGAAGAGAAACGCCCTGGGGATTTAGTGACGATCGCTGACAAAGAATCGGAAGCAACCGTTCTCTCGATTTTGCAACGCCACTTTCCTGATCATGGCATTTTGGCAGAAGAGTCAGGTGTATTGGGAAATAGTGATAGTCCATATTTGTGGGCGATCGATCCCCTTGATGGAACGACTAATTTTGCCCATCAGTATCCATTCTCATCGGTATCGATCGCCTTATTAATTGATGGAATTCCTTCCGTGGGCGCGATTTATGATCCGTTTCGCGATGAGATTTTTCGTGCTGCCACAGGCTTAGGTGCAACTCGTAATCGTGTACCGATTCATGTTTCTAAGACGACAGAACTTAGTCGCAGTCTTTTAGTAACAGGCTTTGCCTACGATCGTACCCTCGTTGAAGATAATAACTATGCAGAATTTTGCCATTTTACTCACCTCACCCAAGGCGTAAGACGTGGTGGTTCCGCCGCTATGGATTTGGCTTATGTTGCCTGTGGGCGTTTAGATGGCTATTGGGAGCGAGGTTTGTCGCTATGGGATTTAGCGGCTGGCGTGGTGGTTGTGCGTGAGGCTGGTGGCATAGTCACGGCATATGATGGCAGCGAACATATTCCTAAGTCGGGAAGATTGCTGGCAACTAATGGTCATTTACATCAGCAAATGATTGATGAATTAGCGCTGATTAAGCCTTTACCATTTAAGTTTCCCTTTGGAAGATAGCCTTTTACTCCGCTCAGCCTGCGAAATTAAGGCTAGCTGAGCGAAGTCGAAGCTAAGGAAGGGGCAAACGTTCCATTAGATAACAAAGACAATCTTGGCGAATGATATCGGTGTCGAGAGTTAGCATTGATGGCATAGCCGCAATCTTTAATTTAATTTCGCCATTTTCGATTTGGAAATAGCGATCGCCTTTTTCTTGACCATCTTCACTCAAGGCTGATAAATAGGCTCTTTCAGATTTCGCTTTACCAAAGTTTGCTCCAATTGGTAATTCGCAAAAATTGAGGCAATCCATCTCCGTAGGAAAAGTGATGTCATCGTTAGGATTACCATCAAAACTGAAGTTAATTTCTTCAGGTACTTTGACGATCGCCACGGTGTGAAATAAATCAATATCAGCGATCAGCGAATCTGAGAGACTATCAAAACTATCGAGATTGAGGCAAGTTTCCATGAATTCCAAAGCATGGGCTGTACCATCGGGAACATCGGGCTGTCCACATTCCACAACAATGGAGGGACAAAAATGTCCAAAAGCAAAGGACTGTACCGTTTTGGGACTGGTGTAATAGACAACGGTTTTGCCAAATAATCTAGCCAGTTTCCGAAAATCCTTCTCTAAATGCGTAATGCAGCCGTAATGAGGATTCCTGCCCGTATTATTATGCACATCGATGCTGGCAAATACTCCACGCGATCTCATTTCATCGATTACCTGTTGTGCCATGTGATGCTCTGGAGAGTCACCTGTTTGCCAGATGCGATTGTAGTCAGGCTGATTGGGTAAATGTCTGAGGCGATATCTTGCGGCGGAAATGTTACCGATAAATACTGATAGCGATCGCGGTAGCCTTTTATCTTCATGTTTTCGCAGTAGTTCACGAATTGCTAACCAACTGGTAGTTTCATTACCATGTAGCAAAACTGAAACGAATAATGCTGGTTGGCGATCGCCTTCTAAGTGAATTAGTGTGGGGCGCTCAAGTATTTTGTAAAGTTGATCGGACTCAAGATCGAGTAAACCGTCGGGCAAGCGATCGAAAACGTCAAGCATGGCAAACAAAAATTAGAAAACACCCAATAGTAACCAGCATAAACGCAAAAGAGAGAGTCGATGCTTAGCATCGACTCTCTCTTAAAGCAATTGAGGAGCACCAAATGGCGCTCCTCAATTTAAATGCAGGATAAAAATAATTGCACTTAATAGAAAATAAACAAGAATCTAGCCAACTAATAAGTAATTAAAAAAATAAATAATTAAAATTAGTAGGTCAGACCCAAGCTACGGCTGGTTTCAGCACCAAGATAGACACGGACGCTTAGGAAGTCAGTGGGGCAAGCAGTTTCGCAACGTTTGCAACCAATGCAGTCCTCAGTACGGGGAGAAGAAGCGATTTGAGCCGCTTTACATCCATCCCAAGGAACCATTTCCAAAACATCACAAGGACAGGCACGCACGCATTGTGTGCAGCCGATACAGGTGTCATAAATTTTGACTGCATGCGACATATTGCTATTGCTCCAATCAATATATGTACCTATTTAGGCACGGGATGTTTAAAACCAAGTTTATCGTAGTGGTTTACATTCAATGATCAGATTGTGAGATAACTTAAAACAAATTAATATTTGAGGCAAAAAGTAAGTTTTTAGGTTGATTTTATTTGCTGGGGCATTAATCAAACATTAATTCGACATAGCCATTTGCAAAGTGCTTAGCACTTTGCAAATGGCTATGTCGAACTCACATTATTGTGTGGAGGCTTTGCCGCAACACAATTAGGGTTTGCTGCGAGGATATTCAGCTAAAACTTGTTTGAGATATTTGCCAGTGTAAGATTTCTTAACTTTTGCCACCTGTTCGGGCGTACCTTCTGCAATCACCTCACCTCCGCGATCGCCGCCTTCAGGACCCAGATCAATAATCCAATCAGCACACCGAATCACATCAAGATTATGCTCAATCGTAATAATGCTATTGCCCTTATCAACAAGGCGTTGCATCACATCCAGCAGTTTATGCACATCATAAAAGCTTAAACCTGTGGTCGGCTCATCGATTAAATAGAGGGTTTTGCCTGTGGCGCGTCGTGCTAACTCGGTGGCAAGTTTTACCCGTTGGGCTTCACCGCCAGAAAGGGTGGGGGCAGACTGACCGAGACGCACATAGCCTAAGCCCACATCCACCAGCATTCCTAATTTGGCATGGGCGGAGGGAATATTCTCGAAAAAGTGCATCGCTTCTTCGATGGTCATATCGAGGACATCAGCGATCGTTTTTTCCTTGTACTTAACTTGCAGCGTCTCACGGTTATACCTTGCGCCTTTGCAGACATCGCACTGCACATAGACATCGGGCAGGAAATTCATGGAAATGATATTTACGCCTTGACCCGAACAAGCTTCACAGCGTCCGCCTTTGACGTTAAAGGAAAATTGTCCTGCTTTGTAGCCGCGAGTTTTCGCCGCAGTAGTGAGCGCAAAGGTTTCACGGATCACATCGAATAGCCCTGTATAGGTCGCAGGATTGGATCGAGGCGTGCGTCCGATGGGCGACTGGTCGATGACGATGAATTTATCGAGGTGCTTTAGTCCCTTGACTTCATCAATACCTTTAGGGACAGGCACTTTCCGTGAAAAGTTATGTTCTAGCGAATGGTGCAGCAGGTCGTTAATAAGCGTAGATTTGCCTGAGCCTGATACGCCTGTGATACAAACCAATTTGCCAAGGGGAATCTTGACACTGATATTTTTGAGATTATTCAGATAGGCATTGCAAATTTCTAAATATTTGCCATTGCCTTCGCGCCTTTCTGCAGGGGTATAAATTTGTTTTTGTTTAGAGAGATAAGCCCCCGTGAGGGATTCAGAATTTTTTTCAATATCCTTGACGCTGCCTTGGGCGACGACTCGCCCACCATGCACGCCTGCCCCTGGTCCGATGTCTACGAGATAATCAGCCGCCCGAATAGTTTCTTCGTCATGCTCAACCACGATCAGGGTATTGCCGAGATCCCGCAGTTTGGTTAATGTGGCAAGCAATCGCGAGTTATCCCGTTGATGGAGTCCAATGCTCGGTTCATCCAATACATAGAGAACTCCTGTCAATCCTGAGCCAATCTGAGTAGCAAGGCGAATCCGTTGGGCTTCGCCGCCAGAGAGGGACATGGTGGAACGGTCAAGGGTTAGGTAATCTAAACCGACATCTAATAAAAACTGCAATCGCGCTTCGATTTCCTGCAATACCCGATCGCCGATTTGTCTGGTTCTAGTATCAAGATTGAGATTTTTGAGACGATCTAAGCAAGTCCCAATGGGAGCCGATACAAAATCAATAATATTAAAGCCACCAATGCGAACCGCAAGGGATTCAGGTTTGAGGCGCGTACCTTCGCAAGTGGCACAGGGTTGCTCGATCAGATAATTCTCTAGCTTTTGCCTTTGCGATTCACCCGCCTCTTTGTACTGTTGCTCGAGAATGGCGATTGCCCCTTCATAGCGTTTGTAATAGCCCTCAGCGCGATCGCGATAAAGGGAATCAGGCTTAATTAAAATCTTCTCCGTAGTGCCGTAGAGAATAATGTCAGTCTGGGCTTGCGAGAGCTTTTCCCAATGTGTATTGATTTCAAAACCTGCATATTCACCGACACTTGATAGAAGTGAAATGTAATAGGTATGGGTTTTATCCGCCCAAGGTGCGATCGCGGCATATACAGGTAAAGAGGGATCGGGAACAATTAGTTCAGGATTAAAGGTTTTAATACTTCCCAATCCATGACAAGCAGGACAAGCACCATAGGGAGAATTGAAGGAGAACATACGGGGGGATAGTTCTTCCATCACTGCGCCATGCTCAGGACAGGCAAAATTTTCTGAGAAAGTCAGAATATTGCTTTCTTGCTTAGATTTCTTGCTCCCCTCGCCCTCTGGGAGAGGGGCTGGGGGTGAGGGTATAATCTCCACCATCGCAATCCCTTCCGCACGTTTCAAACAGGTAGCGAGGGAATCCGTTAAGCGCTCTTGAATATCATCCTTGCGAACTAAGCGATCGACGACAATTTCAATATCATGGAGTTTGTTTTTATCTAACTCAATATTGTCGCTCAGTTCCCGCACTTCGCCATCAATGCGAACTCTGCCAAAACCTTCCGAAGCCAGACTCGCTAATAATTTCTTATGGGTTCCCTTTTTGCCACGAATCACGGGCGCGAGTAGTTGGAAGCGCGTGCGATCGCTTAATTCCATAATCGTATCCACCATGTGATCGATGCTCTGGGGCGCAATATTGCGATCGCAGATCGGGCAGTGGGGCGAACCTGCGCGACCAAACAGTAAGCGCAAATAGTCATAAATCTCTGTGACCGTGCCGACCGTCGATCGTGGATTATGCGAAGTTGATTTCTGGTCGATGGAAATCGCAGGACTTAAGCCCTCGATGTAGTCCACATCAGGCTTATCGACTTGTCCTAAAAATTGCCGCGCATAGGCACTGAGCGATTCCACATAGCGACGCTGACCTTCGGCAAAAATCGTATCAAAGGCGAGGGATGATTTGCCAGAGCCAGATACACCTGTAAACACGATCAGGCGATCGCGGGGAATCGTCAGGTCAATATTTTTGAGGTTGTGCTGTCTCGCACCTCTAACATGGATATGAGTATGGTCTGGCATTCGCAGCAATATAAAAGAGTTAGCTATATCCTAACTATAACTAAGCACTGATTGGCATTTCCAAAGAAGCGATCGCCCGACGAGCTGCGTCAAGGTCATAGGGAAAAGGATGGCGACGGGGTTGGTAATCTTTGGCATAGGGCGCACCGTGACGCAAAACAGCATTGACCATCACACAGGGCTGATCACTGAGATTAATGGCGGCGTGCGGCACATTGGGAGGAATCGTCACCACCGCAGGGCGATATTCGCTGAGGGGAATATATTGATATTGGCGATCGCTCAGCACTACGAGGACAAAACTCCCACGCACTACCAAAAGTTGATCGGTCTGGAAATGATGCACAAACAAATCATCGATCGCCCCTGCGGCAATCTGGACAAGCATGGTTTCATGACTCGCCTGTGGGGTATAAAACTCCGCCATTCCATTTTTCATTGAGGAAAGATAGCGAATTTCCACTTTTCTTTGGATAGATCTGTTTGTAGCCATTGAGACCTCCGCAATGTTGTGATGTGTAGTGAGAACAAATGGCAAAGCCATTTGTTCTCACAAAGAGAATTGGGATAAATCTAGATTAGGCGATCAATTTTTAATTTTTGTTACAAATAAGACGGATATATCCATTTTGTGTATAGACGTGCACACTCAAATGAAGATTACTAATTGCGATCGCTACATAGCAGATTGCGACTAACCCAAATCTACTCAGAATTTTTTAAAAGCATTGCAAGGTAAGGATTTTGAAAAATTGCCTACGACCCTTTTACTTGTAAAAGGCTGTAACTAGCGCGTTGTCTGCTAATCTGAGATTTGGTATCTACTATACAAAACTGCATCCATCATGGCCGATCGCCAAATCCTGCTTGACTTTGAAAAGCCCATTGTTGAACTAGAAAACCGTATCGCCCAAATCCGCGAACTCGCGAATGAAAACGATGTTGATATGGTTGAGCAGATTCACCTTTTAGAGCAACGGGCTGAGCTTTTACGGCGTGAAATTTTTTCGGGACTGGGAGCCATGCAAAGGATGCAGATCGCAAGGCATCCCCGTCGCCCTAGCACTTTAGATTATGTGCAGGCAATTACCGATGAGTGGATGGAGTTGCATGGCGATCGCCGTGGCAATGACGATCCTGCCTTGGTGGGTGGACTAGCCAGAATTAACGATCGCCCAGTGGTAATCTTGGGACATCAAAAGGGGCGTGATACTAAGGACAACATGACTCGTAACTTTGGCATGGCTTCTCCGGGAGGATATCGCAAAGCTGCCAGACTAATGGATCATGCCCATCGATTTAAATTGCCCATTATTACCTTGATTGATACCCCCGGAGCATACCCCGGAGTATCCGCCGAAGAGCAAGGACAAGGCGAAGCGATCGCCGCAAATTTGCGGCAAATGTTTGGACTAGGTGTACCAATCATCTGCACAGTAATTGGCGAAGGCGGATCGGGTGGAGCCTTGGGTATTGGTATTGGCGATCACATCATGATGTTTGAAAATTCGGTCTATACCGTAGCTACACCAGAGGCTTGTGCCGCAATTCTCTGGCGCGACTCGGCAAAAGCAGGTAAAGCTGCTGAAGCTTTAAAAATTACCGCCCCCGATTTGAAACGTTTGGGTATCGTTGATTATGTAATTGACGAGCCTCTAGGTGGGGCGCATCGTTTACCTCTCAAAGCCGCCGAAAATCTCAAAGCTGCACTTGTAGAAAACCTCGATCGCTTAAGTAAATTGAGTATAGAAGAGCTACAGGAGCTACGCTATCAAAAATTCCGCAAGATGGGCGTATTTCTCGAATCATAAAGAAGAGGGAGCGCTAAGCGCTCCCTCTTCTTTATGTCATAGCAATTCTCATTATTAAAATTGGTTTTATAAAAGCCAGACTTAGTCTGGCTTTTATAAAACCAATTTTGGTATTTCCACAGCCAAAGGCTGTGGAAATACCAAAATTGGTTTCAGATAGTTATGTCATCATCATTGCGACATTTCTTTGAATATCAGTATTTAGTTCCTCTAAGGGGAAAGTGCGATCGCAGTCATCAAGCTCGGCATAGCGAGTGTAGCCTAATGACTGTAGCAATTCCTTGAGTTTATCTCCTGTTGCTCCTGCGGCTTTCAAACTAGTGGGATGTACTTCAATAATCAGGGTAGGTTTGAGAGTTGTAATCATCTTGCTTGCGCCTGAGAGAAATGCACATTCACTGCCTTCGACATCTAGCTTGAGTAATACGCGACCATTAAATTTCTGCCAATCTACGAGATCATCAAACCTTCTTAGAGGCACTTTAAAAGTTTTGTATTGATGAGTTGCGGAATGTTCTGGAAAAATTCCTGCGGAACCAGATGTTCCAAGAGGAACTAAGAGTTCTATTTCACCATCGGTATTTCCCACTGCGAGGTTATGGATTTGGAACTTACATAGGGCATTAGCCGTGAGCGATCGCTCTAATGCTTGAGCTAAACGAGGCTGTGGCTCCACCGCTAACACAAATCCATTAGCTCCGACCAACTTACTTGCCACGATCGCAAAGCTGCCATGATTTGCACCCACATCTAGAAAAGTATCACCTTCGGATAGTAATTTCGCTAAAACTCGCGTATCTGTATCTTGACTAGCAAGTTCATTAACTACTTGAAAAAGCCGCATATCAATGGGGTCTAAAAATACTTTGTAACCCGCTAGTTGCAATTCTAAAAATTGATCGGGCGCAAGTTTGTAGAAAATACTTGATAGGAATCTAAATAATTCTCGACCACCACGAAGATATGTTTTACCTGTGATTTGAAAATATGTTTTGCAATATAGGCTAAAGATTTTGTATAGAAAGGGTAATTGCTTATTCAGATTGGGATTGAGAATCCATCCTAAAACTGAACGATCATATAGCCAAGCATCAGGTTGATCTAAATTTGGGGAAGGGGAAGAACTTGTAGTCATATCAATAATTATCGATTTAATGATGGGTTATGCGATCGCTAACCCATCCTACATTTAATGCCAACAACTTTAGGGTTCTGCGATTTAATAAGGAACCGATTTTTTGTGGCGCGGCGAAGCCGCGCCACAAAAAATCGGTTCCTTATTTTCCTGCATGTCCTTTAGCTTGAGTTTAAACCCAGCAAATATTTGACAATCGATTTTATTTAAAGTTATAATAGTGAGTTCGGAATTCTAAAACTGTAAAGCCATGCCGCTACCGATTGTTGCCGTTGTCGGTCGCCCCAATGTGGGCAAATCTACACTCGTAAACCGCCTATCAGGTGAACAATATGCGATCGTCTACGATCAACCTGGTGTAACCCGCGATCGCGTTTATCGCGAATGTTTTTGGGGAGCACACGAATTTCAAGTTGTTGATACAGGTGGATTAGTATTTGACGACGAGACTGAATTTTTGCCAATGATCCGCGAACAAGCAGAGATTGCTATCCGTGAGTCGGCAGCCGTAATTTTTGTAGTAGATGGACAGGCAGGAATCACCGATGCTGATGAACAATTGGGGGGCTGGTTACGGCGACAAAATATTCCTGTGCTATTGGCAGTGAACAAATGTGAAGGCTCCAAATATGGACTGTCGTTAGCAGCAGAATTTTGGAATTTGGGACTAGGCGAGCCAATTCCCATGTCTGGCATTCATGGTAACGGTACGGGCGAATTACTTGATGAGTTGATCAAACATTTGCCACCTCCTGACGAAGTAGTTAAGGAAAGCGACGAAATTAAAGTAGCGATTATTGGTCGTCCCAACGTTGGCAAGTCCAGCTTGCTCAATTCGTTCATTGGCGAAAATCGAAGTATTGTTAGTCCAATTTCTGGGACAACCCGTGATGCGATCGATATGTCGGTAGAACGTGATGGCAAGAAATATCGCCTGATCGATACCGCAGGAGTTCGTCGTAAAAAGAATATTGATTACGGCATCGAATTTTTTAGTATTAACCGTGCTTTTAAAGCGATCGGACGTTCTGATGTCGTTTTGTTAGTGATTGATGCCCTTGATGGCGTTACCGATCAAGATCAAAAGCTTGCAGGTCGCATTAACGATGAGGGTAAAGCTTGTGTAATTGTGGTCAATAAATGGGATGCGATCGAAAAAGATTCCTACACCATCTATGACTACACCGCAGAAGTGAAAAGTCGCTTGATGTTTGTGGAATATGCGCCCATCATCTTTGTTAGTGCATTAACTGGTCAGCGTGTAACTCAAATTCTTGATCGCGTGGACATTGCTGCTGAGCAGCATAAGCGTCGCGTCCCCACTGCGGTACTAAATGAAGCGCTTACCGAAGCAGTCACATGGCACGCACCACCTACTAGTCGCGGTGGCAAACAGGGCAAGGTTTATTACTGCACTCAAATTTCTGATAGTCCTCCCACAATCATCCTGTTCGTAAATGATCCCCATCGCTTTAACGATAACTACAAGCGTTATATCGAAAATCAATTCCGTAAGAGCCTTGGCTTTGAAGGTACTCCCGTAAGGTTTATCTTCCGAGGCAAAAAAGATCGCGAAGTAGAAAAATCGAAAAATTCAGCCTTGAGATAAGTAAAGGGGAGCAAAGCTCCCCTTTACTTATTTAAGTACTATGACGGTTGCTATGATTATTGTGACTACCATTCAATGGGATGAGTAGGATAGAGAACTTAGGCAAGAGCGATCGCTTGCTACAAAAACTATGACAGCCTTAGAAGAAACCAAATTTGAAACCTATACCCTTGGGGCTGCAACTTTTGATTTAAGTGGACTTCCCAAAGAGTATTACACCCTTGTTGATGGCAGTAAGAGCATTATCTGGGTGCAGCCAATTTTCCAAGCTTTAGGACTGAAATCATTATTAGCAGCTTCTTTGCCCGTAGAAAATTTCACCCATGCGGTAATTCATGGAAACGACTATACGGCTGTAGTTATTAAGCAGCATGGTAATTACCTAGCGCTACTAATCGAACCCCATAGCGAAATTCTTGATGATCAGTTTTTGACTTGGGCACAATCCTTTGATGCGACATCTCTCAGAAATAATCCGAAATTCCAAGTAATTTAATGGCTTTGTTGCATGAATAAAAAGAAGCCAAAAGATGGAGGATCTTAGAAAATTAACGAACAACAGGAGAGGAGAGAGGTTTAGCCAGTTGAATCATGCGATTAAGAGCAGCACATTTGATGAACAACTCAACCGCCTGATTGTCAAATTTACGAGAACATAAAGTAGCACCAAAGATTTTTTTGAAACGAAACATCGTAGTTTCTGCCAAAGAGCGCCGATGATAACCTGAGTCACGTTTCCATTTTTTACGCCCATGTTTACGGATATAACGGAGATTTTGGTCACGCGGATGTGGTGGAGCATTGGTATTGCCATGCTGCCAGATTTTGGCATCTTTGCGCGGAGGAATCACGGCTTTAGCACCATGTTGGGCAATCTCGTCATAACAATGACGATGGTCATAAGCTCCATCTGCGGAAACTTGAGCAATTTCAGCATCAATCGCATCGAGAATATCGGCGAGTACTTCTCCATCGTGGCAATCATTCGTGGTGACGACCGCAGCCAGTATTTCTCCTGTTGATTCATCGGCTCCTAGGTGTAATTTGCGCCATGTCCGTCTCTTACTAATTCCATGCTGCCGTGTTTTCCATTCCCCTTCGCCGTATACTTTGATCCCTGTCGAATCAACTACTACATGCACTGCTCCCTGTTTCGGGATTACTGGTAAGGTCACACTTAAACTTGCTGTCCGTCTTGACACGGTGCTGTGGTCTGGTACTGGTAAATCTATTCCCATCAAGGCAAATATTGACTCTAACAGTCCTTGCGTTTGTCTTCCTGCTTGCTGATATACCGCTTTGACCGTGATAAATGTCGCTATTGCTATATCACTGTAATCTTTGGAAGCTCCCCGTTTGCCACTTAATGTTTGATTTAACCATCCTTCAATTACTTCTTCGCTCATCCAAAAAGTCAGGCTTCCTCTTTGTTTTAGCCCTGCGTTATACTCTGTCCAGTTGCGGATCTCATGTTTCTGTGTCATTTGCTGGGACTCCATCTCCTGATTTTTATCTAATTTACCTTCTCTTCCCCTTTTTATGCAACAACGCCTAATTTAATAAAAAAATAGAGGGACGCTTTGCGTCCCTCTATTTTTTATTAGGGACTTACTATTAATTAAAGTACCTGTGGCTTCGACTTCGCTCAGATAAAGTTGGCTGAGCGAAGTCGAAGCTAGATAACTTTGGTGGGACATTTTGTATTCGCGAGAGCCTTAAGGATAGTTTGCAGTGCAGACTATCCTTACCCATATATGGCAATACTCTATTTTTTTGTAGTAAATCGCGATCGCTCAAAATTTTATGCAAGACTTTAAAGCAAGACTTTACGCAAAACTTTAATAAATACTTAACAAGCCCATTTTTATGAAACGTATTACTCTGCTTGGTTCCACTGGCTCAATTGGCACACAGACCCTCGATATCGTTGCAGAATATCCTGAAAAATTTCAAGTCGTAGGCATGACCGCAGGGGGGAATATTGAGCTTTTTGCCCAGCAGATTCGTAAGTTTCAGCCCGAAATTGTGGCGATCGCTAGTGAAACAAAACTTGCTGAACTCAAAGAGGTGATCGCGGATCTAGCCGTCAAGCCGATCATGTTAGCGGGAGCCGAAGGCGTAGAAACTGTGGCTGCTTATGGAGATTCTGAAGCCGTGGTCACAGGGATTGTCGGCTGTGCGGGACTATTACCCACCATTGCCGCCATTAAAGCAGGAAAAAATATTGCCCTAGCCAACAAAGAAACCCTGATCGCTGGTGGTGAAGTGGTTGTGCCATTGGTGCAAAAGCATGGTGTGAAGTTATTACCAGCCGATTCGGAACATTCAGCAATTTTCCAATGTTTGCAAGGAGTTCCTGAAGGGGGACTGCGGCGGATTATTCTCACAGCTTCGGGTGGTGCTTTTCGCGATCGCCCCACTGAGGAACTCGCCTCTGTCACCGTTGCCGATGCCTTAAAACATCCCAATTGGGCGATGGGTAAAAAGATTACGATCGATTCCGCCACCTTGATGAATAAAGGTTTAGAAGTAATCGAAGCCCATTATCTCTTTGGTGTGGATTACGACAAAATCGAAATCGTGATTCATCCCCAAAGTATTATCCATTCACTCATTGAATTAGAAGATACTTCCGTATTAGCGCAACTAGGCATTCCCGATATGCGTCTGCCTCTGCTCTATTCCCTCTCCTATCCCGATCGCATTCCCACTCAATGGGAACGCCTTGATCTCGTTAAGTGTGGCACGCTCACCTTCCGCGCCCCCGATCACCAGAAATATCCCTGCATGGAACTAGCCTATGCCGCAGGTCGCGCAGGTGGTACGATGCCTGCGGTGTTGAATGCCGCTAATGAGCAAGTAGTGGAGCTATTCCTTCAAGAACGTGTGCGTTATGTACAGATTGCCGATCTGATTAAGCACGTATGCGATCGGCACAATCTCATCTCGAAGCCAGAACTTGAGGATATTCTCGAAGCCGACAAATGGGCAAGAAATGAAGTGATTAATCAAGTTATGGCTCTTGCATAAATAAAAAAAGAGACTCGCTTAGCGAGTCTCTTTTTTATTTGGTGATTATTTGGCGATCGCTGGAGGCATGATTACCTTTGTGGCTAGGCCCAAAGCTCTGAGTACTTGAATCGCCCACCAAGTCACATCAACTTCCCACCAACGCCAGCCAGCTTTTGCCACATTAGGATAAGCATGGTGATTATTGTGCCAACCTTCGCCATAGGTCACGATCGCAGCCCACCAAAGATTGCGCGAATTATCATTAGTCTCAAAGGTACGATAGCCCCACATATGGGTAACAGAATTAATAAACCAAGTGCTATGCCATAAAAATACTGAACGTACACACATTCCCCAAATGACGTAAGACCAACCGCCCAGTAAATATAAACCAACACCTACAGGAATTTGCAGTAAGAGAAAGTACTTATCTAACCAGAGATAGAAGGGGTCACGCGCCAGATCAGGAGCATATCTGAAATACTTATCCGCATCGAAAAAGTCTGATTTAGGGTAAAGAATCCACAACATGTGACTCCACCAAAAACCTTTACGTGCTGAGTAGGGATCTTTCTCTTCATCTTCAGTATGAGCATGGTGTAAGCGATGTCCTGCAATCCAAAAGATGGGGCCGCCTTGCAAAGCTGCTGCACCAATCAAAGCAATCACATATTCCAACCACTTTGGTACTTGGAAACTGCGATGACTCAGCAAACGGTGATAGCCTAAGCAAATACCAATGCTTCCTAAAAACCAATGCAATAGGATTGTGATTCCTAAAGCTGACCATGAAAAGAACCAAGGGGCTAAAAGGGCTAGAGCATGAACAATAGTAAAGAAACCCACCGATACCCAACTCAGTTTTAGTTGTTCAGGTTGAGGATCAGGAATGATATCTGAAAATAGTCTTGTCATATTTTAAGCGTCTATATCTAAATGGCAGTGCTAAAGGTTTTGAGAAGAAGAGAAGAATCGCTAATTCCCTATCTAAAAATTTGGATAAGTGTGTGATCAAAAAGCGTAAGCACAACCTTTTCCCATCATGCTAAGGAAGGATATCCAGCACAAAATGCCGCCTATCCTATGCAAAACTTGCGTTAGCAAATGATGGCTATTTGAATTTGATGAACTTATGAATTTATTTAATGAGCTTTAAATACAAAGTTAGCCACTGAGCGATCGCCTATGAAACCTTAACCCGCAGAGGCTCAGTGGTATGTGAAGTAAAAACCGCCAATCAATTCACAGCTAAAACCTGTTCTTCAGATTTAGCAAGCCCTTGCCAAGAACTACAAGCTTTCTGAAAGTCATGACGAGGATCATCTGATACCGCGCAAGATTCTTTGGGACTGGAACAATCTTGGCACTCAATATTTTGATGACAGTGATTAATGAGGGGGTGAAGTTCATCCAGTAAGATTTGTAGTTGCTGAATGGTTTCTTCGATCGCTCTTGCTTTTTTTGACAAACAATCATGCACTGTTTGACAAGTCGGCGATTTGCTATCCTTAGCAGCCAAGATTTCTCTGATGTCATCTAAGCTCAATCCCATCGATTTAGTATGGGTAATGAAGGACAGACGATCTACATCTTCTTGACTAAACAATCGATAGCCAGATTCAGTCCTATGAGGAGGAGGAATTAGCCCAATCCGCTCATAAAAATAAAGTGTCTGAGGATTAAGACCTAATTTGCGAGAGACTTCACCAACTTGCAGCATTGCCATCCTTGTTTTCACATCCAACAATTACAAGCTTAGACCTTATACTATGGTATAAGGTCAAGGGTTTTAGTCAAGTTTCTGGATTGTAAAGAGTTTTCTGTAAATAAAATTCACATATAAAGTTTTGAAAGCGTGGCTTTGCCGCGCTTTCAAAACTTTATAGTGCAACGTACTGAAGGCGATCGCTATATCATTAAGACAATGAAGATATTAACCAAGAGGGCGTTATGGTGACGACAACGAAACTCGCTGCAATATCTACACCAGCAAAATGTCGCCTTTCGGTAGAGCAGTATTACAAAATGGCAGAGGCGGGCATTTTGGGAATAGAACAACGCACAGAATTAATTTAAGTTGAATTATCGGAAGATTTGGCGATCGCAAGGATTAAGATCTGATGTATACAAACTGATATAGCGAGTTTGAGCTTACCGATGGCAAGTTTGAGCTTGATGTAGCTACTCAGGAATGGAGAAAAGATCATGGCGATCGCATCAATAAATCCTGTAACAGGAGAAGTGTTAAAGACCTTTGAGCCTTTGACGGATGAGCAACTTGAACATAAGTTAGCACTCGCCGATCGCACCTTTGCCACCTATAAACATACGAGTTTTCGCGATCGCGCCCAATGGATGTACCAAGCCGCCGATATTCTGGAAGCCAAGAAAACTGAATTCGGGATCATTATGACCCTTGAGATGGGAAAAACACTCAAAAGTGCGATCGCCGAAATTGAGAAGTGCGCCAATCTTTGCCGTTTTTACGCCGAACATGCACCGAGTTTTTTAGCCGATACTCCTGCTCAAACCGACGCTAGTCGCACGATCATTCGCTATCAACCTCTGGGAATTATCCTCGCAGTCATGCCTTGGAACTTTCCTTTTTGGCAGGTGTTTCGCTTTGCTGTCCCTGCACTCATGGCGGGGAATGTGGGGCTGCTAAAGCACGCCTCAAATGTGCCGCAATGCGCCTTAGCGATCGCTGAAGTCTTCCATGCCGCAGGCATAACCGAAGGTGCATTTCAAACCCTGTTAATTGGGGCGGATCGCGTAGCAGGAATAGTTGCTGACTCAAGGGTAAAAGCGGCGACATTGACGGGAAGCGAACCTGCGGGACAGAGCCTAGCCGCGATCGCAGGGCATCATCTCAAAAAAGTAGTATTGGAACTTGGGGGTAGCGATCCATTTATTGTGCTTAAAAGTGCGGATTTGGAATTGGCTGTAAATACTGCGGTAACAGCGCGAGTCATGAACAATGGGCAGACCTGTATCGCAGCAAAGAGATTTATTCTTGAAGAAGCGATCGCGGATCAGTTCATCTCTAAATTTGTTGATAAGTTTAAAGCTTTGAAGGTAGGCGATCCGATGCAGCCTGAAACGGATGTGGGACCTCTTGCCACGCCGCAAATCTTGAATGAACTAGATGCACAGGTAAAAACAACAGTGGATTTAGGAGCTAAGGTTTTAGCTGGGGGCTATCGACTCAAGGAAAAAGGGAATTTTTATGCACCAACGATTCTTGATCAGATTCCGCTCGGTGCGCCACCCTATCAAGAAGAATTTTTTGGCCCCGTGGCTTCAGTATTTCGGGTGCAGAATCTTGATGAGGCGATCGCGCTTGCAAATAGTACTAGTTTTGGTTTAGGTGCAAGCTTTTGGAGTAATGATCCACAGGAAATCGAACAGGCGATCGAACAAATTGAGGCGGGAGCAGTCTTTGTAAATGGGATGGTCAAATCCGATCCGCGTGTTCCCTTTGGGGGCATCAAGCGATCGGGGTTTGGACGTGAATTGGGAATTGAAGGTATCCGCGAATTCGTGAATATCAAAACTATTTGGATCAAGTAAACCCTGTTAGTAATCATCAGCGTAGTTTACGATTACAAGCTTATTTGTGAGGACTCTATGAACACCGCAGAACTGTTAGTCAAATGTCTAGAGAATGAAGGAGTCGAATATATTTTCGGACTTCCGGGGGAAGAGAATATGGCAGTTCTCAATGCCCTTGAGAATTCATCGATCAAATTTATTACCACTCGCCATGAGCAAGGGGCAGCATTCATGGCAGATGTCTATGGCAGACTCACAGGCAAACCGGGGGTATGCCTCTCAACGCTAGGACCGGGAGCCACAAATTTAATGACAGGTGTTGCTGATGCGAACTTGGACTGTGCTCCCTTAATCGCGATCACAGGACAGGTGGGAACTGATCGAATGCACACTAATTCCCATCAATATCTCGATCTAGTTGCTATGTTTGAGCCTGTGACCAAATGGAATGCTCAAGTAGTCCGTCCTAGTATTACTCCTGAAATTGTGCGTAAAGCCTTTAAACTGGCTAAGTCGGAGAAGCCGGGGGCAGTACATATTGACTTACCCGAAAATATTGCTGATATGGAAGTTGATGCAAAACCCTTATTGATTAAGGACGATCGCCATCCCATGTATGCTTCCTATCGCAGTCTTTCCGAAGCTGCCATCCTCATTGCACAGGCAAAAAATCCTTTGATTTTAGTAGGTAATGGTGCAATTCGTTCCCATGCTAGCCAAGCTGTAACCGACTTTGCAACACGCTTAAATATCCCTGTCGCCAATACCTTCATGGGCAAAGGTGTTATTCCCTACCGCCATCCTCTAGCCCTGTGGTCATTGGGATTACAGCAAAGAGATATTATTAACTGTGCCTTTGATGAAACGGATTTGGTAATTGCTGTTGGCTATGACCTCATCGAATATTCACCGAAAAAATGGAATCCCAATAGTACAATTCCCATTATTCACATTGCCGAATTATCGGCGGAAGTGGATAGTAGCTATATGCCACAGGTGGAAATCGTCGGCGATATTTCTGACTCGCTAGTAGAAATTATGCACCGTTGCGATCGCACAGGAATGCCTGACCCTCACGCGATCGCCTTGCGTCCACAGATTCTAGCCGCCTATGAGCAGTATGCTCATGATGAAGGCTTTCCGATTAAACCCCAAAAGATCGTCTATGACCTGCGCCAAGTGATGGGAGCAGAGGATGTGGTGATTTCTGATGTGGGCGCACATAAAATGTGGATGGCGCGGCATTACCACTGCGATCGCCCCAATACCTGTATCATTTCCAATGGTTTTGCTGCGATGGGTATCGCGATTCCGGGGGCGATCGCGGCAAAATTAGTCAATCCTGATCGCAAGATTGTTGCGGTGACAGGCGATGGTGGCTTCATGATGAATATGCAGGAACTAGAAACGGCTACCCGCATTGGTACAAACTTTGTTACTTTGATTTTCAATGATGGCGGCTATGGACTGATCGAATGGAAACAACAAATCCATTACGGAAAATCCTCATTTATTAAATTTGGCAATCCTGATTTTGTGAAACTTGCCGAGAGTATGGGTCTAAAAGGCTATCGAGTTAATTCAGCGATCGATCTCATACCAACACTTAAGGAGGCTCTCGAACAGAATGTTCCCGCCGTTATCGATTGTCTCGTTGACTATCGCGAAAATATGCGTTTCTCCCGCAAGGTTGGCGAATTATCTTGTCCCCTTTAAACAGAAAGAGGTCGCTATGCGACCTCTTTCTGTTTAGTGTCTGAAAAACACACAATAGCATTGCTATTGTGTTTTGGTATTACTAGTCTTTAGCGGATTGGTAATATACTCCAGTACCTGAATCGGGTACAAAAATACATTCCTTTTGAGAAGTAAAGAAGGCTTTCCAGATTGGCACATTAGACACTCGGTAATATTTACCTAAAACTGGTTTAATCGCTCCTGTGGCAGTTTTGAGGTGATAGTGAGGAATGCCAATAAAGATGTGATGGGCAACGTGAGTACCGATATTGTGATGAATATCGTTGAAAATGCCATAATCACGATCAATCGTTGAAAGCGCTCCCTTCAAGAAATACCAATCTTTGCCACGATACCAAGGAATATCAGCTTCGGTGTGATGCAGGTAGGTGACAAGATCCAACCATACGACGAAGATTAGGTAAGGAACGATATAGAACTTGAATAGGAATAGGAACCCATAGGTAAAGCCCAAGTATCCCAAAAAGCCTACCATTGCCAACCAAAGGCTAGTGCTGGTGATAATGTCTTGAGTTTCCGACTCGCGGAAAAGATCATTATTGGGCATGAAATGGGAAGCAGTAGGACGTGCAGGCGATCGCTTAAATAGGTAAAGAGGATAAGCCAACAACAGGGCATCAAAACGAATAAGTTTCCCTAACCAATCCATTTCTTTGTATTGAGTCTCGGTGACAGGATACCAACTTTCATCGGTGTCGATATTGCCTGTATTTTGGTGATGGGTGCGATGACTGATCCGCCAGCCATGATAAGGAACCAAAATTGGAATATGAGTTAGATGTCCAATCAGATTATTTAGCCATTTCAAACGTGAGAATGAACCATGTCCGCAGTCATGACCGACGACGAAGAAAGCCCAAAACATTGTCCCCGTGGCAAACCAGAAAATAGGATAAAACCACCAAGCATCTATATATACCGCAGCCGCATATAACCCCACAATAATCGCGGTATCGGCAAAAAAATAGGCGAGCGATCGCCATACATTAGGAGCAAAACATTCAGCAGGAATAGCAGACTTTACATCTTGAAAGGTAAACGGAAGTTCAGTTTGAGCTGTTGAAGATGTATCGGTAAGAGGGTTTTCTAGATTGATCCGATGAATAGTCGTAGACGACACGTATTATTTCCCTGTTGTTAAGAAAAATTAAGTTAATTTTTTGATTTTAGCAGTAACTTGGCTTCTTCCTCAAATCCAAAGTTATTCAGTAAAAAAGCCCAACGATCGCCTTTTACACGAATATAGTCTTGCATTTGCGCGACTGCACTCTGTACCCCAACGGATTGTTTTAGTTTTTGTTGTTGCTGGGGCAAGTTATAAATTTCATATTCAAAGGGTGTCAACCATACTAAATTACCCGCACGGTGCAACAGTCCTAAGGCGATCGCCGCATCGGAATGTAACTTCGCAACTTCCGTGAAATTACCGCGCCGAGGTAGTTGGGGCAGCAGCAATTGCGCTTGCTGTTGCAGTTTTTGTTGTTGCTGGAGGAAAAAATTTACCCTTTGGCGATCGCTATCATCGAGGAGTCCCGTTGGTTCACTCACCAACATCAATGCCTCCGCAGGTTTATCATCACGCCCCGCCCTACCAATTTCTTGGATATATTCCGAAAGCGTCAAGGGCGGATGAAAATGCAAGACCCATCGAGTGTCTGGTTTATTAATTCCAAGACCAAACGCCGAAGTGCAGATCACAAAAGGATATTGATTATTAAGCCATTGCTGCTCAATATGTCGTCGCTCTTGGGGCGGCAAACCTGCATGATAGGCAGCAGTCGCCAAGGAATTGTCCTGCAACCATGCGGCTAATTTCTCCGCATCGCCACGACTGCGGACATAAATTAAGCCCGATTGCCCCTTGCGATCGCGAATAAATTTTAAAGTGCGCGATTTCCGTCCTGCGGGTGTCCATGCAATTTCCACCTTAAGACTCAAATGGGGACGATAGGGACTAGTCCTCACAATGTTGGGATGATCTAGCTGCAAACAAGATTTTAATTCGGCAGTCGTATCGCGATCGGCAGTTGCGGTAAATGCGGCTAGAGATATGTGTGGATGATGATCAGGCTTCTGCTGCATTAATGCCGATCGCACTGCCCCCAAGCGCCGATAACTCGGACGAAATGAATCTCCCCATTGCACCAAACAATGAGCTTCATCAAGCATTAATCCTGTAATTTTTAACTGGCGATCGCATAACTTTTCCCAAACAGGTTGACTCAGTAATGTTTCTGGGGAAGTGTAAAGTAAACGAATATTAGGGAGATTGCGTAATACTTCTCGACGCTCCGTCTGTGATAGGTTGCTATGTAAGGTGGCTGCGGGTAAATTACGCGATCGTAAGTCCCTCACCTGATCTTCCATTAGCGCTAGTAAAGGAGAAATTACCAGAGTTAAACCTTCATTAAGGATCGCTGGTAACTGAAAACAAATAGATTTCCCCCCACCTGTAGCCATAATTGCCAAACTATCTTTACCTTGCAATAAGCTAGAAACGATTTCACGTTGAGATTTTCGTAAATCTTCATATCCCCAAATTCTTTGAAAGGCTTGTCTAATTTCGCTCCATTCCCTAGATATTTCGCTCATAGATTACAACAATGAAGATTTTATCTATGATTTTACAGATAACCCAAGGCTAGTAATGAAGATTTATGCTCTAAGTAGCTAGGCGTAATTAAAAAACAGAACCAAAACCTGTGGCGCAAGCTGCGCGTGCACCACAGATTTTGGGGTTTTATATTTGATTTCACCCAGCTACTTAAAAGATAATTTATGATCTATATGCTTACTTAAAAAAAATATATATCAGCCTATAACAATGATAATTGATGACTAATTTATAGATATACCAATTATATTTATCATAAACCTCAAAAACTTGTAAGTTATTACTATTGAATATATAGCGCTTTTCAAGCAAGCGAGTTACATAGGTTTGTTTCCCCGCCGAAGGCGAACAAACCTGTACTTCACTATGTTGGTAAACGCTATATAGCAGTCCTAAATCATTTGTAGATTTTTGGGTTTGTGGAAGCGCACCCCAAAGGGGTGCGCTTCCACAAACCATCATTTAATGTAATTACAGATATAAAATCCTAAAACCTACTTAGATAAAATAAATAGCTATAGCTAGATGGCTATTAACCAGCCCCTTATTTTGATTTAGCCTAACTACGCATTTAAACTCACACAAGCTATTTTTGAGGTTACCTAGACTTACAGCCCTTTGCACTGAATAAAAAATAGAGAAATTTTTGAAAATGTGGCTTCGTTACACTTACAAAAATTTCTTCGTACTACAGCAGTTCCTAACAATCTTCGATATAAGGTTACAATTAACAATCTTAAAAGTTATGATTGGACTTAGCCCTAGCTTTTTCCAAGTATTGCCATAGTCTTGCCACAGTGCTGAGAAGTGGGCTAAGGTATTTATGGAAATTATAAATAGCAAGGCTATATAGCTCAGACACATCACACAATTTCTATAACTAAACTGCTGATACTCAAAAGTAAGATAAGCGTCTAGTCCAAGATTTGGCATTAAAAGCTCGTTGTAAAGGAAAATTATTCAGGTGAGATCAGAAGAGTCATCTACTCTTGCAATGAAAGATATACTTCATCACGTGCTTACGGTTGAAGACCCAAAAGGATTTCGCAATTTTCTCTTGCAAAATATGACTTATTCGTTAGGGCGTAGCTTGGACAATCTGATCGTGCTACGTTCTAATCTCGTATCTCGGCAACATGCGACGATCTTAGCTGTCACTACTCCTAAAAGGAATTCCTACCTTTTTAGGATCATTGATGGCAATCTAGAGGGTATACGCAGTACCAATGGTGTTCTCATTAATGGTAAAAAAAGATTTTCTCACATCCTATCTCATGGGGATGAAATTCTCTTTAGTAAGGATACTAAAGCGGTATATCAAGTTATTAGTTCGCTATCCCATAATCCCAAAAGTAGGACTCCGCAAAGTCTTCCTTTAAATGAGACTAATTTATCCGATCAAAGTCAGAACTTAGATGTTATCGGTTCAATTAAATGTTCACCTTTGATATCCATTGCCGATAGTGATTTATCTGTTCATATTCGTGAAACTATTAATCAATTTATTTCATCTCCTGAACTTAATCCTCAACCAATTATTGAATTAAATTTAGCTGGAAAAATCTTATATCTTAATCCTACGGCTTTATACCAGTTCCCAGAGGTTGATGATATGCAGCTTCAGCATCCTCTACTACAGGATTTGCTCAAGCAGTTAATCCCGCTTGTGACTCCGACTCGTAATTTCTTTACTCGTGAGGTTGCGATCAATGGGAAGGTCTTTGAACAAGTTATTCACTTTATGCCTTGGAATGAAGTAATCAGAGTCCATATATCTGATATTACCAAGCAGAAACAGGCAGAAGCAATCATCTCCTACCAAATCTATCATGATTCACTTACTGGTTTGCCAAATCGGAAGTATCTCCATCAGTATTTAGTTGAAGTTGTAGAGAAACTAGAGGATAAAAAACAAAAATTTGCAGTTCTATTTCTAGATATCGATCGCTTCAAGCTCATTAATGATTCCTTGGGACATGGAATTGGTGATATATTGCTGAAATCTGTTAGCGATCGCTTAAAAAGCCTGATCCGCCAAGGTGATTTGCTCGTGCGTTGGGGTGGTGATGAGTTCGCGATTATTGCCAAAACCGTTGCATCGCAAGATGTGGTTATCCAAATTGCCGAGACGATGATCCAATCTCTGAGTCTTCCTTTTTCTTGTAACGGTCATGAGCTACATATCACAACCAGTATTGGAGCAAGTATTTATCCAGATCACAATACTGATGTTGAAGGGCTAATTCGTAACGCGGATATGGCGATGTATCGGGCGAAGGTGGATGGTAGGAATAGCTTTCAGTTCTACATTCCGAATATGCAGGAGCAGAGCTTCCAGCGCTTATCAATGGAAAACAATTTGCGAAGAGCTTTAGAAAATGAAGAACTCGAAACATACTATCAACCTCAAATTGATCTGCATACTGGTAAAATCGTTGGTCTAGAGGTTTTGCTGCGTTGGAAGCATGTCACCTTAGGTTCTATTTCCCCCAGTCAATTTATTCCATTAGCTGAAGAAACAGGTTTAATTATTGCAGTTGGTTATTGGGTATTGAAGCACACTTGCCTACAGGCGATCGCATGGCATAAGTCAGGGTTGCCCCCCATTCAGATCGGCGTAAATTTGTCGATCAAACAATTGCAGCAAAAAGATTTCCTATCTTCTTTGCAACAAATTTTAGATGAGACAAATTTTGATCCTCATTACCTAGAATTAGAAATCACGGAAGGAATCATGATGGACAATGTGGAAGAGAAAATCATTCTCCTCAATCAATTCCGCCAAATGGGAATTCAATTATCTATTGATGACTTTGGTACTGGTTATTCAGCCTTGAGCTATCTCAAGAACTTACCAATAGATACCCTCAAAATTGATCGAACATTTATTGAGTATATTGATCACAATGAGCAGGATCAAGCGATTGTGGCTTCTCTGATTAATCTATCCCACAGCCTGAATTTGATTGTGATTGCTGAAGGTGTAGAAACACAAGAACAAGTTGATATCTTGCGAGAGCTAGGTTGCGATCGCATACAAGGATATTTCTTTTATAAGGCATTACCTACAGAGGAGATAGAGGCTTTGTTGAGAGCGCAAGCAATTACGAAACCAAATTAATCAATCCCCTAGATATTGAGCCATAACTTCAAGTTTGTCTCTTGGACTGGAGAAGTATTGGCGATTTGCACAAGTTCAAAATGGGTATAAACTGGCTCCTGCAGAACTATCTCTACAGTTTTTAGCAAATCCTGCTGGAAAATCGTCAATGCGATCGCATCACCTATCGCAAAATCCTTCAGCCGCTCATTGAAACTATCCGCAGTCACCCGAATACCTGCGATCGCTAACACACTATCTCCTGTACTAAGTCCCGCTTTTTGGGCTGGTGAACTAAACTCAACCTTCTCAACTTCTGCTAGTCCATTTTTTGATTTTAGGGTTAAACCTGTAAATGGAACATCTTGACGGGCACTGCGTAGCTCTAGACCAAATGGATCGAGATAGTAGTTATAGTCTATTTCCTTTGTGCCATAGAGATAGTTATTCCAAAAGTCTGTTAGATCAATACCTGCAACCTTTTCAATTACTTCATGTAACTCTGTTTCACTAAAGCCAATTTCATCCTTACCAAAGCGCTCCCACATAATCTGCATCACCCGATCTAGCGATCGCAAATTATTAGTTTGATCGCGAATTATTAAATCTAGGAGCATCGATACTAATTCACCTTTGAGATAGTAGGAAATCTGGTTGTTGTGCGTATTAGCATCGGGGCGATAGAGTTTAATCCATGTATCAAAGCTGGACTCGTAAAGAGATTGCACATTGCGTCCAAAGGTGGTTTGCAATCGGGTGATGCCCTTGCTGACTAGCTTCAGATAATGTTTGGCATCGTATAGTCCTGCTCGTAAGGGAAAGATTTGATCATAATAGCTAGTAGTTCCTTCACTAAACCATAGGGAACCTGTATAGTTTTCATGGTCATAATCAAAGGTCTCTAAAGCTTTGGGGCGAATCCGTTTCACATTCCAAGTATGGAAAAATTCGTGAGCAACTAGATTCATAAATTGGAGATAGCTCTCTTCCTTGCGAAAGCCCAAGCGATTGTAAAGCAGTACTGTACTGTCTTTATGTTCTAATCCTCCAAAACCATTGCCAGCATGTAGGATAAATTCATAGCGATCATAGGGCAACCCCCCAAATATTTCTGCTTCTACCGCAATGATAGTCGCAGTATCTTGAACTATACGTTGCACATCCGCATTGTGCTGTCCCCAAATGATGAAGCGATGGGGCTTCCCAAGTACTGTAAAGTCATGCTGTTCTTGAATCCCAATCTCAAAGGGACTATCCACTAAAGTGTCAAAGTCCTTGGCATGAAAAACATTGGAACGATTGGCAATATTGGGTAAAGCCGTTGCAATCTGCCAATTCTCTTGAGGAACGTGAATCTCAACTTGGAAAGACTGCTTCTGCTGTTCTGGAACATACATAAATACAGCCGCACCCGTAAAGAAGGCATGGGTATTGTCAATATGATTAGTGCGAACAGTTAATTCATTACAGAAAACGCGATAACTGATTTTAATTTGCGAACTATTGCCGTTGTTTACCCGCCAATGATTTTTACTGATTTTTTGCCATGACAGCTTTTCTCCATCAGCATCAGTTGCCTCAAAATTTTGGAGATGTTTGGCATATTCACGTACTAAATATGAGCCAGGAGTCCAAACTGGTAGCTTTAGATCGATAAAGTCATGTTGCCAATTAGCGATCGCTAGTTCGACATGCAACAAATGATTGGCAGGTTCTGGGATTGATATGCGGTATATAAATTGATTGCTAGAAATACCTACTGTTTGTGGATCAATCATTATGTCTTAACCTTGCTCAGTGATGCCTACAGCTATAATATACGGATGGAATAGGACAAATTAGATTTTAATATGACAGATCAACGGTCACTATCTCTGATCACTATTTTAATAGTTGAGGATTCTGAAGAGGATCGTGCTACATATTCTCGCTATTTACTATCAGATAAGGATACGACATATCACTTGCTCGAAGCCGAGACCGTAGAAGATGGATTAGAGCTATGGCGATCGCAGTCACCTGACATTTTGCTGATTGATCTAAATCTACCTGATGGCAGTGGCTTGGATTTTTTGGAAGCAATCAATGTAGATCGTGAAGGCGAAAAAATACCTGCGATTATGTTGACGGGGCATGGAAGTGAAAAAATTGCAGTGAGAGCGATGAAGTTAGGAGCGTCTGACTACTTGCTCAAAGGAGAAATTAACCCCAAAGTACTTACTACTGCGGTTAAGCAGGTGTTTCGCGAATCCACTCTCAGGCAGCAACTATGGCAATCGCAACAGCAACAAAATGTCATTACCGAAATCTCGTCTCGTATTCGTGAACATTTCAACTTAGAGGATATTTTGAATGTAACAGTCAAAGAATTACGTGAATTTATCAAGGCTGATCGCGTTGCTATTTATCAGTTCAATCCAGATATGAGTGGTTTAATTATTTCCGAGGATATTGGAGTGTCTTGGGAATCAACCTTAAATGTCTTAGTTGAAGATACTTGTTTTCGTGAAAATCTTGGAGGGGATTATTGTAATGGGAAGATTTTTGTTGCTAATGATATTTATGCGGCGAATTTACAAGATTGTCATATTCAACTTCTAGAAAGCTTTCAAGTACGCGCAAATCTAGTCGTACCAATTAGATTACCCAAAGACAATAAACAGTTCTTATGGGGCTTACTCATTGTTCACCAATGTTCGGCTCCCAGATTTTGGACAGAGCTAGAGATTCAGTTAGTCCAAAGTCTATCGATGCAGTTAGAGATCGCCATTCAGCAAATGATCTCCTATCAAAATTTAGAAAGGGAATTGAAAAATCGTAAAATTGCCGAACAGGCGCTACAGGAAAGTGAGCAAATGAATCGCACCATTGTTGAAACTATTCCTGATCTGCTGATTCAAATGGATAGAAATGGAGTTTATCAATATAGAAGTGGATGTAGCGGTAATGTACGTGTCATCTTACCTGATCCTTCAGTTTCCGAATTGAGAATAGAAAATATTTTACCCAAACATTTAGCCCTAGCCCAAGTTCATTATGCCAATCTTGCCCTTGATAGTGGCACAGTCCAGATTTTCGAGCAAATAGTCGATTTTGAAGACGAGCGCCGTTATGAAGAAGTGCGAGTTGCGCCGATTGACGATCGCGAAGTCTTGATGATTATCCGAGATATAACTGATCGCAAAAGGACAGAACTAATCTTAAAAAAACTATTAGAGGGGACGGCAACCTTTACAGGGGAAGATTTCTTTCCAGCCTTGGTAATTCACATTGCAGAAGCCTTGGAGGTTTCCTATGCTTTTATTACTGAATTAGTTGACGGTAAGCTGCATAGCTTGGCATTTTCTGCCAATGGAGAATTGCAGCCCACTTTTTCTTACCAACCGCCAAGCACTCCCTGTGAATATGTCTTGAATAATGATGAATATTACTGTGAAAGAGATTTACAAACAATTTTTCCTCAAGACCTAGATTTGGTGTCACTGAAAGCAGAAAGTTATCTAGGCATTGCCCTGAAGGATCATCGGGGTAATGCGATCGGGCATCTATGCATTCTTGATGTGAAGCCATTGCCAAGCCCAAAAATTACTGAAGCCCTCTCTATTCTCAAGATTTTCGCCTCAAGGGCGGCAGTGGAGTTACAGCGCAAACGTACTAATGAAGAACTAAAGCAACTAAACCAATCTCTAGAATCTAAGGTTGCTGAGCGGACTAAAGAACTATGGCAAGTTAACAAACTCCAACGCGCCATTCTGGATAGTGCTAATTATTCAATTATCGCTACTGACTTAAACGGCATTATTCAAACCTTTAATACTGCTGCGGAAAGAATGCTGGGTTACAGTATGGATGAAGTGGTCGGAATTACTACTCCTGCTAAATTTCACGACCCTCAAGAGATCGCGGAGCGCACTGCTGCACTTTCGATTGAATTAGGAAAAGATGTGGGACATGCAGTATTTACAGTAAAGGCGGATCTAAACATTCACCAAGAGCAAGAATGGACAAGTATTCGCAAGGATGGTTCTCACTTCCCTACTTCAATACTGGTAACAGCGATCAAGGATGATGAAGGTCGCACAATTGGCTATTTAGGCATTGGTAGAGATATTAGCGATCGCAAACATATTGAAAAAATTGAAAAATTACTAAAACAGCAAATTGCCGCGATTGAAGCAGCAATTGATGGCATTGCGATTTTGCAGGACAGTAACTACATTTATATAAATCAATCCCATCTAGAAATGTTTGGCTACATGTATCCTGAGGAGTTGTTAGGGAAATCTTGGACAGAGTTATACTCCTCAGAAGAAATTGCACGATTTGGGCAAGAAGTATTTCCTGTACTAATGCGCGATCGCTCATGGCAAGGAGAAGCGATCGCTACGCGCAAAGATGGCTCAACCTTTGATGAAGGATTATCTCTAACCCTGACCGATGATGGTTTACTAATTTGTGTATGCCGCGATATTAGCGATCAACAGGCAACACTCCGCGAACGCAAAAAAGCTGAAGAGCAGTTAAAACAAGCTAATGAAGAACTTCTAAAAGTCACCAAGCTCAAGGATGAATTTTTGGCAAACATGAGCCACGAACTCCGCACGCCTCTAAATTCGATCTTGGGGCTATCAGAAGGGTTAAGGGATCAAATTTTTGGCTTGATGAACGAATCTCAACTCAAAGCGATCAGCACCGTCGAATCCAGTGCCGAGCATCTTCTATCTTTGATTAACGACATTCTCGATCTATCAAAAATCTCTTCGGGAATGATGGAACTGGAAATTGAACCTGCCTCTGTCAAGGTTCTATGTGATTCTAGTCTTGTTTTTATCAAACAAAAAGCTCATGCAAAAAGCTTGCAAATTGTGACTAGTATTCCGATGTTCATGAATGACATCAATGTCGATATACGACGCACTAAACAGATATTAATCAATTTACTTAGTAATGCTGTGAAGTTTACTCCTAATGGAGGAAAAGTAAGCCTCTTAGTTTCTTTTGGGAGTGGTGATACATGGCAGGGAGAAGCAACGATTCCGCAACAGTTGAAAACAAAGAATTCATCAATGATTCTATTTCAAGTAGTAGATAATGGCATTGGCATTGACTCTAACGATCTGCAAAGGCTCTTCCAGCCATTTGTACAGGTTAGTGGTAGCCTTAATCGCCAGCACGAAGGCACTGGTTTAGGATTAGCCCTAGTGAAGCAGATTGCCGAACTTCATGGTGGTCAGATTATAGCTGAAAGTGAAGTTGGCAAGGGCAGCCGTTTTACAGTTGCTTTACCCTATGATATGTCTGCATCTAACGCTTCATTACCTACCAAGGTTTCTACTACTTTACCGCTACAGCCTATTAATCTTGATAAGACCAATGCGCCGCTTATTTTACTCGCCGAAGATAATGAGGCAAATATCCAAACTTTTACGGCATATCTAAGCGCGATCAATTACCGTATAGTTGTTGCTAGGAATGGCAAAGATGCGATCGCTCAAGCTAAAGCTATTTCTCCTGACATCATTATCATGGATATCCAAATGCCAGAAATGGATGGCTTAGAATCAATTCGATTAATTCGTGCTGATTCACAACTTGCGACAATTCCGATCATTGCCCTTACTGCTCTAGCGATGGAAGGTGATAGTGAAAGATGTTTAGCGATCGGTGCGAGTAAATATCTCAGCAAACCGATTAAGTTAAGAACTCTTGCCTCAGCAGTGCAACAGCTTTGTTATGAGTTAACTAATGTGGTATGAGCACTCCTTAACAATTTTATCAAGCGTCTTCCTATTTCGAGACAATCCAATTGCGGCGGAAAAATCTGGCTAAATCTGACTCATCGATCGCTAAACAGATCGGGCGACCATGCGGACAGGTATGAGGATTGCGGGTTTGTTGCCATTGCCAGAGCAAGTCGCGAATCGTTGTTAAATCTAGCTTTGTCCCGTTACGAATGGCACTCCGACATGCTGCTGTTGCCCTTGCCATGGTTGGATCATCCTGTTGCGCCATTTCTTGTAGAATCACTGCACAGTCTGGATGACCGATGAGAATTTCTGGTAGCGATCGCACTGCCCATAGTTCATTACCAAAGGCTTCAATTTCTAAACCCAAGGTTTGCAGTCTTTCAATGCCATCGTCATTAATTTTTTGTAATAGAATCGGCTGCTCAATGGGAACGATTTGCCACTGAGTTTCAATTCTTTCAAAGATCACACGTTCATGGGCAACGTGTTGCTCCACTAGCCATAGTCCACCTGAATGTTCGGCTAAAATGTAAGTATCGAGAACTTGAGTGATCGCCTTAAGAGAAGAATTTGGCTGATTAAAGTTCTCGCGCTTTGTTGGGATCAAATAAGAGGTTTTCCGTTCCGCCGTTCGTAATAGATCATTTGCAGCACTACCATAACTAGCCTGAGTATTACTTTCAGGTGCTTTTAGAACTTCCGTAATCCCATCTTTAATTTGATCTTGAATATCGCCTAAGTTCTGAATATAGGCTTCAGATTTGGCAGGATGTCGATTCCAATCAATGTGATCGCAAGCTAAATTAAGATCCACAATACAAACGGGAAAACGATTGCGCGGTAAAGTTCTCTCTAAACTCGAAAGAATAGTTTGCTCTAGTTCTAGAAAATTAACCAACCTCCCATTGAGAATAACTTTTACCCAATCGGGACGACGACGCGATAGGCGATCGGGTATTCCAAGGGTGATCGAGATTTTACCTTCTCCTGCGGGAGGACTAGAGGTGAGGACAAAGTCTTTATAAGCCAAGTCATGGGACTGAATCGAATTCATGATTTGTGGCAAAATCTCACTCGCATTTGCGCCAGCCCAAATCGTGAACCATTCGCGATTGTCCAGATTCACTTGCCAATTAATCTGGGGATTGGCGATCGCCATCTGCTGGATTTGCAATTGCACCTTGCGAATCTGCTGGGAGCTATTCGGTAAAGACTGTAAGCGATTGGGATAGCGAGCAAAGAGATTGCGAATGGTTACGACTGTCCCCGTTGCGATCGCCACAACTTTGGGCGGGGATTGCAAATTGCCATGCTCATCGTAATTAGTCTGATAGCCCACTGGCTCTAGGATCGGACGACTGCAAATACTCAAATCAGCAAGTTGCGCCAGACTATACAGCGCCTCACCCCGAAATCCTAAACTATGGATTTGGCGTAAATCTTCGGCATTATTAATTTTGCTGGTTGTGTGTGGTGTCGCAGCTTGAGATAAATCGGCGATCGCCATGCCGCAACCATTGTCACTCACCTGCACCGAGAGTGTTTCAGTCCAGATCGAAATGACAATTCGCGTTGCCCCCGCATCGATCGCATTTTCGGCAAGTTCTCGCACTACCGCCGCTAAGGAGTCAATCACCTCACCTGCGGCAATGAGATGCACAACTTCAATGGGAAGGGTATGGATATTTTGCATAAATCTCACCTTAGCCAACCCAAAATCAATCCTAGCCTAAACGTTGCCTGAGCCAAAATTGCAAAGTGGGCAAAGCAATCCGATACCCATATTTCGCACCGTAAACTAATCCCTTCTGCTCCAAACTATCGAGCGCTCCTTGCAGACTGCCTCCTCGCGAAAGCTGATGTTTTTGAATATATTCACGACTATGGGGACTCACCGTTGGATCGATCGCTAAGCTCTCTAGCACTCGTACCTGTGTCGGTGGCAAGAGCATAATCAAGGATTCAAAGGTAGGGGCAAGGTCTTCAATGAGTACCAACATATTTTGATGCACATGGTAGGGCTGAATCAGAAAATCCGCATTAGTTGGTGCATCGGCTTGGGTGAGGTAATCAAGCCAAATTCTTCTGATTAAGGCGATCGCATCACTCAGATTCCCTTGAATATATTCGGTAAATAGCTGTAGTGAAGTAGTGCAGGGATCGAACCTTAATCCCTTTGCCTGCATCGTTGGTTCTAGCCATTCACAAAGCTCATCCGTACTCATCGGTGACAGCTCCACCACATGAATACTGAGCTTATGCATCCAAGGCTCAGGAACCGTGGCTATCAGCACATAACTCACACGGCTTTGTAGTTGAATTTCCCGGCGCAAATATTCTTCCCATTCACCTTTGCGATCCCATGAGCGAATATGGGTGAAATTATGCAGCACGATCGCTACCCGACAATCAAGCCACTCTGCCATCTGTTGCGGAATACTCAGTAAATTTTGAAATAAATTCCAAATTCCTGCGGTTGTAAGTTTCCAAACCATCTTTGGTTTAGCCTGTTCCTCAGTTTCAAAGGTCACAGGCTGTTCCCTGAGTAATTTCTGGAGCATCAGCAATTCTTCAGGTAGGTTAAAGGCATTGAGTAAACCTTCAGCTAGCAATTTCAAAAAGCGATCGCCATCGGTTGCCCGTAAACAATCTAAAGTAATTACCCTTGCACCTACATTTTTGGCAGCCCATTTGACGAGAGTTCTGCGTCCACTACCTGCCACACCTGCAATCAGCAAATCGCCATCTGCTAGCAAAATTTTACTAATCTGTTCTAATTCTGTTTGTCTGCCTACCAGTCTCTGGGGCAAAAAAGGATTGTTACTCATGGGCTAATTGTATAGCAACCAGAGTAGGACTATAGCAATGCAGAGCCAAGAGATGAGTGGCAGCGCACTCATCTCTTGGGTTATCACGATTAGTCAACTTTTAAACCAGTCAGTACTATTTTTTAGTACTATGTTCATAACCGTTTATCCGTAAATATCTATGGCAATAGAGACACCCGCTCCTGTCGCTGCTCCTGCCTATTGGCATACCCTTGGGGTTGATGAAGCGCTTAATAAACTACAAAGTGATCCCGAACAAGGGATCACTAGTAAAGAAGTTGCAGTCAGAATTGAACGCTATGGCACAAATGAACTAACCGAAAAAGCTGGGCGATCGCCTCTGCAAATTTTCATTGATCAGTTTACAAACATCATGTTACTGATGCTCATGGCAGTTGCTGTGGTCTCAGCCGTCCTCGATATTCAAGCCAAAGAATTTCCGAAGGATGCAGTCGCCATTTCTTCCATTGTTGTGCTCAATGGCATTTTGGGCTATATGCAGGAGATGAATGCTGAGAAAGCACTGGCTGCTCTCAAGCGTCTTTCTTCGCCAAAAGTCAGGGTCATTCGCAATGGCGAAATCCTAGAAATTAGTGGCAAAGAGCTAGTTCCGGGGGACATCATGCTACTAGAGGCAGGTGTCCAAGTTGCGGCTGATGGGAGACTGCTCGAAGAACAAAATCTCCAAGTACGCGAATCAGCTCTTACAGGTGAAGCAGAGGCTGTAAATAAGGAAGCCCATTTAATTTTGGAAGCAGATGCTAGTTTAGGCGATCGCTTAAACTGCGTTTATCAAGGCACTGAAGTAGTACAGGGACGCGCCAAGGTCTTAGTTACCAAGACAGGGATGCAGACCGAATTAGGCAAAATCGCCTCCCTCATTCAAGATGTAGAAACTGAAGACACTCCTCTACAACAAAGGATGTCGCAATTGGGGAATGTCTTGGTTACGGGTTCCTTAATCTTGGTAGCCATAGTTGTAGGAATCGGTTTACTTAACAAAGGTAACTTTGGCGATCTGCTCAAAACCTCTCTCAGTATGGCAGTGGCTGTCGTGCCTGAAGGTTTGCCTGCAGTAGTTACAGTTACTCTCGCCTTAGGTACTCAACGCATGGTCAGGAGAAATGCCCTGATCCGACGCTTGCCTGCGGTTGAGACCCTTGGCTCCGTCACCACCATTTGTTCTGATAAAACGGGAACTCTCACCCAGAATAAAATGGTGGTACAGGGTATCCGTACAGGACAGCATTCTCTCCAAGTCTCAGGTGATGGATATGTGCCAACTGGTGAATTTACGATACTAGGAAACCCTCCAGAGGATTCACATCTAACCGTTAACAATATTCCTGAAGTTCAGCAGTTATTAATGGCTTGCGTCTTCTGTAATGATTCAATTCTGCAACAAAAAGATGGTGAATGGATTATCATCGGCGACCCTACCGAAGGTGCATTGCTAGTACTGGCTAGTAAAGGTGGATGTGATTTCTCAGAATGGCAGCATCGGATGCCCCGTGTATTTGAAGTTCCCTTCTCCTCTGAGCGCAAGCGCATGAGTGTATTGGTGCAGGGTGAACATGGCGGCAATGTGCTTTTTTGCAAAGGCTCTCCAGAATTAACCTTAGAATGTTGTACCCATATTCAAATTGGCGATCAGATTCATGCGATCGCTGATTTTCAACGTCAACATGTACTTGCTCAAAATAATGAGCTTGCTAGTCGTGGGTTGCGCGTCCTCGGTTTTGCCTATCGCACTTTACCCGAATTACCCGCAGGTGGCATTACCGAAAAAGATGAAAGTAATTTAGTCTGGGTGGGATTAGTAGGAATGCTTGATGCCCCACGTCCAGAAGTTCGTGAAGCTGTGAAGCGCTGCCGTGAAGCTGGGATTCGTCCTGTCATGATTACGGGCGATCATCAACTCACTGCTAAAGCGATCGCTGAAGATTTGGGTATTGCTTTTAAAGGCGATCAAGTGATCACTGGCAAAGAACTAGAACTAATGAGTCAATCTGAGCTAGAGCAGCAGGTTAATCAGGTCAGCGTCTATGCCCGTGTCTCTCCTGAGCATAAATTGCGGATTGTCCAAGCCTTACAAAAGCAGCATAATTTTGTTGCCATGACGGGAGATGGAGTCAATGATGCTCCTGCTCTTAAACAAGCTGATATCGGAATTGCTATGGGCATTACAGGTACGGACGTATCTAAAGAAGCCAGTGACATGATCCTCTTGGATGACAACTTCGCCACGATTGTCGCCGCTACTGAAGAAGGACGTGTCGTTTATACGAATATTAGGCGCTTTATCAAATATATTCTTGGCAGTAATATTGGTGAAGTAATTACGATTGCGATCGCGCCAATTCTAAATTTCTCGGTTCCCTTAATTCCTCTGCAAATTTTGTGGATGAATTTAGTAACTGACGGTTTACCTGCGCTTGCTCTCGCAGTTGAACCCGCCGAACCAAATGTCATGAAACGTCCACCTGTTGATCCCCGTGAAAACATTTTTGCCAGAGGCATGGGATCATATATGGTGAGAATTGGGATTGTCCTAGCGATTATCACAATTTCCCTAATGGTCTGGGCGCATGGCTATACCACCACCCATTTTGACAATGTTTACTCGGCTAACCGATGGGAAACAATGGTATTTACAACCCTTTGTATTGCCCAAATGGGACATGCGATCGCCATTCGCTCCAATACCCAACTCACGATAGAGCTTAATCCCATGACCAATCCCTATGTATGGGGATCTGTGATTATGACTACAGTTTTGCAATTGGTACTAATCTATGTAGAACCATTCCGTATTTTCTTTGGTACATATCTCATCACCTCAACCGAATTAGCAGTTTGCTTCGGTTTTAGTGCCCTAATGTTTGTTTGGATAGAATTGGAGAAATTGGCAATTCGTTGGTGGCTGTGGCAACGTCAATCCTGACGACAATTCAGAGACTATTCAGAATAGTATGCTAGGCTACAAATTTGGATATCGATTCAAGTGTATTAAAGTTCAAGAATCAGTGGAGGAGTTAATTTGAAAAAGGTTGAAGCAATCATTCGTCCATTCAAGCTTGACGAAGTCAAAATTGCTCTGGTAAATGCTGGCGTAGTCGGTATGACCGTATCAGAAGTACGTGGTTTTGGTCGTCAAAAAGGACAAACAGAGCGCTATCGTGGCTCTGAGTACACGGTTGAATTTCTACAAAAGCTCAAGATTGAGATCGTTGTAGAAGATGACCAAGTTGATATGGTAGTAGATAAAGTTATTACTGCTGCCCGTACTGGCGAAATTGGCGATGGTAAGATTTTCGTATCTCCTGTAGAGCGAATTATCCGAATCCGTACTGGCGAAAAGGATTTAGAAGCTGTCTAAATCTATGCTTGTACAAAGAGAGGCGGTGCTTAGCACCGCCTCTCTTTGTGTATACTTCGCAATATCCACTTTTAGGAAACCGTTAAAATCGCTTCTAATATTTGGGCAATGATTGCACCCAAAATAGCTACCGTTAAATATTTGCCAATCATTGGATTTTTACCAAGAGAATCATCTTTTTTACAGCCCGTTAAGAACAGTGACCACGCTTGAGTCGCATTGATAGATTGAAATTTATTGAAATTGGTTGTGAAGATTAAACGCATGGATGTTACCTAACTCTACGCATAGCGCTGTAGGCTGAATATATCATGAAACTCGTAATAAAAGTTAATATAAATAAAATGATGTGCATCGCACATCATTTTATTTGGTGTATTTGTGTTTACAAGCCTGCATACCATTCATAGCCCAAATCTTCCCAATAGCCACGTTTTTCGCCTAGCTCACTCGTAAGCTGGATTCGCGTTACCCATTTACTGAGCTTATAGCCAAGCTTTACGGGAGAAGCCAGACGTAACGGTGCACCATTTTCGGGTGCTAGGGGCTGTCCATTTTTTTGATATGCCATCAAGGTTTGAGGATGTAGTACTGAGTCAAGATCCCAACTTTCGTAGTAGCCATCTGCCGAATAAAAATAGACATATTTCGATTGGGGCAATGGCTTCGCGATCGCTAAGAGATCTCGCAACCTTACGCCACCCCACTGCACGATCGCTGCCCATCCTTCGACACATACATGGCGAATCACCATTGAGGTCAATGGCAATTTCTGCAAATCGCTCATACTCAAGCTAAGCGGATTATTGACTTCACCATCAATAATGAGCCGATAAGCATCAGAATTAATTGTTGGCGTACCCCGAAAACTATTAACAATTAACTTATCTGGCTCGATCGCTGTAATAGGAAACTCTGGTATTGGTTGCTGTGGCTGAAAGATTAATGACTCAACCTGTTGATTGAGTGGCTCTGATATTCCGCCCACGACACCTTCTGCGAGGCTGCCAAATCCAATGGTGAGTAAACCCGCACCTGCTAAATTCAAAAAGCGGCGACGAGGGATAGTGTCAGTACCATCATCAATCTCTAATTCGGTGTTAGGGGATTTTTGTTCAGGTTCTTGGGTCATTAGTTATTCCTCCAAAACATCGAATCCAATAAGCGATCTCCACCGACCTTGCGCCCCAACTGTGAATGCAGGAATCCTAAAATCAATGTGCTAGGCACTGCCATAAAGTGTGTAATTCGCAAAGCGTCCCACCCACCAAAACTATCAACAATCCAATAAAACTGAGCAGGCTTATACATGCCCACACCCGTAAAGATCGACAGCAATAAAATGGGGATGAGCAAGGTATAAACCACCCGATGCCAAGCATAGTTTTTGCGTTTGACATTTTGACTAACCAGTAGCGCCTTGACATCTTTGCCACTGACATAGCGATGTTGCCAACGGCGCGTCAGCAAAATATAAATGCCATACCACAATAAATTCAGCACAAAGATCCACATCATTGCAAAATGCCAATGTCTACCCCCTGCAAGCCATCCCCCTAATCCAAAAATAGGTGGCATGTGAAGACCACTCCGCCCACCAAAGACAGGATTGGCATTGTAAATCTGTAAACCGCTAGTCATCATCAGAAACAAACTCACTAAACTTACCCAATGAAAGACTTTGGTAGGTAAGGCTTGCTTTGGCATAACAGGCGATCGCATAGATATTCCTTGCTACTTTAATAAATCCATAAAACATGAAAAAGGGCGCGAAGCGCCCTTTTTCATTTAATTTCACTAAATGAACTAAAAACTATTGAGGCTTTTTGGTAGCGTCAGCAGGCTTAGCATCGGTCTTGGTAGCATCAGCAGGCTTAGCGTCAGACTTGGTAGCATCAGCAGGCTTAGCATCGGTCTTGGTAGCGTCAGTCTTAGTTGCATCAGCCTTATCCTTATCAGCAGCAGGCTTAGCATCGGTCTTGGTAGCATCAGCAGGCTTAGCATCCTTAGCATCGGTCTTGGTAGCATCAGCAGGCTTAGCATCCTTAGCCTTGTCCTTGGTAGCATCAGCAGCAGGAGTTGTTGCTGCGGGCTTTGCAGTAGGAGCAGATGTAGCTGCTGGGGTAGAGGTAGGAGCAGGAGTTTCAGAAGCACAAGAAACTAGACCAGCAGATAAGCCAAGGCTTGCAACGATCAAAAGAGCTTTCAAATTCATAGTCGTAATTTTTTCTGTTTAGTAATGTATCTAACTAGTGTTTGATGTCAGTAATTATATGTAGTTTTTGTGGAGGAGCCTGCGTATAATTACTCACGATAATATTCTATGTTAAATAATTGTTAATTAACAGCTTAATTTTTGTAAATTTGTAATCTGTATAGCCGTATTAAGTCGTAAATCATGCAGATGCCTGATTGGGTAAGGGAATGATTGAAAATCAACTTATAAGAATTATTGAACTGATCGGGTATGGCGATTGCCTATCTGAGCAGGATGAAAATTTACTCAAACAAGATTTACTGGCAACCAATAATCGCCTGCAATTCTTAGACAGCAAAGATTTGTGTGCTTTAGAGGTGGGTGAAATTGACGCGATTATTCACCAGCGATCGTATCTATTACAGCTAGCTTGCTCAGAAATTTCACAAGTTATCACAAAGCAAAATATCCAATTAGATCATCCTTCAGATGTATTTACTCTTTTGTGGTATTACTGGATTCCTCTTGCTCAAAAACTTGCCGATCAACAACAAAAATTAGGTAGACCATTGATTCAAGGTTTACTGGGGGGGCAAGGGACAGGTAAAACAACCTTAGGAATAATCTTAAATATTTTGTTAAAGCATCTCGGCAAAACTTTTTTAAGCATTTCCCTTGATGATTTATACAAAACCTATGCCGATCGCCAAAAGTTACGAGAGCGTCGTCCCGATCTAATTTGGCGTGGTCCCCCTAATACCCATGATGTGGATCTAGGGCTTCAGGTTTTGCAACAATTACGCGATCGTAATCCAGAGCAGCTTCAACCAATCGCGATCCCCCGTTTTGACAAGTCTTTGCACAATGGTGCAGGCGATCGCATTGATCCTGAAATTTCCTATGGTGCAGATATTGTCTTATTTGAAGGCTGGTTTGTGGGGATACGCCCCCTGCCAATTTCAGCATTTCGCAACTTTATCCCCCCCATCTTGTCGGAAAGCGATCGCGAATTTGCCCTTGAATGCAACGCCAACCTATATAACTACCTGCCCCTTTGGGATTATCTCGACAGCTTAATTGTGCTTGTCCCTGAAGACTACCAATACAGCTTGCAATGGCGACTAGAAGCCGAACATAAATTAATTGCATCTGGAAAAACAGGCATGAGCGATCGCGAAATCACCCAATTTGTCGAATATTTCTGGAAAGCGCTACATCCTGAACTGTTTTTGCCCCGACTGCTGGGAACCCATGCAACAAGCGATCCCCTTTTAGGTGATCCAATAAATCCGATCAATAGTGATCATATAAATAGAGCCTATCCAACCGTTGATTTAGCGATCGAAATATCGCGATCGCACCTACCAAAACGCATTTATCGCCCCTAAATCCAATATTGATGCAGCGCAAATTGGAATTTTGCTGATTTTTAATATAGTGATCGAGCAATCAATCGGAAGGAATAGTTTATTATTGTGTTACGAATAAAATAACCAAACTGACTTCACCTTCCTGATCGAGGTATTTGCTTAAATTACTTTTAAGTATTTGAGTAATCGCCTAAGTCAGGATCAATTATCATAAATTAAAATTAAGAATCGTTAAGATCTTATTCACTACATAGATTAAGGAACATTTGCAATGGGATTACCCTGGTATCGAGTGCATACAGTTCTCCTGAACGATCCAGGAAGACTGATTGCCACGCACCTGATGCACACTGCTCTTGTAGCAGGGTGGGCAGGCTCGATGGCACTTTACGAGCTAGCAATTTTTGACCCCAGTGACCCCGTCCTCAACCCCATGTGGCGGCAAGGTATGTTTGTCATGCCTTTCATGGCTCGTATTGGTATTACCAATTCTTGGGGCGGCTGGACAATCACAGGTGGCTCAACGGCTGACCCCGGCTTCTGGTCTTTTGAAGGTGTTGCACTTGCACACATCGTCCTCTCTGGTTTACTCTTCCTAGCTGCTATTTGGCATTGGGTAAACTGGGATCTCGAACTATTCAGAGATCCTCGCACAGGTGAGCCTGCTTTGGACTTGCCTAAAATGTTCGGTATTCACCTCTTCTTGTCTGGTTTACTCTGCTTTGGCTTCGGTGCATTTCACGTAACAGGGCTATTTGGTCCTGGAATCTGGGTATCCGATGCCTATGGCTTGAATGGTCATGTTGCTCCCGTTGCTCCTGAATGGGGACCTAATGGATTTAACCCCTTCAATGCTGGTGGTATTGCTGCTCACCACATTGCCGCTGGTATCGTTGGCATCATTGCGGGTCTATTCCACTTGACCGTCCGTCCACCCGAGCGTCTTTACAAAGCGCTGCGTATGGGTAACATCGAAACCGTACTATCTAGCAGCATTGCGGCTGTATTCTTTGCCGCATTCGTTGTTGCTGGAACCATGTGGTATGGCTCCGCAGCTACTCCTATCGAGCTATATGGACCAACCCGCTATCAGTGGGATACTAACGCGTTTCAACAAGAAATCTCTCGCCGCGTCCAAGCTGGTATTAACTCTGGCTTGAGTGAGCAAGAAGCTTGGTCAACTATTTCTGACAAACTTGCTTTCTATGACTACGTTGGTAACAGCCCTGCTAAAGGTGGTTTGTTCCGCGTTGGTCCAATGAATAATGGTGATGGTATTGCCCAAAGCTGGCAAGGACATCCTATTTTCAAGGATAAAGAAGGGCGTGAACTCAGTGTTCGTCGTTTGCCTAACTTCTTTGAAACCTTCCCTGTAGTTCTCCAAGACCAAGATGGTGTTGTCAGAGCTGACATTCCTTTCCGTCGTGCTGAATCTAAGTACAGCGTTGAGCAAACTGGCGTAACCGTCTCCTTCGTTGGTGGTCAGTTAAATGGCAAAACCTTCACCGATGCGCCAAGCGTTAAGAAGTATGCTCGTCAAGCCCAGCTAGGCGAAATCTTTGAATTCGATCAAGAAAAGAATAATTCTGACGGTGTATTCCGTACTAGCCCTCGTGGTTGGTTTACCTTTGGTCATGCAGTATTTGCATTGTTCTTCTTCTTCGGTCACATTTGGCACGGTGCTCGTACCTTGTTCCGCGATGTGTTTGCTGGTGTTGACCCAGAACTCAGCGAAGAGCAAGTTGAGTGGGGCGCATTCCAAAAAGTTGGCGACAAATCTACTCGTGTTAAAGAGGCATAAGATCCAATGGAAGCTCTAACCTATACTTTTATTTTCGCTTGTTTGATTGGTTTATTCTTCTTTGCAATCTTCTTCCGCGAACCACCAAAGGTTCCTTCTAAGGATAAGAAGTAAATAAAAAAGCCCGCCTAAGCGGGCTTTTTTATTTACTTCTAAAAAGTTCCGTTTCCCACCTTTTAGATTTTTATTAGGTAGCACTGTAAGGTAAATTGCTATTAGTCGCCTAAATTAATCTGTATGTCTTATTACATTTCGCCCCGATTTTTGGATAAACTTGCTGTCCATTTGGCTAAAAACTTTATGAAACTGCCTAATGTGACAGTGCCTCTAATTTTGGGTATTCATGGTGGCAAAGGTGAAGGTAAGTCTTTTCAATGTGAATTAGCTTTTCAGAAACTAGGGATCGATCCGATCAGAATGTCTGGTGGTGAGTTAGAAAGCCCTGATGCGGGTGATCCTGCAAGATTGATCAGAATGCGCTATCGTGAGGCGGCGGAGTTGGTCAAGGTGCGGGGGAAAATGTGTGCACTCTTGATTAATGACATTGATGCGGGGGCGGGACGGGTCGATAGCACAACGCAATATACGGTGAATACGCAATTAGTTAATGCGACATTAATGAATATTGCGGACAATCCAACCAATGTGCAGCTTCCGGGGAGCTATGACAGCAATCCGATCAGGCGTGTGCCGATTATTGTAACGGGGAATGATTTTTCGACTTTGTATGCGCCTTTGGTACGTGATGGTCGCATGGAAAAGTTTTATTGGAAGCCCGATCGCAGCGATCGCATTGGTATTGTTAGTGGTATTTTCGCCCCAGATAATATTCCGCAGTGGGAAATTGAGCGTCTTGTCGATATGTATCCCGATCGCTCGATTGATTTCTTTGGTTCATTGCGATCGAGTCTCTATGATGAGCAGGTACGCAAGTTTGTCTATCAAATTGGTTTAGATCGTCTATCACTACGTCTAGTCAATAGCACCGAAGCTTTACCAGAATTTCGTCCCCCAAGTTTTGATCTCAGAACTCTTAAGGAAGCAGGCGATCGCTTGTTAGCAGAAGGCGATCGGGTTAGCCAGCGTAATCTCGTTGAGGAATATATGCCAGTGGGCAAGGTACTGCGATAAGTTTCTGAGTAACAGTCCCGTTTAGCTATATCCGTAATAATTAGCACCAAGAATTACTAAAAGTGCTTTTCAGATGTGTTTCTCCGCCGAAGGCGGAGAAACACATTCACTACTATAAGTAATTCTTGGTACTAATTATTTAAAAAGTTCATAAATTATTTATGTACGTTAACGCAACTCCCTATCCCTATCCTTATAATGGCGATCTCCGACCAGACAATACCGTACTGATCATCATTGATATGCAGACTGACTTTTGCGGTATTGGTGGTTATGTAGACAAGATGGGTTATGACCTATCGTTAACCAGAGCACCCATTGAGCCAATCAAAAAAGTTTTGACCCTATTTCGGGAAAAAGGCTTTCATATTATTCATACCCGTGAAGGTCATCGCCCCGATTTATCGGATTTGCCAGAAAACAAGCGCTGGCGATCGCAAAGGATTGGTGCAGGAATTGGGGATGAGGGACCATGTGGCAAGATTTTAGTGCGGGGCGAAGCAGGGTGGGACATTATTCCTGAGCTTTACCCACTGCCCGATGAGCCAATTATTGATAAACCAGGGAAAGGCTCGTTTTATGCCACCGATCTTGATTTGCTGTTAAAACGCAAAGGTATTCAAAATATTATTTTGTCTGGCATTACCACCGATGTGTGCGTACATACGACTATGCGGGATGCCAATGATCGCGGCTATGAATGCCTTCTGCTATCGGATTGTACTGGGGCAACTGATTATGGAAATCATCTAGCAGCTCTAAAAATGATCGAAATGCAGGGTGGTGTCTTTGGTGCAGTTAGTGATTCTGAAGCATTAACTACAGCAATTAAACAAAATTTCTAGTTGAATTAAAAAAATGTGCTAAGTATGCGCCGCTATGGAAAAACCGATGCCTGATGATCTTGAAAGCGATCTTACTGATAATCTGGTTGTAGAAGAATCTATGAAAGAGTCGATTCCACCCGTGACTATTCCATCTAGTGTTTCGGCTGACGCTTTGCGATCGCATCTACCTCCAGAACTAGAGCTAGTAAATATTTCCAAGAAATTTGGCTCTTTTACCGCAGTAGATAATGTATCGCTAAAACTTGCCCCCGGAACTTTTCACGCACTACTTGGTGAAAATGGTGCAGGTAAAAGTACTTTGGTCAAATGCATCATGGGATTTCATGCGGCGACCCACGGTGATATTTTGATTAATAAGCGATCGCGTGATATCAACAGTCCCCGTGATGCCTATGGTTATGGCATTGGTATGGTGTATCAGCATTTCACAGTTGTACCAGCCATGACTGTTGCTGAAAACCTTTTGCTGGTGAGACCTGACACCCCGACTATCATTAATTGGAAAGATGAATACGAAAAGCTAGATGCCTTCATGTCATCCGCTCCTTTCAAAATTGATTTAAATACGCCCATTTCCCAGCTAGCGGCTGGACAAAAGCAGAAATTAGAAATTCTCAAACAACTTTATCTCAAGAGTCGGATTCTCATTCTGGATGAACCAACTTCTGTGTTAACGCCTCAGGAAGCTGATGAAGTACTCGGACTTTTGCGTGAAGAAGTAACCGCAGGACGTTTGAGCGTATTGATGATCAGTCACAAATTCCGTGAGATTACGGCTTTTGCAGATGATGTTACCGTTCTGCGTAAGGGTAAATTTGCAGGTACTGGTTCCACCAAAGAGTTATCAGTTGCGGATATGGCGGCGATGATGCTCGGAGAAGCTAAAGAAGCGCGTCAAGTTGCCAAGACCGAGGTTACTGCTGAAAATATCGTTCTTGATGTGCGTAATATCCATGCGGACAAAGATAATGGTCTAGAAGCTGTCGCAGGTGTAGATTTACAAATCAAGAGTGGTGAAATCGTCGGAATTGCAGGTGTCTCAGGTAATGGACAACGCGAATTTGTGGAAGTCCTGTCTGGACAAAGAACTCCCACATCTGGCGAAGTTTTTGTCAATGGCGATCGCTACTATGCAACCCGCAAGGAAATGTATAGCCATCAAGTATTTTCACTGCCTGAAGAGCCTCTACGCAATGCCTGTGTTCCCCATATGAGCGTTGCCGAAAATTTGGCGTTACGCACCTTTGATCGTCCACCTCAAGCCAAAGGTGGGGTTCTGCTACTATTCAAGGCAATTCGCGAAACTGCCAAGAATTTGATCAAAATTTTCTCGATTAAAACTCCTTCACCAGAGACACCTGTAGGTAATCTCTCAGGTGGAAATGTTCAACGTACGGTTCTTGCTAGAGAACTTTCCGCAGAACAAATCAAGCTTCTCATCGTCGCAAATCCTGTCTTTGGTCTAGATTTTGCGGCTGTCGAGTATATTCACAATCAAATTGTGGAAGCTCGTAATCGTGGTGTTGCTGTGCTACTGGTTAGTGAAGATCTCGATGAGATTTTAACCCTGAGCGATCGCGTTTTAGTGATGAGCGATGGTAAGTTTGTCTATGAAAGCACCAGTGCTAGTGCTGATCTTGCCGAGATCGGTCAGAAAATGGCGGGACATTAATCCACTTTTTTGCGGGAACTTCGCACCCGTAAAAATAACTATAAAAAACGATGATTATTAATCAACAAGTTCGGGTATTTCCTGAACTGCTTACTCGTGACCATTACGATGATTTACCTTGGGAACCATTTCGCAAAGGAGTTGAAATTTATCCTTTATATAAAGATGATATGGGAGCTAGTGCCGCTTTACTACGCTATGAGGCAGGTGCGAAAGTTCCCCACCATTCCCATTCAGGATACGAGCATATATTTGTGCTATCAGGTTCACAATCCGATGCTAATGGCAAATATTCTAAGGGTTCTGTAATCATTAATGCTCCCAATACGAGTCACCAAGTCTCTAGCGAAGAAGGCTGTGTAGTCTTAATTGTTTGGGAAAAGCCTGTAATTATTAGCGAATAACTTTGAATTTTCAGATTAAGAGCCACACGTAAAAAATCTATTAGGAGAAAATTATGTCTGCGATCGCTGCTCAACCCTACGATTATGAATTACCAACTGAGAGTAAAGTAGCCCTTGTCATTATTGATATGCAAAGGGATTTCCTAGAGCATGGTGGCTTTGGTGATGCGTTAGGGAATGATGTGACGCAATTGCAGAGTATCGTCCCAACTGTCAAAAAACTATTAGAGACCTTCCGATCTCTAAATTTCCCAGTCATTCACACCATCGAAGCTCATGCTGCTGATCTATCTGATTGCCCTCCTTCCAAGCTCAATCGCGGTAAAGGAGAACTCAAAATCGGTGACAAAGGCTCTATGGGCAGAATCTTAATCGTCGGTGAAGATGGTAATAATATTATTCCTGAACTTACACCCTTAGAGAATGAAATTGTGATTGTGAAGCCGGGGAAAGGAGCTTTTTGTCGCACTAATTTGGAAGAGATTTTGCAAAAAGAAAATATTACGCATCTTCTCTTTACAGGTGTTACTACTGAAGTCTGTGTACAAACTACTATGCGTGAAGCTAATGATCGCGGCTATGAATGTCTATTAATCGAAGATGGAACCGCCAGCTATTTCCCCGAATTCAAATCTTCAACTATTGAAATGCTCCGTGCCCAAGGTGGCATCATTGGTTGGACTGCTCATGCTAAGCAGGTAATCGAGGCTCTTGTATAGGCGATCGCACTTTTAAAAAAACTAAAATCAGATTATGCCAGCCTGAAAAATTTGATTAGCAGTTAGGTTTAGTTCTGGGAAGTTTTGAGAGATCAGGTGATCGCTATCTTGAAACTTATTGATCTGATACTCTCCATCCACCAAACTACAAATCGATATTGTCGGTTGTTTCGGATTGCCAATAAAATTTCGTCCTCCCAGAGCAGCATAATCGATAATCCAATATTCTGGAATTCCCATTTCTTCATAATCTGCAAATTTTAGATGATAATCATCACGCCAATTGGTTGAAACAATTTCAATGATTAAAGGAATCGATGCACCCGAACTAAGAATCGATTCTTTTTTCCAGCGCTTTTCGTTAGGTAGATTAGCCCGATTGACCACTAATATATCTGGGAAATAGCCAGAATCTCTGCCTTCTGGTCTGACGATAACTTGGTTGGGGATTCCGTATGGTAGTCTCAATCGTTTGATTTCAAAGGGAATTTCCACACCTAAAAAGAGCTTGACCTCTTCGTAGTCTCCGACTGGTTGAGCCATTTCAATAACATTTCCGTTGTGTAATTCATAACGTACTCCCGAATTTTCAGGGAGCCAATCAACAAACTCATCGAAGGTGGTGATTTTAGATAAGGTTTGGAGTATCATCTTACGTTTAAACTGGGCTAAGGAAAGGCTTTGTTGCATGAATAAAAAGAAGCCAAAAGATGGAGGATCTTAGAAAATTAACGAACAACAGGAGAGGAGAGAGGTTTAGCCAGTTGAATCATGCGATTAAGAGCAGCACATTTGATGAACAACTCAACCGCCTGATTGTCAAATTTACGAGAACATAAAGTAGCACCAAAGATTTTTTTGAAACGAAACATCGTAGTTTCTGCCAAAGAGCGCCGATGATAACCTGAGTCACGTTTCCATTTTTTACGCCCATGTTTACGGATATAACGGAGATTTTGGTCACGCGGATGTGGTGGAGCATTGGTATTGCCATGCTGCCAGATTTTGGCATCTTTGCGCGGAGGAATCACGGCTTTAGCACCATGTTGGGCAATCTCGTCATAACAATGACGATGGTCATAAGCTCCATCTGCGGAAACTTGAGCAATTTCAGCATCAATCGCATCGAGAATATCGGCGAGTACTTCTCCATCGTGGCAATCATTCGTGGTGACGACCGCAGCCAGTATTTCTCCTGTTGATTCATCGGCTCCTAGGTGTAATTTGCGCCATGTCCGTCTCTTACTAATTCCATGCTGCCGTGTTTTCCATTCCCCTTCGCCGTATACTTTGATCCCTGTCGAATCAACTACTACATGCACTGCTCCCTGTTTCGGGATTACTGGTAAGGTCACACTTAAACTTGCTGTCCGTCTTGACACGGTGCTGTGGTCTGGTACTGGTAAATCTATTCCCATCAAGGCAAATATTGACTCTAACAGTCCTTGCGTTTGTCTTCCTGCTTGCTGATATACCGCTTTGACCGTGATAAATGTCGCTATTGCTATATCACTGTAATCTTTGGAAGCTCCCCGTTTGCCACTTAATGTTTGATTTAACCATCCTTCAATTACTTCTTCGCTCATCCAAAAAGTCAGGCTTCCTCTTTGTTTTAGCCCTGCGTTATACTCTGTCCAGTTGCGGATCTCATGTTTCTGTGTCATTTGCTGGGACTCCATCTCCTGATTTTTATCTAATTTACCTTCTCTTCCCCTTTTTATGCAACAACGCCCTAAGGAAATATAAAAGCAACTAAGCAACTATCACTCTAAATGAGCTGTCACATCAGGGATGAAGTTCTGTAGATAAATTGGCGGGCGCACATAAACCATTTTGTTTTGTAGCGGAGGTAAATCAAAAGGTTTAGGCAATACATCCTCATAGGGAATCTTCGCTAATAGATGATTGATGCAATTGAGCCTTGCCCGACGTTTATCGTCGCCATCAATAACATACCAAGGTGATAGTTTTGTATCCGTTGCGTTAAACATATCATCCTTTGCTTTGGAATACTCTACCCATCTTGCTCTGGCTTCTAAATCCATTGGGCTGAACTTCCAACGTTTGCGGGGATCTTTGATGCGATCGCTAAATCGCTTTTCTTGTTCGTTATCACTAACAGAAAACCAATACTTAATCAGAATAATTCCCGATCGCTGAAGCATATTCTCAAATTCAGGACAGGAGCGCAAGAACTCGACATATTCCTCATGGGTACAATAGCCCATGACATGTTCAACACCAGCTCGATTATACCAACTGCGATCGAATAGCACCATTTCCCCCGCCGCAGGCAATTCCGCAGTATAGCGCTGAAAATACCATTGAGTGCGCTCTTGATCGGAAGGTTTGCCTAATGCCACGACTCGACAAATACGTGGATTGAGAGATTGGGTAATGCTTTTAATTGCGCCTCCCTTACCAGCAGCATCCCTCCCTTCAAATAGAATCACCACTTTTAAGCCTTCTTGCTTAATCCATTCTTGCAGCCTGACAAGTTCTATTTGTAAATGTTGAAGCTCTTTCTCATAGGTTTTCTTCGATAACTTTGGTAGCTGGATGAGACTATCTTCTTGCTCAATGGCATGACCATTAAGTTCACTAGATTCATTAATTAAGGAGAGATGCTCATCTTTCGGAGTGCCTTTCTGAGAATGCTTGCGCTTACCATCTTTATCTTTTTTGGACATGGCTGTGCACTTTTGACTTTTCATTGGTCTTAGTATAACAGCCAGATATAGAGAGGTGGTGCCTTAGCATCACCTCTCTATAAGTAACTTAACGTCCAATTCCAATATATTTGTAGCCCAAAGCTTCGAGAGCCTTGCCATCAAGGAAGTTACGGGCATCAATGATGACAGGATGTGCCATGAGCGTTAACATCTTGGCATAATCAATCGCCAAAAACTCTTGCCAATCTGTCACCAATACCACTGCATCACAACCATCCGCAAGACGCTCTAGATCTGTTTCCACTATTACATTAGAAAAACCTTGGCGTAAACCTGATTGTGAAACCAAAGGATCATAGGCTTTGACCCGCGCACCCAAGCGACTCAATTGATCGATCAAGGTCAAAGAGGGAGCATCACGCATATCATCAGTATCGGGTTTAAAGGTCATTCCTAATAAACCAATGGTTTTACCCTTGAGGATCTTCAAGGCTTGTTGTAACTTCTCTACGACAAGGGTGCGCTGAAGTTCGTTTACGCGCACACATGCCTTTAAGATTTCGGTGGAATAGCCATAGTCTTCAGCAGTATAAATTAAGGCGGAGACATCCTTACCAAAGCAAGAGCCACCCCAACCGATACCTGCTTGCAAGAACTTAGAACCAATGCGCGAATCTAGTCCAATTCCTTTTGCAACTTCCTTCACATCTGCGCCAACGCGATCGCAAATATTCGCAACCTCATTGACAAAGCTAATCTTCGTGGCAAGAAAAGCATTCGCTGCGTACTTAATCATTTCCGCAGAGTTTAAATCTGTAACTACGACTGGTACTGGCGGTAAGGTCTTATCCTCAGCAAAGGAGCGATCAATAATTGGTTGGTAAAGATCCTGCATCAGTTGCAGAGCGCGATCACTGCCACTACCAACCACAATGCGATCAGGGTTAAACGTATCGTAAACCGCTACACCTTCTCTTAGAAACTCGGGATTGCTCACTACATCAAACTGGATTTGATCAATATTTTTCTTGCCTGCCATGCCATCTAGCACGATCATACGAACCCAATCACCAGAACCAATCGGTACTGTTGATTTATTGACAATTACCCGATATCCTTCCGTCAAACTTTCCCCAATACTGCGAGCAACTGCTTCAACATAACGCATATCGCTACGCCCATCAGGTAACGAAGGCGTACCCACAGCAATGAATAACACTTCACCATGATTGACACCTGCGGCAATATCAGTCGTAAATTCAATTTTGCCTTGACGAATTGATTCTGAGATAACTTCGGGTAGTCCTGGCTCATGAATTGGCGATTGCCCCGACTTCATCAGTTTAACTTTCTCTTCGTTATTATCTACACAAATAACATCATGCCCGATGTAGGCAAGACAAGCACCTGTTACCAAACCGACATAACCAGTTCCAATTACACAAACACGCATAGATTTTGATTACCTAATTTAAATTTTTGATGATTTGAATTTGAGATAGTGCACATAGATTAGGCTCTATGCTTTTCTCAAAACTTTTGGTCTAGAAAGATGCAGAAAGCTATTATTGATAGCTAGTGATCTGCAAAGTAATCGCGAAAATAAGCGATCGTCTTTGCTAGCCCTTCTTCTAAGGGAACTGTTGGTTCCCAGCCTAAATGGAACTTTGCTCGAGAAATGTCAGGCTGACGACGCTGTGGATCATCCTGAGGTAAAGGCTTAAATACAATGTTGGCTGTGGGATCGATCAAGCGCTGAATTGTTTGAGCCAATTGTAAAATTGTATATTCACCAGGATTGCCTAAATTCACGGGACCAATGTAATTTCCATTCATCAAGCGAATCAATCCCTCCACGAGATCTGATACATAGCAGAAACTCCGAGTTTGTGAGCCATCTCCATAAATTGTCAGTGGAATACCCTTTAGAGCTTGAACAATAAAGTTGCTAACTACACGTCCATCGTTTTCGAGCATCCTTGTTCCATGAGTATTGAAGATGCGAGCTACTCTCACCTCAACCCCAAATTGGCGATGGAAATCAAAAGCTAGAGTTTCCGAAATTCGTTTACCTTCGTCATAACAACTCCGAATCCCTGTACAGTTGACATTGCCCCAATAGTCTTCGGTTTGTGGATGGATTAGGGGATCTCCATACACCTCAGAAGTTGAAGCAAGCAAAACTCGCGCATTCCACTGTTTAGCTAATTGCAAAACATTGAGAGTACCTAAAAAGTTAGTTTTAGCAGTTTGAATTGGATCAGCTTGATAATGAACGGGCGATGCTGGACAAGCAAGGTGATATATTTGCTCAACATGATCAATATCAATAGGGTTGATAATGTCATGCTCAATAAATTGAAAATTAGGATGTTCTGCCCATTTGCTATTATTGGGTTTTCTTCCTGTGTAAAGGTTATCAACACAGACAACTGTATGTCCTGCGTCCATCAACCGATCAACTAAGTGCGACCCAATGAAGCCTGCGCCGCCAGTAACTAGGATTTTCATGTTTAGTTTTGAAAGCTTCTATAAAGATTAGTAACGAGTGAAAAAGGAGTAACGATGTTACCAAGAAATTTGGTGGCTGAGCTAAGAATGCTTGCTCCAAAGGAGGGACGTACTACAATCACATCGCGATCGCGTAGTCCTGGATTATTTTCTTCGCTCAAGGGTAGATTTAAATCAGCGACAAGGTTACGGCGCATAATTGAACCATCAGGATTTACTCGATAAAGCTCTACTGCACGCCAATCGGCATCGTTAGTCAGTCCTCCTGCTGCGGAAATAGCTTCAGTGAAAGAAGTATTAGGACGCAGTTGTAGAGGCCCTGGACGAAATGCCTCACCAATTACTTGCACTGTAATAACTGTAGGCGAGAAGGTGGCTTTCGCAACCTGTAAATATTCGGCTGGATTAGTTTTTTCGAGTCGCGGCACAGTAATGAGATCACCATCGGTGAGAGTTATGTCTTGGCTGAGATCAGCTTTAGTGATTAGATCAAGTAGGTTCGCTTTCACGATTGTGCGCTGTCCTTTGTCATTCAAACGGGAAATCTGCACGTTACGAATATCCGCAATTTCAGTTACCCCATTGGCAGCCTGCAAAGCTCGGCTGAGGGTAACAGGTCCACCATTAGATGCAACGCCAGCCGCAGTAGTTGCACCTGTGAGTCCTGTGGAAGTAATCCCATTACGTGAATAAACAAGGGTTTGCGGACCAACGCGATTAACTTCACCGACGATCGCTACTTGAATCGTAAAGGTATCTGGCGAAAAGGTGGAATTGCTAACGACCCTAGACTGAGCCGTACTAGTTTGAGGTAGTGGTGGAACTAGAATTGAGTCTCCATCAAGGATGCGGACATCTTGGCTAATATCGCCTTTCTCAAGGAGATTTTGGAGATTAACTTTGATGATCCGACGACCCGATGCTCCATCACGTCGAGAAATCTGAATATTACTAATATCTGCTCTTGAGGTAATTCCTGAGGCTGACTCAAGTGCGCGAGTTAAAGTTGCCGCGTTACTACTACCACTGCTGCTGCTGTTGTTACTGATAGCACCAGAACCCACATAATTTAAGAATCTTGGCCCTGGACGATTCACCTCTCCGACAACAGCAATATTTAGAGGACGAGGAGATAGCAGGGAAACATTAACAATATTACGCACTAAGAAGGGGCTTAATTTTGCCTTCAGCAAGGCATTGGCTTCATCTAAACTTAAGCCTTCTAATTTGAGCGCGCCTACTAAAGAAATATTAATAGTCCCATCTGGAGCGATTGTTTGGTTGCCAGATAACTCTGGTACGTTAAATACTTCGATTTTGATGGTGTCTCCTGCCCCTAAAGTGTATCGAAATGTATCTTGAGATTCACTGACGTTTAGGGAAGGCGCACCACTATTATTAACCGTTGATAATGGTCTCAGGTTAGAATTTGTGGGCGCTGGGAATGATGTAGATGTTCCAGATGACGGAGCAGCTTTATCAATTGTGGTGGTCTGTGCCCAACTAGGAAAAGGAGAACAGGCAATTAATGTAAATAGAATTAATTTGCCAAATTTGGGTATACGCATAAAAGTACTCCTTAACCTAACCATCTAATCATTAGAAACTTAATACCTGTCATAATAATGGAGGCGGGTTTTCAAATCTTTGGCTGCCATTGTATCAGTACGTTTAATAGTTTATCCCAGTAATTTCTCCGAAATATAATGCGATCGCCACAGGTTATTTATTTAGATGCAGTTGGCACTGTATTTGGTGTAAGAGACAGTGTTGGTGAACAATATGCAAAGGTTGCTATAGATTTTGGTGTTAATCTTGATGAGCAAGCAATTAACTATGCTTTTTATCAAAGTTTCCAAGCTGCTCCAAGAATTGCTTTTCCTAATTTGCCTCAAGCGGAGATCCCGATCGCTGAATATAAATGGTGGCGATCGCTTGCTGAACAAACCTTTAGGCAAACAGGTGATTTTGCAAAATTTGCTAATTTTGATCAGTTTTTCAATCAACTGTACGCTTATTTTGCTACTACGGAGCCTTGGGCTATTTACCAAGATGTTCGCATTGCGTTAGATGCATGGAAAAAACAGGGAATTGCTCTTGGGGTGTTATCAAATTTTGACAGTCGGATTTATAAAGTTATTGCAGACCTTGAACTTAAGTCCTACTTTGACTCGATCACCATATCTACTGAAGTTGGTGCAGCCAAGCCTCAGGCAACAATTTTTAAGACAGCTTTAGCCAAGCATCAACTGGAGCGATCGCCTGATCTCGCTTGGCATATAGGCGATAGTTTTGGCGAAGACTATGAGGGAGCAACTGCGGTGGGGATCACATCATTTTGGCTAAATCGTGATCGCCGCCCCGCCAAAGATCTGGCTCAACAGACGGCACGAACAATTCATCTACTAACTGACCTATAGCAACTTAACCAATCACCAATTACCAGTCAACCAATTACCCAAAAATGTTTACAGGCTTAATTCAAACCATTGGTACTATTGAGCAACGCGATCGCGATCGCCTTGTGATTTATTGTCCTGATCTGATCAGCAAAATTGCGATCGGTGATAGCATCGCTGTAAATGGGGTATGTCTGACCGCAACTCATATTTCGGATACTAATTTCGTGGCAGATGTGTCTCCTGAAACCTTGGGACGGACAAATTTAGGCGATCGCAAATTAAAGTATGTCAATTTAGAAATGGCTCTAGCGGTAGGCGATCGCATTGGTGGACATTTTGTCTCAGGTCATATCGATGGGATGGGAAAATTATGCGATCGTGCCCTAGTTGGTAATTCATGGGAGTTAAGCTTTGAGGCGATTCCTGAAGTTGCTCGCTATATTATTTTTAAAGGGAGCATTGCCATCAATGGAATTAGTCTCACAGTTTCCTATTGCAATGATTCAGGCACAAATTTTCGAGTTGCGGTTATTCCCCACACCTATGAGAGCACCACATTGAAATATCTCGATCTTGACAGCTCCGTACACTTAGAAGGTGATGTTTTAGGTAAATATGTTGAGAAATTTCTAAGATCAGGGCATTTAGCGCCCAGCAGTCTAGCTCATCCCGAAATAACATCCGAATTTCTTGCTGAGCATGGCTGGTAAGAAACCCAAAAGAGAGTTGTGCCGCAACTCTCTTTTAGATGGCGTTTTAAAAAACTGTATTATTTGCGTTCCTTAAAATGAAATAATACTTTCTGTAAACTTCTTTACAATTGCTTAATACTTTTACAGAGATCATGGAACGTACTTTTTTGGCAGTTAAGCCTGATGGCGTACAACGTCACCTAATCGGAGAAATTATTCGTCGTTATGAAGCAAAAGGCTTTAAGCTCGTCGGACTGAAATTGTTGCAACCAACCCGCGAACTAGCTGAAAGTCATTACGCAGTACATAAGGAAAGACCTTTCTTTGCGGGTTTGGTTGACTTTATTACCTCAGGTCCTGTTGTGGCGATGGTCTGGGAAGGCGATGGTGTAGTTGCTTCTGCGCGGAAGATTATCGGTGCAACTAATCCTCAAACTGCTGAGCCTGGTACAATTCGTGGCGATTTTGGTATCAATATTGGACGCAATATTATTCATGGTTCTGATGCGATCGAAACTGCTCAAACCGAGATTGCACTTTGGTTTAAGCCTGAAGAATTAGTCGAATGGCAGCCTAACTTAACGGCTTGGGTTTACGAATAACAAAAAAGGGAGGTGTAAAGAACCTCCCTTTTTTGATCGGTAATCTCGACCTCTATCTAAAGTAATGTTGACAAAACTTTACAATTTGATATATTTGTACATGTAAGCGCAAGTTTACATAAAAAATAAGTTTTAAACCAAAACACAAAAATGACAACAGCAGTACAAAGACGCGAAAGTGCGTCACTGTGGGATCAGTTTTGCAATTGGGTCACCAGCACCGAAAACCGCCTCTATGTAGGTTGGTTCGGCGTAATCATGATCCCTTGCTTACTCGCAGCGACCATTTGCTTCATCATCGCATTCATCGCAGCCCCTCCTGTCGATATTGACGGAATCCGTGAACCAGTAGCAGGTAGCTTGCTATTCGGAAACAACATGATTTCTGGCGCAGTTGTACCATCTTCAAACGCAATTGGCCTGCACTTTTACCCCATTTGGGAAGCAGATAGCCTCGACGAATGGCTATACAACGGTGGACCATACCAATTGGTAATTTTCCACTTCTTGCTCGGCATTTTCTGCTACATGGGACGTGAATGGGAATTGTCTTACCGTCTCGGTATGCGTCCTTGGATCGCAGTAGCATACTCCGCACCAGTAGCAGCAGCAACCGCAGTATTCTTGATCTACCCAATCGGACAAGGCTCCTTCTCAGACGGTATGCCTTTGGGAATCTCTGGAACCTTCAACTTCATGATCGTATTCCAAGCAGAGCACAACATCTTGATGCATCCTTTCCACATGTTGGGAGTAGCAGGTGTGTTCGGCGGTTCGTTGTTCAGTGCAATGCACGGTTCATTGGTAACCAGCAGCTTGATTCGTGAAACCACCGAAAACGAAAGCCAAAACTCGGGTTACAAGTTCGGACAAGAAGAAGAAACCTACAACATCGTTGCAGCACACGGCTACTTCGGTCGTTTGATTTTCCAATACGCTTCTTTCAGCAACAGCCGTCAATTGCACTTCTTCTTGGCACTATGGCCAGTAGTCGGCATTTGGTTCACCGCATTGGGCGTAAGCACAATGGCATTCAACTTGAACGGATTCAACTTCAACCAGTCTATCTCTGATAGCCAAGGTCGTGTTGTACCTTCTTGGGCAGACGTAATCAACCGCGCAAACTTGGGTATGGAAGTAATGCACGAGCGCAACGCTCACAACTTCCCACTCGATTTGGCAGCAGTTGATGTAGCTCCTGTAGCTATGAGCGCTCCTGCTATCAACGGTTAATCTTCGAGATTTACTCTCTACAAACAAAAAAGCAACCCCTAGGGGCTGCTTTTTTGTTTTGGTTTGTGCAGGAGTCGATCGCCTTGTTCGTTGGTTATGTACTGTACTTGAGGATTTCCTCTAAGATTTCGGGAGTAAGTCCCTTTTGTTGTGCTTCTAAACGAATTTCTTGAACTACTTTTTGGAGTGGAGTTGGTTGGGAAACGCATTGTAAAAATATGCTGACAAGGGTTTGCAAGGTTTGACGGTTTTCAGGTGTTGTATTTTGATATGCCTCGGCGATGGGGGCTTCGACTTGAAGGGTGATTTGTTTAAGCATGGTATATCTATTTCGCTAGCAATTATTTCATAAGATAAATTTCTACGTTTTGGCTGTTCCATGTAGCGATGCCAATTCCAAAAAAATCTTTGTCTTCTGTCCAGATTGGACAATCAAAGTGCATGGCTAAAGCGACTACTTGCCAATCGTTAGGATCTCTGGCTTTGATGCGTCTTTGAGCTTCATTTTTATACTGAATATAGAACTCTTCGGCGATCGGGATAATGGCTTCTTGTAGTTGTAATATTTCTTCGGAAAATGGAGATATTGATATTCCCAAATTTTGCTTTTGTAATATTTTGGGCAAGTTACTGTAAAGCTCTTGATAGCAATTATCAGGGGTTATAAAGTCACAGCTATTGACGTATTTATTTAAAAAATTTGGGACTTTTTCGCCTAATAATGCTCGAATTAGGATGTTTGTATCTAGGACAATCGTCTTTGCCATTATTTGATTGCGTCTCTCCTTGCTTGTTTACGCATGGCGTTAAATTCGGCAATGATGTCATCTTCGCTAATGCCGCGATCTTTTAAGAGTTGAGCAAATTTTTGGGCGGATTGACGTATGGCAATTAGGGTCTCCTTTGTAGGTTTTTTCAGTTGAATGGTTTGAGTTTTCATGGTGGATTAATGTTTTTAATAATAGTAGGGGCAATTTATGAATTGACCTTACCGTGAATCATAGCAAATTTTCCTATCTCTCATTCAATGGTGGCAAGCTGTTCACAATTTTAACGGATTCGACACTTACGCGCACGATCTCAATTAACAGAAACAACTTCCATTGCGATTTTGGAGTGAATCACTAATTTCCTTTACTCAAAGTGGGGGGTACGGCTCCTTTGAGAAGCAATTAAAATATTTGCAGCAAGATACCCTGATTCTCTGGGGCGATCGTGATCGGATTCTTGGGATATAAAGATGCTCTCAAGTTCCAATCCATAATTCCTAATCACAAACTAGTTTGGATCAAAAATAGCGGTCACGTTCCCCATCTCGAATGCCCCGAAATCGCTGCCCAAGAGATGATGGGATTTGCAAGCAGCGATCGCTTGTCATAAAAACGCGATGTCTAATTTTAATAATGATATAAAATAGAGTAACTCTTTGACTGCATCTTTCTTCTGTCGGATTTTAAGGGTTCATATCACTATGCTAAGCAATTTGGATGCAGCGATTGTACGAAACCCTTTGATGGCGAGGGCTGATGCAACTGTGCTTTCAGCAGTAGAACAGATGATTAACCTGAGTAGGCAGGAGATAGATGAGGAGAATGGATCAACAACCTGTGTAGTGATTGTGTCCGATGAGCTAAAAGTTTTAGGAATCTTGACACAGAAAGATGTGATGCGTCTAGTAGCCCAACAGCAGCCGATCGCCAAACTGACGCTTAGGCAATTCTTGAAACAGCACCGATCGCCATCAGCCAGCCCCATAATTTCAGAATCCGACTTGAGAGACTTTCGTAATATTAACGCCGCGATCAATCACTTTGAGTCGTTAAAAATTACGCATTTAGCGATAGCGATCGTGGACGCGCAAGAACAACTGGTTGGGATGCTATTTTACGAATCCCTCAAACGTCTGCGAGATTCCATCATTCACCAAGCTACAGCATCGCTCTTAGCCATCCAACAAAAGATTCATGAACGAATTGCCAAGGTGGAACCACTGCAAGATGTATTGGTGGATTTGCTGCAAACGATGGAAACCTATCTGCGGGGTAGTAGTTGTTCGATTACACTCTGTCGGGATGGACGACTGGGTGATATCGTCGCCCCCAGCCTGCCTCCAGACTATGCAAGGATAGTCTCTGAAATGGGCTTGCCGATCGCGGAAGGCGTGGGTAGCTGCGGGACTGCGGCGTTTCGGCGCGAATTGGTCGTGGTGACTGATATCGACAGCGATCCACTATGGCGAAATGACAAATCCTTTGTCCTCTGCTATGGTTTACAAGCCTGTACGTCCATACCGATTTTTGCCAGCAATCGGACGCTATTAGGTACATTTGGTATTTACTATCGCGAGCAGAAAGCACCTCAAGCTCAGGAGCTAGTCTGGATCGCTCAGGCTGCCAATATTGCAGGTATTGTGATCGAGCGAGATCGAGCCACACAAGCTTTGCAGCAGCTAAATCAGGATCTGGAAAATCGGGTGCAGGTGCGAACGCAAGAACTGCAAGAACGGGAACAATTTTTGCAGACGGTACTAGATACGTTTCCCCTTTCGGTGTTCTGGAAAGATCTCAATTCGGTGTATTTGGGCTGCAACCAGAATTTTCTGGACGATGCGGGACTCTCGACGATCGCGCAGATTATTGGCAAGACAGACAATGAACTGCCTTGGGGGGAAACGGAAGCTGATTTTTACCGAGCCAATGATCGGGCGGTGATCGAGAGTCAAACTGCCAAACTGAGAATTGAGGAAACTCAACACCATGCTGATGGGGAGATTATTTGGACGGAAACTAACAAGATCCCCCTCCGCAATCTACAAGGTGAGGTGATCGGCGTATTGGGGACTTACCAAGATATCAGCGATCGCAAAGCCGCAGAATTAGCAGTACAAGCCAGTGAAGCCAAATTCCGACGGATTACCGAAAGTGTACCAGGGATGATCTTCCGCTATGTTTTGCATCCTGATGGTCGGGATGAGTTGGTCTATGTCAGCCCTCAAGTGCAGCAGATTTATGAACTGACTCCTGAAGCAGTACTTCAGGATATGAGTTGTCTCTGGGCGAGAATTCACACAGAAGACGTTCCTAAGATGCAAATGGCTGTTCAGGATTCGGCTGCTTCCCTCCAACCCTTTTTCGTTGAAGGACGTTTGCTCCTGTCGGGGGATCGGGTGAAATGGATACAGGTTAGTTCCAAACCCGATCGCCAAGAAAATGGTGATGTTATTTGGGACGGAGTGGTAATTGATATTAGCGATCGCAAAAGATTAGAACAAAAACAAACCAGACTTACAGCAATACTTGAATCAACCCCTGATTATATTGGTATGGCTAATACTAAAGGCGAAATTTTGTGGCACAACAGGCATCTCAAAGAATTACGTCCCGAACTGGATAATGGTGAAGAGCATCGGTTTATTTCGGAATGTCATCCTGATTGGGTAAATCAAATTATATTTGAACAGGCTCTACCCACGGCAATTGAGAAGGGTAGTTGGGCTGGGGAACTGGCGCTGCTAGATGGCACAGGCAAAGAAATCCCCGTCTCCCAAGTGATCGTTGCTCATAAGTCAGCCAGTGGCATGGTCGAGAGTTTCTCGACCATAATGAGAGATATCAGCGATCGCAAAGCTGCGGAGAAAGCTCTGACACATAAACAAAGTCACCTCGCCGCCCTGATCAACAATATCCCTCACATTGCTTGGATTAAGGATGAACAAAGTCGGGTTATTGCGGTAAATGAACCCTTTGCCCAAGCCTTTGGCGTTTCGGCTGAGGAATTAGTCGGTAAAACAGATTTTGATATTTTTCCAGCAGACTTGGCTCAAGCCTATCATGACGATGATGTCGAGGTATTGCAATCTGGTAAACGTAAGGTAGTGGTGGAGAGAGGCGCAAGGGCTGATGGAACTTTAGGGTGGTTTGAAACAACCAAAACGCCCTTTCGGGACGATCAGCTAAACATTGCTGGAACGGTTGGGATTGCGGCGGATATTACCGATCTTAAAACGATGGAACTATCGTTAAAAGCCAGTGAGCGACGCTATGCCAGTCTCGCGGCGGCGGCTCCAGTCGCTATTTTTCGCTTTGATACCCCACTCAACTGTGTCTATGTCAACGAGCGCTGGAGTGATCTGAGTGGGCGATCGATGGAATCAGCCTTGGGTCATGGTTGGATGGAATCATTGCATCCCGACGACAGTGAGCAACGCATAGCCGAATGGACTGAATACTATGCCAATTCTAATCCTGAGAGTCAGATCATTCATGGCAGCGAAGGTCGGCAACTCCGTCCAGATGGCTCCACAGTGTGGAGTTATATCCAAGTGGCGAAGGAATTCGATAATGATGGCAACGTGGTGGGCTATATCGGCACGCTGACCGATATTACCGATCGCAAAAACACTGAACTTGCACTTCAAGACCTATCAGATCGTCTGGAATTTTCCCTAAAAGGAGCCAAAATTGGTATTTGGGAATATCAAATAAATGAAGGGTGCTTGTTGTGGGATGAGCGGATGTTTAGCCTTTATGGAATTTCGCCAGAGGATTTTTCTGGTAAATATGAGGATTGGTTACAGCGCGTTCATCCCGAAGATCGAGATTGGGTACAGCAGTCTGAACGACAAGCCTATCAAGGATCTAAAGAATGTCGAGTCGAATTTCGGATTATTTGCCCCGATGGTACAATCCGCTTTATCGATTCCTTCGCTTTCAGCCAATTTAATGCCCAAGGAGAAATTGAAAAGACGATTGGTTTAAACATTGATATCACCGATCGCAAACAGACAGAAGCACAACTGCAACACACTAACGAAGAACTGATCAAAGCAACTCGCCTCAAAGATGAGTTTCTTGCCAATATGAGCCATGAATTACGCACCCCGCTCAACGCTATTTTAGGCATGACGGAAATTCTTCAGGAACAGATTTTTGGTGATTTAAATGATCGGCAACTGCAATCTCTCCACACCATTGAGAAAAGTAGCAATCACCTACTGGAATTGATTAACGATATTCTGGATGTAGCGAAAATCGAAGCAGGGCAAATTAAGCTATCTTGTCAACCCAGTAATGTCGAAACCCTTTGTCAATCGAGTTTAATCTTTATTCAGCAACAAGCCTTCAGCAAAAATATTCAACTGGAGACAGAGATTCCCCCCAACCTACCCGCCATCAACCTTGATGAACGGCGAATTCGGCAAGTGCTGATTAATCTGCTCAATAATGCCGTCAAATTCACACCGAACGGCGGCAAAATCAGCCTAAAAGTAAGTTACATAAAATTTCTAGGTAATGCCGCGATCGCCAATGGTAGTGGCATTACCTATGAAACCCTAGAGATGAGCGTCATTGATACTGGGATCGGGATTGCGCCAGATCAGATCAAACGACTATTTCAACCATTTGTACAGGTGGAGAGCGCCCTCAATCGTAACTACGAAGGTTCGGGATTGGGCTTAGCCCTCGTCAAGCGCTTGGTGGAACTGCATGGCGGCAAAGTCAGATTAACCAGTGAATTAGGGGTGGGGAGTTGCTTTACGATCGCAATTCCGATCGCGCCGTTCTGTGACTTATCCGTTGAGCCAGAATCTACACTTTCGACTCACCCTGAGGCGATCAAACCTGAGATCGGTGATGCACCAGTAATTTTACTCGCCGAGGATAATGAGGAGAACATCAATACGCTTGCTACTTATTTAAGTCTTAAGGGCTATCGCTTAGTCATCGCCCACAATGGTCGCATGGCGATCGACTTGGCTCAACAAACCCACCCCGATCTAATTTTAATGGATATTCAAATGCCAGAAATGGATGGCTTGGAAGCTATCCAGCGAATTCGTCAAATACCTGAGTTAGCTGATACGCCGATCATTGCATTGACCGCACTAGCAATGTCTGGTGATCGCGATCGGTGCATCGCGGTGGGTGCAAATGACTATCTCAGTAAACCAGTGTCACTGAAACAGCTAGTCAAGAAAATCAACGGCTACTTGACGGAGCCTTAATTTAAAGATGCGATCGCAGTGAGTAGCTAGGCGCAAGATAAAGATCGACTATATCGCCTACACATAGAATCTTCTCTACTTGAGCCATTTGAAAGAAATGGAGCGCTATTTCAAGATAATCTGCTTCAGCATGAACATCTCCAATAAGTCCAATCTCTTCAAAACACATATTCATTATTTGATATCCCTTCTCATTTCAACTGAATAGAAAATTGTTTCTTCTCTTTTGCGATAAGCTCGATCATACTTAAAATAATCCTAGATACTTTGCTCAAAAAGGCGATCGCAAAAAATATATTAGTAGGCAACAGGTTGTTTCTTACACATAACATATAGCGGATGACGTGGATAACCAGCTTTTGTAATTCCTAAACAGTGAGGTTGAATATTGTGTTTAGATATCAACTCCAAAACAAGGCGATCGCGTTGCATTAACTTCCCGTTATTCCCCCAAGCAACAACAACCTGATCGGCTGACTTAATCGCCTTTTTTTAATAGCGATCGCTCTGTTTCCCACAGGATCAATTGCTTGTCTAAGATCTGATGGCTTCGCTGTAAATCTCCACAACAAACATCTATAAACACTCAATAACCTAGAACACACAACACTACTGAAGTCTACTCTCGTAAAACCTGCAATAACGATGATTTCAATCTTTGCCTGTATATTTAGACAGTCAATCAAGAAGGACAAACTACCTAAGGACGGTAATCAGCCAAATTGCGATCGGGTATCCCTACAGATAGATTAGTCTTAAAAAGACTTTACAAAACTACATAGTCAACATTACATTAGTCACATAGCGCAAGCTAATCATAAATTTTTAATTCACCGCAATCATAAAACAATGACAACAGCAGTACAAAGACGCGAAAGCGCGTCACTGTGGGATCAGTTTTGCAATTGGGTCACCAGCACCGAAAACCGCCTCTATGTAGGTTGGTTCGGCGTAATCATGATCCCTTGCTTACTCGCAGCGACCATTTGCTTCATCATCGCATTCATCGCAGCCCCTCCTGTCGATATTGACGGAATCCGTGAACCAGTAGCAGGTAGCTTGCTATTCGGAAACAACATGATTTCTGGCGCAGTTGTACCATCTTCAAACGCAATTGGCCTGCACTTTTACCCCATTTGGGAAGCAGATAGCCTCGACGAATGGCTATACAACGGTGGACCATACCAATTGGTAATTTTCCACTTCTTGCTCGGCATTTTCTGCTACATGGGACGTGAATGGGAATTGTCTTACCGTCTCGGTATGCGTCCTTGGATCGCAGTAGCATACTCCGCACCAGTAGCAGCAGCAACCGCAGTATTCTTGATCTACCCAATCGGACAAGGCTCCTTCTCAGACGGTATGCCTTTGGGAATCTCTGGAACCTTCAACTTCATGATCGTATTCCAAGCAGAGCACAACATCTTGATGCATCCTTTCCACATGTTGGGAGTAGCAGGTGTGTTCGGCGGTTCGTTGTTCAGTGCAATGCACGGTTCATTGGTAACCAGCAGCTTGATTCGTGAAACCACCGAAAACGAAAGCCAAAACTCGGGTTACAAGTTCGGACAAGAAGAAGAAACCTACAACATCGTTGCAGCACACGGCTACTTCGGTCGTTTGATTTTCCAATACGCTTCTTTCAGCAACAGCCGTCAATTGCACTTCTTCTTGGCACTATGGCCAGTAGTCGGCATTTGGTTCACCGCATTGGGCGTAAGCACAATGGCATTCAACTTGAACGGATTCAACTTCAACCAGTCTATCTCTGATAGCCAAGGTCGTGTTGTACCTTCTTGGGCAGACGTAATCAACCGCGCAAACTTGGGTATGGAAGTAATGCACGAGCGCAACGCTCACAACTTCCCACTCGATTTGGCAGCAGTTGATGTAGCTCCTGTAGCTATGAGCGCTCCTGCTATCAACGGTTAATCTTCGAGATTAGTCTCTATAAATAAAAAAGCCTCTCCGCAAGGAGAGGCTTTTTTATTTATAAATCTCACCTTACGCAGATGGAAAATTTGCCCTCACCCCCCAGCCCCCTGTCCCGCAAGGCGAGGGCAGGGTGGTTTCATTTTCGGGAAGTGATAGTGAGAAGGGATTACAGAAAAACAGCAAAGCCAAAATAGTAAAAAATGGTCTGTTAAGAGCTAAACAAAAAGCAAAACCAGACCATGAACTTTATAGAACAATTAAAGCAGATCCCAGACCATCGGAAAAGTAAAGGTAAGCGACATCCACTATGGCTAGTCATGTGCTTAACCTTGCTGGGAGTATTGTGTAATTATCACGGATATCGACCCTTAGCAGATTTCTGTGAGAAACATTGGCAAACCCTACAAACAAGGCTAGAGCTAGCACCAGAGAGTCGAATCCCGTCATATTCGACCTTTCGTCGTGTCATTCAAGGAGTAGAAATTGAGCCAATAGTTAAACTATTTAACGAGTGGTGTAGAAATAGCTATACAGGCGAATCAGGGCAATGGCTGGCGATGGACGGAAAAAGCATCAAATGTACTGTCTCCAATCAGACTGATTCTAGGCAAAACTTTACCAGTACCGTATCAGCCTTTACCCATGAAACGGGAGAAGTAATAGCCCTTGCCGTATCCGAAAACAAACAAATTAGTGAAATCGAAGTCGTTAAACAAGTGATTACCTCTTTACAAGGGCAGAAAGCCTCTTTCACCCTAGATGCCTTACATTGCCAAAAAGATACGGTGAAATTAATTGTTGAACAGGAACAGCATTATTTGATTGCGCTCAAAAATAATCAACCGAATTTGCTCAAGATTTTGGATAACTTACATCAAACCACGGAAGCCCTTAGCTATGCTGAAGAGTTTGACAAATCTCATAGCCGTCAAGTGCGCCGTCGCGTTTGGGTTTATCCTGCGCCGACTCACCTACGTAAACAATGGTCGTCTCTACAGTCTTTGATTTATGTGGAACGCGAGGGCTGGCGTGATGACAAGCCTTTTGTCGAATCAGTTGGTTATATTTCTGACTTGTCTCTCAAGGCGGCTCAGTTTCTTGACCCGATTCGCCTACACTGGGGCATTGAAAATCGCTTACATTGGGTGCGCGATGTCCTTTTTCAAGAGGATACGGGGTTACGTCGTGGTGGTAATGCTCCTACTATTTGGGCAATTATTCACTGTTTTATCATGACCACTGTTCGTCGCCTTGGCTTTCGGACGATTCCTCAGGGGCAACGGGTTCTCGCGAATCAGGTTCATCAAGTTTTTGATATTCTCTCCTGCTCTTATTCTTACTGATTTCCTCCTTCTAAATTTTCTGCTTCTCCCTTCCTGCTTGCTTTTCCGAAAATGAAACCACCCTGCTGTCCCGCAAGGCGAGGGGGAGAAAGATTTAATTATTTTCTTGTTCCCCTCTCCTGCGGGAGAGGGGCTAGGGGTGAGGGCTTTACTAACCTTCTGCGTAAGATGACTTATAAATATCTCGTTGAAGTTGCATTTCCAAATTAAATATTTCGGCAAAGGTTTGAGCGATCGCCTTTTTTACCTGCTCAAAATCAACATTAATTGCAAATTGATTGAGATTACATACTTGGCAATTGCTAATGCCACATGGCACGATGCGATCAAAGCCTGATAAATCCATGCAGACATTCAAGGCAAAGCCATGCATCGTAATCCATTGACTGACCTTGATTCCAACCTGAGCGATTTTCTGATACTGACCTGCTTGATCGATCCATACGCCAGTTAAACCTTGAATCCGTTGTGATTTGACATCATAACTAGCGAGGACTTGAATAATAACTTCTTCCATTTGTCGCAAATACCAATGTAAATCACGCTGATGATGTTCCAAGTTCAAGATGGGATAGGCGACTAACTGCCCGATCGCATGGTGGGTAACTTCGCCACCGCGCTCAATGCGATGACATTCGATGTCAGGATCATCAGGATTGAACTTGAGAAACTCTAAGCTTGAACCTTGACCAAGAGTATAGACAGCAGGATGTTCCAATAGCAATAACACATCGGGCAAGTCTTTTCCCTCACGCCTTGCTTGCTTGCGTTCCTCTACTAGTTCTTTTTGCCATTGCCATGCTGTTAGATAGGGAATAGGGCGATCGCTTTGGTACAGTAAGCAAGTTCGTTGCATATCAAGCTTCTTTCAAAAGTATTAGGGTTTTCAAATGAGTATGCACTCGTTTGAAAACAAAAAATCAATGTTTGTGTTTTTAATTGTGCCGTAGGCACAATTAAAAACACTGGGTTCATTAAAGGGAAAATCGATCATCCTGAAATGATGAGATCTAAATAATTCTATAATCTTTGCAGATTTTTATAGATTTTTAGGAATTGTTGATAATTATGACAATATCTTTATCATCCCGTGCGGAATTGCTCTCCAAATTGATTTTAGAACTAATCGAAGTTTTGCGCGATCGCCAAGGTGACACATGGGCAGCAATTACCCGCGTTGCCTCTGGTAAATCTGCCACTATTGCGATCGATGATACCCGTCTGTATTTGCAAGCAGAGAATGGGCAAGAGTTAAGTCTCCAAATTACTACCGCCGATCCTGAAGCCAATAATTCCTTTGAGAGTACTGGTGAGGCTTTACGCAATGTCATGTTTGGGCGATCTTCCCTCGACAAAGCTGTTGCTTCTGGCAAAATATTTATCCGCGCCAGTTTTGGCGATTTATTGAAAATCCGTGCGGTTGTGTCTGCGGTTCTTGCAGATACCGCGAATGAGCCAAGATTACAGAATCTATGGGAACGATTTGATCGCGAATGGTAATAGCGATTTAAGCCGTGCTTCGCACGGCTTAAATCGCAAATTAGGGACTTGCTATTAAAGTAGCTGTGGCTTCGGCTCCGCTCAGCCACCGTTAGCTGAGCGAAGTCGAAGCTAGATAACTTTGGTGGGACATTTTTTATCCGCAAGAGCCTTAAGTGATCTTACTCAAAATGGAAAGAGTGCCAAATCCAATGAGAATGAGACCACTTCCCCAGTTGAGCCAACTTGACCAACGACGTATTTCTAAAAACTGTTTGATGATGCCTGTAAAGGTTCCTGCGATCGCTAGAGGTAAGACTGAGCCGATCGCATAGGCTAGGAGAAACTCTGTTCCGACGAGCAAGTTTCCTGAGCCTGAAACCCATGCCAAAAGGGTAACTAAGACGGGTGTACTACAAGGTGATGCCACAAATCCAAAGGATAAACCGATTAATAGCGATCGCAATCCTTGGGGTAAACTCTGCGATACTTCCCAATTCCCCAAGTTTGGTAATCGCAAAGAAATTACTTCCAGTAGCTGCAACCCCATGATGATTGCAATGCTCCCCATGACTACTGACCAGCCCCAAGCCGTTTGTCCATAGATTTTGCCAAGTAGTGCCGCTGCTAATCCGAAACCTGTTAAAGCGATCGCAAATCCCAAACAGAACCAAGCAGATTGTAAAGCCGCCTTCCATGTACTCTTGGCTTCGTAGCCACCGATATAGCCGATGGTTAGCGGTAACATCGATAGGGTGCAAGGGGTGAGACTGGTGACTAGTCCTGCTAGAAATACTACGCCTACACTTGTCCATGAAACATGGTTAAGTTGACTATTTACTAGTGCATCAGCCCATTGCTCAAGGTGATAAAGCCAGCTTGGTAGCGATCGCGCTAAAGTATCGATAAATTGCATCATAGAAATTGATGATACAAGATTTCCTTAAGAATTAGGGACTTGCTATTAATTAAAGTACCTGTGGCTTCGACGCTTCGACAGGCTCAGTGCATCGCTCCGCTCAGCCAACGTTAGCTGAGCGAAGTCGAAGCTAGATAATTTGGTGGGACTTTTTATCCGCAAGTCCCTTACAGCCAGTGTTAGGCTCCTTTCAAGGCGAAATTAGATAGAACTTGCCATTGTTGCTGATCATGCGAAAGTAATGTAATTTCCTTTGGTGCAAATTCAAAATTAATTTGGCGATCGCTGAATTCAGCCCATGCTAGCTCGAAGTTTTCAGGGGTTAAATCTCGAAAACCAACCGTCATATGTGGCACAAAAGGTCTATTCGCGTAGGGATCGACAATGCCAAGCTCATTAGACAATGTGGCAGCGATATCTACATATAGACTTTGCAAAGTTGGGTTTGTTTGGACATCGATGTAAATTACACGCGGAGGAAAAGCGGCAAATCCTGATAAGTGAATCAGAAAAGGCGATCGCGTTTTGGCAAATTGGGCTAGTTCACTTTGTAATGGCTCAAGGCGATCACTAGATAACTCAAAGGGAGGTATGAGAGTGATGTGGGGAGGTGCTTTGAGAGTGGCTTTAGTGCCGTAGCGATCGCGAAAATAATTTTGAATTTGAAGAACTTCTGTTTGTATTGCCATAGGTGGCAATAGGGCGATAAAAAATCTTTGATTCATATTGCTAAGTAGTTGGTTCGGCTAAGTCTAATTCAAAGCTAAAAGTGCTGCCCACCCCAACCTCACTTGTAACTATAATTTCGCCGCCCATTTTTCTGACCAGATTTTGGCTAATCGCTAAGCCTAAGCCCGTACCTTGATTTTTTACTTTTGTTTCACCAAGCTGCTCAAAAGGTCGAAATATTCTTCCTAAATCAGAATCTGCAATCCCAATGCCCGTATCAGTGATCGTAAATCTAATTAACTCACGGTGATTGGCGGATGGCAACTTGCTCACAGCAAAGATAATTTCACCAGTGGATGTAAACTTAATCGCATTGCTCAATAAATTTAGCAGCACTTGTCTTAAGCGATGTTCGTCGGCATAGATATTTTCAGGAAGATCATCGGCAAATTGAGTTATCAAGGTCAGATTTTTTGCTTCGGCATTTTTGTAAACCATCTCCATTGTCATTTGTAAAAAATTGGCGAACAATAAATGATTTGGCTCAATCTCCATTTTATCAGCTTCAATTCTGGCGATATCTAGCAGATCTTGAATTAAGAACAGCAGATACTCACCAGATTGTCGAATCATCTCTACAAAGTCCTTGGTTTCGGTATCTAGGTTTGGACTGAGTTGGAGAAGTTGGGTAAAGCCCATGATCGCATTGAGGGGAGTGCGTAATTCATGACTCATATTGCCTAGAAATCGACTCTTGGCACGATTGGCTACCTCAGAAGCGATAATTGCCTCAGATAATTCCTGATTTTTGGTAAGCATTTGTTGCTTTTGGAGTTTCTGTTCGGTGATGTCTTCGATCGCAATTAAAATCATCTTGCCAATATCACTTTGCTCGATCTGACAAGCATTGAGCAACATCGTGCGCGTGCCTAATTGCGAAAAGTTTTGGGTAACTTCGTAGTCATGCACGGAAATATCCATTAGCAATGTTTCATTTAGGAGCGATCGCATTTTGGGCATATCCCAATCTCCTCGTCCTAGCTCGAAAATTGATTGCTGCTCTACTTGAGCAGGATTCATTTGGAAGATTTCATAAAAGGCGCGGTTTGCCGTAATTACTGTTAGCTCAGAGTTGAGTACGATCAAGGGCTGGCGTAAGGTTTCAATGATTGTATGAGCGTAGTTACGGGCTGATTCTAGGGCGAGTGCATTGCGTTTGAGCACATCAATATCTATTAAGCTAATGACTACTCCATCAATGCGATCATCAGTAGTGCGATAGGGACGGATACGGAGGCTAAACCAATGACCTCCACGATCCTGTACATCCTGCTCATAGGGAATCAAGGTATCAATTACTGATGTTACTAGTTCGATGAGGTGGGGAACCTCAATATTGGTTTGAATATCGCTAAAGGGTCGTCCTACATCACTAGAAATCAGGTTAAATAACTGTTCTGCCATGGGTGTAAAGCGTCTAATCCGCAAGTCGCCTGACAGCATCAAAATCGGGATATTCACACTACTCAGCAGATTTTGTAAATCGTTATTAACTGTATGTAATTGAATATTGCGATCGCGTAACTCGTCATTGATTGTGCTTAGTTCTTCATTCGTGGCTTGAATTTCTTCCTTAGCAGTTTCTAGTTCCTCATTAGCACTTTGCAATTCCTCATTACTAGATAGAAACTCTTCGCTAGCCACCTTAAGATCTTGATTGGTCGCCTCTTGAGACTCAATGATTGATCGCAAATATTCCTTGGTGTTTTCTAACTCGTAGGTGAGGCGCATGACTTCAATTTCTGCCTCCGTCTGCCGCACTTTACGAGATTTTGTGAGAGACCTGATCGTGAAGTTAGTGGATAGAGAGGGATTAGGACGACTCTCGAACAGTACTAAAAAGAAGCGATCGCTATTAATGCGTAGGGGAATTACATCGATCTTCACCAGCAAGTTTTGCTGCATCTCAATGCCATCCTTACAAACGGGAATGTCCTGATTTTTAGCACTATGAATCAGCGATCGCAATTCTAGCTTTAATTCCGAACGCGCCATTTTTAATAAGTTCAAACTCGCTTTACCTGGAGCAGGTTCGAGAAAAAGACTAGTCTGTCCACGAAATTTCAAGATTTCCAAATTGTAATCAACTGTCACACCCACAGGTGCATAGCGATTCAGAACTACTTGATCGGCTAATTGTTCTATATTAATGTCATCAACTAAACTAGAATTGTCTTCCAAATTGCCTGCTTCGCTCGTATAAGTGCTTTTGCCAAAGTTGAAGTTCATGCGAGGTGGTGTGAGTTTACGCTGATAAATACGATATTTTTTATCAATGATTGCAAACAGATCCGTAGCATTGCCAATTCCCTCAGAACTTCCCAACATCAAAAAGCGATCGGGATTCAGTGCATAGTGAAATATTGGCATGATCTTCTTTTGCAGAGATGGCTCTAGATAAATCAGCATATTTCGACAACTGATCAAGTCTAGCCGCGAAAAGGGTGGATCGCTAGTCAAATTCTGCCGTGCAAATACACATAATTCTCTGACAGATTTACCAATTTGATAGCTTCCCTGCATTGGTGTAAAAAAGCGTCGTAATCTCTCTGGAGACACATCGGTTAATACATTTTGACTATAAATTCCTTGACGGGCTTTCTCGATCGCAATTTCGCTAATATCGGTTGCAAAAATCTGAATTGGCGGTCTTATAGGTAGATTATCAAAAAATTCTAATAAACAGATGGCAATGGAATAAGCTTCTTCACCTGTTGAGCAACCCACCACCCAAATGCGAATTGGTACATCGAAGCTTTTATTTTGACAAATTACGGGAAATACCAGTTGTTGGAGTGCGCTAAAAGATTCTGAATCCCGAAAAAAGCTGGTCACATTAATCAAAATGTCGTGGTATAGCTTCTCAACTTCATGGGGATACTCTTGTAAATATTGGACATATTGATCGAGATTTTGGATGTTTATTAAACCCATTCGCCTCGAAATTCTTCTTCTGACCGTGCCTTGTTTGTAATGGCTAAAGTCTACCCCCATCGCTTTTTGCAGCATTATAAATATTTGAGTGAGAGATTCTGGACTTTCCTCAAATATTGACGAAACTTCGTCATTTGTTTCATCCGAAGCATTCTCGTCATCGATCTCCATATTTGCTATTTCATTTTTACTCTGACTGATGTTGACGATTTCATTGGCAATCTCCGCAGGTGAGAGGACAAAATCCACATAGCCTGAAGCGATCGCAATCATTGGCATTGTGGGAAATTCGGCTGAGATAATATCCTGCGCGAAGGTAATGCCCCCTACAGACTTAATTACCCCCAAACCTGCTGTGCCATCTTCATTACTACCTGATAGGACAACTGCGATCGCTAGATTACCGCGATCTGCTGCAAGCGAACTAAAAAAGCCATCAATCACCATGTATTTTCCCCGCACTCGCCGTCGAGGTTCTAGCTTTAAAATGCCCTGTTCCAGCGTCATCAGTGTATTAGGCGGAATCACATATATAGAGTTAGGAATAATTTTCATTCCTTCACTGGCTTGATGGACAGGCATTTCTGTAGAGCGTTGCAAAATCTCACTGAGCTGACTGATATGTAAAGGTGCTAAATGTTGAATTAGCACAAATCCCATACCTGTATCACTAGGCAAGTTTTGTAAGATTTGCGTAAATGCTTCTAATCCCCCCGCAGATGCCCCAATCCCCACTATTGGAAAATATTCCTGCTGATTTTGCTCAGACTCTATCGATAGATTTGAGAAGCTATTTTCTTCTGGATTTGAGTCTGGCTCAGAAATCATTTGCTTCTCTTGATTTAATAGTTAATTGTCACTAATTATAACTATAACATTTAGAGTATTAGGCTCTTGTGAATAAAAAATGTCCCACTAAAGTTATCTAGCTTCGACTTCGCTCAGCTAACGTTGGCTGAGCGGAGTCGAAGCCACAGGTACTTTAATTAGTGGCAAATTCCTTACTTAGTAGCTTTATTAAGATTACTATCAACCCCATAAACAGAGAAGAACGCTTCGCGTTCCTCTCTGTTTATAAAAATTATTTGGGAAACCAAAAATGCCAACTAGTATTAGATTTTTGGGGTGGTGTATACAAATCAGAATTACCTGTAAAGAGAACTTCTGCAATTAATGGAAAGCTCTCTGTTTGAATCGGTGGACAGCCCCAGTCAGGATGATGCCATTCATCCAACTGTAAGACTTCTATTAATCCTTCAGGAATGAATTTCTCATATTCATCTCTAGAGGCAAGTAACTCTTCGCGATAGTCGGCTAATAGAGCGATCGCAATATCAAACTCACGATCTGCATACAGATCAGGATGGGCAATAATTTCTAACTCGGTAATAGGAATAGACTTATTGCGAACATTCACCCTATAAGTATCCAGTAATTCATCATACTGAATTTGCCCAGTGATAAAAATGCGATCGCTATCAAAGCCCTGTCTGCCCTGCACACAATTACCAACACATTCCACTATCGTCGTTAACCCTTGTCCCGCAGGACACCAAGTAATCGAGTTAAACAAAAGCATCCATCGTGTCTCATCACGAAAAGCTAATAGTCTTGAGGAAACATAGTCAATATTCATATTGCCAAAGCAAGGCATTTCAATCGCATTAAATCGGCGATCGAGAAATTCAAGAATTTGCTGTGGTGATTCCATATACTACTTCCTTCCTATTCAAGGAATGTTGGTGTAGGACTTCGACCTGTAACGCCATTTGACTTTTTAACTGATGTTACGTGGAAGGAAGTCCTGCAATCTTGAGAGTCGGGGCTGGCACGGGGGATTGCCCCTACCCCAAATTTAAATTATTATAGGTAGGGGCAATCCCCCCGTGGTTGCCCTGCTCTGCTAGCAGCAAGAAATTCTTACCCTGAGTTCCACGTAACATCAGTCATTATGTAAGTTCCATTTATGCAAGCTATGGCTTTAACTTAATATTTTTTTGTGAATGAGAGCCTGTTGTTTTAACTGATCAATACGGGACACGATCGCTCCATCTTTATTCTCTAAATCCTTAATCCAAACATCCGTAAGTGATTGAGCATCATCAGGTAAATTCTCTAACTCCCAACCCGAAATTCCCAAATCTTCCATTAAATAGGAAACCTTCGGATCATAGCTAATTGCTGAACATTGACAACCTTCGCTAGCCGCCATTATCACACCATGTAGACGCATGGCGATCGCTAAATCCACACCTCGGAAAATCCCCTTCAGTTTACGCGGATCTTTTTGAATGATGATTTGACTCTGTTTGGGAAACTTGTCATTCAGAGAATCACAAATTGCCTGAGCGATCGCCTTGTCCTGTGATGGCTGAAATGGAACTAGTAAAATATAAGCATTGGTTTGCGCTTGTAAATTTTGCAAGGCTTCTGTAATCGTGGCGAGGCGACAAGATGTTAAAGCAGGATGCGATCGCAAAACTACCGCCACAAGAGGCGAAGCAATATCACCATATATATCCATCGGTGTGGATGCCAATGCCCAGACAGGATCGGGCGCAATAATGCTTGTGATTTGCCAATCAGCTAGTAACTCGGCGGAGTGGCGATCGCGTACCGATACCGCATGACATCCTTGAAAAGCACGTTTGGCAATCCATTTACTTAAGCCACGCTTCAAGGGACCAACTCCCTGCGCCCATGCGACTGTCTGCAAACCCATCCCCTGCGCTAAGCCCATTAAACCGCCATAGTAAATGGGATTTCTGGCACTGGTGGCATCCTGCATCAAGCTGCCGCCACCCCAAATAAATAAATCTGATTGCTTGAATGCATTAATCAATCCAAATACCGAATAGCGATCGCTAGCCTCGACCTGATGTAAAGTTTCGGTAGCTTTTGGGCTAGCCGATAAAATAAGCGGTTGGATATCCTGAGGTAGCATTTGTAGCAAGGTGGCAAGCAACGCCTCATCGCCACCATTTCCCATCCCGTAATATCCACATAACACCGCACGTCGCATATTATTCGCCTAAGTATTTACTAGATTGATTTGCTAGATTTTTTGTATTTCTCCAGAATCTCATTGTCGCGCATTTAGACATATAGCGTTTACCAGTCTAGTGAAGTACGGAGGATTGTTTCCCCGCCTTCGGCGGGGAAACAATCCTCCGTACTTCAAAAACAAAGAAAAAGACGGCACTTAGTGCCGTCTTTTTCTTGACTATTCCCAAATAGCCCCTATAAATAGCGCTAACCCAATTAACAGCCAAATAAGAGGCATTAAGTCAAAATTAATCAAACCATTGCTAAATTGCAGCAAAGCGATTGCTATGCCTGTCACACTCGCGATCGCGATCGCCACTAGCCAACGCCAACCAGATTGACCTGAATGCCGAGGCGATATTTTTGATGGTTTTGCCAAGGTTTTGGGATGATAAAACTGAGTTTTGTGTGGAGGCATGTGATTTGCATTGCCATTGTAACGATGTGAGGCTGTGCTTGCCATAATGGTTTTCGCCATTTTGGGATAATTTCTCGTGGCAAATCTCTGGTTTCGATGCTTACGACTCAGATATATGCGTTTTTCGAGTTTTTTGAGTCGCAACCAAAACAATAAGCCCATGGCGATCGCAATTACACCTACTGCGATCGCCACTTTAACTAACGTAAGCAGCAATTCGATGTTGTCTTGAGTGGATAAAACAATTGCCATATTTGCTGCAATTAAGCCAAATTGCTAATTTACTAGTTTTCATTTTTCCATTTAGCACCAGACTAGACGGACTAGAAATCATCAGCAAAAATGTCAGCAAAAACATGACAAAACCAAAAGATGGGTGGCTGCGCGAAGCGCAGCCACCCATCTTTTGGTTTTTATGTCCTCTAAGCAAAGCGCCGCATTTGTTTAATTAGGAGTACTCAAATAGGTTAATTCCACATTGGGCGCAAGCGTAATCACATCTCCATTGCGTAAATCATAGGAAGACGCAACTTTCATGTGGTGATTAATGATGACACCATTGACACTCGGCTTACCAGACAAATCCCCATCAATAATTCGATAAGAATATTTGCCCCCTTCCCCTGGGACTCTAAGCAATACAGCATGTTGACGGGACACAAACCGTGAATAAAGCTGAATATTATTATTCACATCCCGCCCAATTGTGTACTTTAAGCCATCAAGTGCGAGTTTTCTACTACCTCTCGCATCTGTAATTAATAGCGTGTGACTAACGTGTGTTTCGCTCATTAGCTCACCAAGAAAAGAAGTAGATGTCGCTTACCAGCGAAAAGTATAAGGCTACTAGTAAGCATTTGGGTTAATCTCGCTCTACTTTACTCTACAAATGGCTGGAATTATAGATTTTTATCAAGAGTTAGAGAAGTAACTCGACTTAATACCTTAAAACCTATACATTAAAATTTAGTCGTTAGCTGTGCATTCAACCTTATTGCATTAAAACTTAAACTTCAAGTTAGCTTTGGCGAAAGATAGAGAATATGGACTTCAGGGGCAAAGGTAATAATATCGCCATCTTGGAGTTCATAGGAGGAAACTTTTTTCACCGCATTAAGGACAATGCCATTTTTGCTGAGTTTACCTGAGGAGCTACCATCAACAATTCGATAGCCATCAGGTCGATTGTTATGGCGAACTTTTATCAAGATTGCATGATAGCGAGAGACAAAGTCAGAATTTAGCTTCACTGTGTTGTCTGCTTCACGCCCGATAGTATATTTATCAGCAATTAAATATATTTTGCGTGTTCCACTATCGTCAGTAACCACTAATGTGGGATTTTCGGTCAAGTTAACGCTAAGTTCGGTTTCATCATGATGGGGGGCTGTCATATTTGGTATCCATACTCCTTGATTTTTATTTCATGTTAAAGTATTTATTCTGAAAATATGATAGCTACTCTATAGGAATAGTATTCGTAGATATCTATGATTTAGAGCTTCATAGAAGTCTACAGGTTAAACTAACCTATATTTATAGACCAAGCAAATCACCTTTAAGGTTATATTTTCAGACTTAAGACTATGCCAATGAACGTAGTTTAGAGCAATGTAGTTCCCAATATCTTTTGTTTCTGCATAGGGGACATGCAGGAAAATAAGGAACCGATTTTTTGTGGCGCGGCTTTGCCGCGCCACAAAAAATTTGGTTCTTTATTAAGTCGCGGAACCCTATGTACCTTAGCGATCGCTTTTTGCCAAAAGATACTCTCATAGCGATTGCTATACAATACTTATTGGAAAACTAATCGTTATATTCGGAGACATATTGTCAGTGGACGTTACGGAGATCGCGCGCCAAACTCAACTTTTATCTCAGCGCCTGAGCATTGCTCAGGACTATCTTTGACGTACCTGCGATCGCAGCAAAAATCAGTGACTTAGAGCAAACTGCTTCCCAGCCAGAATTTTGGGAAAATAGCGACCAAGCGCAAAAAACAATGCGTGAGCTAGATGCCCTGAAATCCTATCTCGAAAAATTTGATCGCTGGCGTAAAAATATCGAAAACCTAGAGGCGATCGCTGAATTGCTTGCCCTCGAAGATGACCCATCCCTAGCCAATGAAGCCAAGCAAAGCCTTCGTGAACTATCGCAAGAACTAGATCGCTGGGATCTAGAACAATTGTTATCTGGTACTTATGACAAATACGACGCAGTATTAACGATCAATGCGGGGGCAGGTGGCACTGACTCACAGGATTGGACAGAAATGCTCCTCAGAATGTATACCCGATTTTGTGAATCGCAAGGTTATAAAGTCGAAATTTCGGAAATATCTGAGGGGGAAGAAGCAGGCATTAAGTCTGTCACCCTATTAGTTCATGGGCGTTATGCCTATGGCTATCTTGCTCCCGAAAAAGGTACGCATCGTCTAGTCAGGATTTCCCCATTTAATGCCAATGACAAGCGCCAAACTAGTTTTGCTGGTGTGGAAGTGATGCCATTGCTGGAGGAAGATGTCGATCTCGATATTGATCCCAAGGAACTCGAAATTACGACTACTCGGGCAGGCGGCAAGGGTGGGCAAAATGTTAACAAGGTTGAAACGGCGGTACGCATTACCCATTTACCCACAGGTATCTCAGTGCGATGCACCCAAGAGCGATCGCAATTACAAAACAAAGAAAATGCGATGCGTTTGCTCAAAGCCAAGTTGCTAATTATTGCCCAAGAGCAACGCGCTCAAAAAATTGCCGATATTCGTGGTGATATGGTCGAAGCCGCTTGGGGAAATCAGATCCGCAATTATGTGTTTCATCCCTACCAACTAGTAAAAGATTTGCGTACAGGTGAAGAAACTACGAATATTCAAAATGTGATGGATGGAGATCTCGAACCTTTCATTCAGTCATATTTGCGGCAACAAAATCAGATTGTTTGAGTCAATATTTTGTATATACGTCCTTAGTAGTTTTGGCATAGTGGCGCTTAGTTATGAATATGCAGTATCAGAGGCATTCAGGTAATCTCAAAAATAATTTCCCAAAGTATGTAGCCGATCTCAAGAGAGGAATAGGTAGGGCTAGTTTACTTGGCTTATGTTTAGCAATATCGATGATTGTGGAGCCTTTAATTAATCGCGATCGTTCCTTAACTTTTGCTCAAACCGATCAATCAGTAACCCAATTAAATAATATTTTGGCTCAGGCCGTTTTTGGGGATGACCAGTTAACTCGCTATGCCTCAGCCGTAAATGCGATCGAAAACAAACGTTTAGAAATTTTTCGGACTGCCAAAAATAATTCTAATTGGTCAACTGTCGCCAATCTTGCCGAATCACAACAAACCAAAGTTTGCGACATCTCTCAACCACCCGAATTTTTGCAGGATCTTTGTAATCAACTGCGGAGTTTCACCGAAAAAGAAATTCACCGTCGTGGTTTTACCAATAAGGAATTTAATCAGATTACCCGTGAACAAAGACAAAATCCGTATTTACGAGGCTTAATCCAAGCCAAACAGATGGAACTACGCAAGAGCAAGTAAAGAAACAACTTTTTGTGACTTGGCAAAGCCAAGTCACAAAAAGTTGAGAGAGGATTGGCTTAGCCAATCCTCTCTCAACTACTGTTTTAAATTACATCACAGCAAAGAGCTAGAGACTCTTGGGTTTTCGTGCAAACAAAATAAAAAAGCGTTGGTATATGCCAACGCTTTTTTATTTTGTTTGCTAAAACAACCAAAATCGTCTATAAGAAACAAGGCAAAATCAGACATCTACGACATTGGACATGATTATTTTTTCTTGTCCTATTGACAATGGACACTTACAGTCTATAATCCCTCCATTGTTTAGTATGCCCAGTGCTACAAAAGCTACAAAACTCGTAAAGACACGCTTATGTTCGGCTTAAAGTTTGGCGGAAAGTCTAAAAAAGGCATCGGAATAGAAATCACTTCCGAGAAAGTTAATCTTGTTCAATTGCGCCGCAAGGGGCAATCTTCCTATAAGTTAGTCACTCATGGTAGTGTCGAACTTCCTGAAGGAACCGTTGAAGAAGGACGTATTCTCGACCCTGTAGCGCTGGGAGAAATCATTCGCAGTTTGCTCTCAGAGAAAAAGATCAAGGTCAAAAAAGTTGCTACAGCGTTACCTGGTCGTGAGACAGTTAGTCGCTTGATTCGCTTACCTGCGGAAATTCCTGATTTGGAATTACGGGAAATGGTACTCAATCAAGAAGCTAGTCTGTATTTACCATTCCCCCGTGAAGACGCAGATGTGGACTATCAAAAGCTGGGTACATCACTAGATGATGATGGGATCGAGCGTATTGAAATTCTGATGGTAGCAACACCAAAAGAAGTAACAGATAGCTATATTCAGGCTTTAGAGATAGCCCAGCTACAGGTAGACATTGTGGAGGTCAGTAGCTTTGCTCTGATTCGTGCAATGCATAATGAGCTATCTAGATTTAGTACCCTAGCAGAAGCTGTAGCGATTGTTGATATTGAGTATGAAGCAACGGAAATTACGGTAACAGTTGATGGTGTACCACAGTTTTCGCGCACCTTCCCAATTGGTACTGCTCAAATTCAAAATGCTCAATTAAGAGCTATTAATTTGCCACCACGTCGGACGACAGATATGGAGATGTTAAGCTCAACGGTTGTGCCTGTGCAGTCTATGGATACAGCCAGCTTAGCAGGTGGTGGCAATACGCCTGGTGATGCGGCAATTATGCGGGTTGTTGGCGACCTTTCCGATGAATTGCGCCGTTCAATTGATTTCTATACCAGTCAGTCTCCCGGTTCCGATGTGGTTCAATTGCTGATCGCAGGTCCTGGAGCTTGCATTGGTCAGTTGAATGAGTTCTTTAGCCAACGCCTCGGCATTGCAGCAAGTGCGATCGATCCACTCACTGCTATAGGTGTATCTGTTGATGGGGATATTCCCATCCAAGATCGTATGGCAATGTCTGTGTCTCTAGGTTTAGGTTTGAGGGAGGTTTGAAACTATGTATACACTTGACATTAACTTTTTAAATGATCGTGCTGCTGCTGAAGCGCAGGGCGTAGAAAGACAGCCGATCGCTGATTCTCAATTTTTGATTTATGGTGGTGCTGTAGCTGTAGTGGCACTTGCTTTAGTTGGTGGTGCATTCTTTTTCCTCAATTCCGCTAACGAAGGAATCCAACAGGAATTGGCTACTTTGACAGCCAAAGAGACCTCGCTGAACGGCAAGATCAAGTCCTTGGAAGATCAAGAAAAACAACTTCAAGCAATCCAAGATAGAACTAATCAGATTTTAAATCTCTTTGTTGGTAATTTGCCTGTGAGTGCGATCGCAGATGATCTTAGAAAACGCACTCCCCTCACAGTACAAATTAAATCTATTACACAACAAGCTGTTACTGCCGCAACACCACAAGCTACTAGTCAGTCAACGATAACTCTAGATGGAACAGCTACTAACTACAACGAGTTAAATGACTACATATTATTGCTAAAAGCTTCTCCTCTTTTAGATAGCGATAAAACAAAGCTAGTGTCTTCAACTCTACAACCTGCTACCGCTGACAAGAACTTTACATTAGTTAATTTTCAACTTCAAGCAACAACAACATCTAAAAGTCCAGCAGAATTATTACCTCAGCTACAAAAGTTAGGAGCCGATGGACTAGTTGCGAGAGTTAATCTATTAAGACAAAAAGGAGTGATCAAATAAAATGACGAATGCTGGAGTTATATCAAATGATGAGGGCGGATCAGGTGGAATTACTCTATTTGGAGTGACTTTAACTTCTAAAGTTTTAGGCATTCTGATAGGGGTTGGCGGACTTGTTCTTGCCGCCTATGTTGCTAACACTTATGTGATGCCTATTTGGGATCAAGTGCAGTCTGGGCAAAATAATATTGCTACTAAAAAGTCTGGTCTTACAGCTTTGGAACAAAAAGTAGCAAGTAAAGGCAACGTTGCTCAAAAAATTGAAGATGCAACCAAGCAGAATCAATTTATTCTATCTCTTTTGCCAAATGTTGATAACATCGACACTATGATGCGGGACATTCAGGAGCAGATCCCAAAAACGATTGTCATTGCTTTACCGCCAGACTTTTCCTATGAGATCGCAGGTACAATGCGAGCTTTTCAACCCGCAGAACCAATTAAGGGACCCCAGTACAATACCTACTCATTCACTATTGGTTTTGATGGCAAATTTGAAGATGTTTTCAATACAATCCAAAGAATTGAGAGATTGAAGCCCTTACTAGTTGTCAAAAATTTGAAATTGACTAAAAGACCACTGCCTAGTGAGAAGTTTAAATTCTCTCGTCCGATCGCAGCAGGTAAAGAAAAAGAGATTATCGATATTCTTCCACCTTTGATCGGAGCTGATTTCACGTTGGAAGCTTTCGTGCCATTGACCGAAGCAGAACTTAAGGCTGCGGCTGCGGCTCCACCCAAAAAATAATCAATATTTAAGTGGAAATTATAATAGGGCAAGAAGCCTAGGCTCCTTGTAAGACAAGCAATCTAAGTTGATTGGGGAGCCTTATTATTTTTTTGATTTGAAATTGACAAGATGTGGTATAATCTCGACCCATAATCGTGTCAATTCTGTCTTGGTTCTGTCGTTCCTTTAGTTAGGAAATGTGCAAGTTCTTACAGGTTTACTAAAAAGATTAAGCGTATTGAGTTCCGAGAGGAACCATGAGGAGTGTAATTATGAGTGCCAAGTTGAATGCCAAATTGAGCGGAAAATCGAAGGTCAAGTCTTTGGCTTGCTGGCTGTTAATGGCTGCAAGTTGCCCACAGGTACTTGCGATCGCCCCAATTCAGGCGCAAAATCAAAATCAAGTATCAGCCAATCAAAGTGATGTCGTTGCTGTTGCTAGCCGCATTACTGATATCAATACCAGTGTGACAGGCGATCGCCTCAATCTCACTTTAAATTTTGCTAGTAGCGATCGACCTCAAGTCACCTACGCTCGGCAGGGTAAGGCATGGGTAGCATTACTAAATGGAGCGCAACTGCAACTCGGTAATGGCAATGCTACCTATGCACAAGTAAATCCCATGCCAGGGATCACCTCAATTGAAGCAACTCAATACGCAGCAAATAAAGTTAAGATTCGTGTAAATACTACAGATCCAGAAGTACTTAAGGAGCTTATTAAGCGTCAGGATACTCCCGAAGGTTTGGTTTTGAGTCTAGAGACACAGCCTTCAGCTATCCAGAATAGCTCTATCTCTTCGACCAATGCACCTGAAACTGGTGTTGTCCCTAGCCAACAGAACTCCCCTGAAACAAGTAAAGTCCTGACTACTCAAAATACTACTAGCCAATCTTCAGTGGGGAATCCATTATTTGAGCCGAAGGTTACTATTACATCTCCTGACGGTAAGACTCGTGTTGCTCAGGCTAACCAAACAAATAATGCACCACCACCTGTTTCAAATCCAGTTACTCCCCAGCTACCGGGTCGTGTTCCAGGTGTTGTACCTCCATTTCGCCAATTAAAGACTCCTCCTGTTGGAGACATCGCAACAACAACTGCTAAACTTCGTCCAGATATTGTCGATTTAGGCACGGCGGAACGAGTCCCAAGGATTACTTTGCGTGAAGCACCAGCGATTGAGGTATTGACATTAATCGGTCGTGTTGCTGGCTTAAGTGTTGTTTCTGCGGAAGCACCTGCTGCGGCTGGTGCGCCAGCTGCTACATCTGGTGGTCTAAAACAACCTGTTAGTCTTTCGATTGAGAATGAAACTGCTCAAGATGTTTTTAACAATGTATTGAGAATTTCTGGACTAGAGGCAAACCGTATCGGTCAAACAATTTTTGTGGCAACTAAGCTTCCGATAACCTTGAAAAACCTAGTCACAAAAAGCTATCGTCTTAACCAAATTACAGTTGGCGAGGCATCAGCCTATCTAATTGGATTAGGGGCATCTCGTGTTGTAAACCGTCAACGACCTATTCCTGGTACTCAAACTGCAACTATTGGTTCTGCTGCCACCACAGTGGTAAATATCCCCACAGAAGCAGTGCCAACATTAGAAACTGTTGCAATTACACCAGAGTCAGGCGCTACGCCTCTTTTGAAGGGATTGCAAGTTATAGCTGAAGAGCGTGGTAACTCACTAACATTAATTGGTAGTCCTAGACAGGTTGAATTTGCTGAAGCTCAGCTAGCGAGACTTGATTTTCGCAAGAGACAGGTTGTGGTTAACGTAAAAGTTGTTGAAGTCCGCTTAGGGGCTAACCAAACATTTAGTTCTTCCCTTGCCTTTAATCCTAGTAGTAATGGTGGAGGGACTACCGCAGTGCTAAATTCTAATGCTGGTACATTGTTCGTAGATCTAAATCGAGGTAATGGACTAGTTACACCTCAAACACTTTTTGCTTCTTTAAACTTTAGTGTTGCTAACAACAACGCTAAAATCATAACCGATCCTTCTATTACTGTCCAAGAGGGAGAAACAGGAACGGTAAGCCTAACAGAAGGAGTAGCAACTAAGAGCACAGTCACGGCTGCGACATTTAATGCAAATGGTACGGTTTTGACTCCTGCTACTCAGACCATTACTGTAGAAGATGTGGGTCTTGCCTTAAACATCCAAATTGATAGAGTTGATGATAATGGATTCGTCAATCTATCTGTTTCACCTTCAGTAACTGCTCCAGGAGAGTTGCTTGTCAATAGAGTAGATAACAATGGTATCCCAGTTTTTGTTAGGTCTCTAAGCAAGCGTATTTTGAATTCAGGTAAAATACGTATGCGAGATGGTCAAACTCTTGTGCTGTCTGGAATTATTCGCGATCAAGACACTCTAAGTGTAACCAAAGTTCCGTTCCTTGGCGATCTCCCTATCATTGGTGCTTTATTCCGTCAGGAAACTAATACTAATAACCGTAGTGAAATAGTCATAGTTGTCACTCCACGTGTCATTGATGATAGTCAGAATGCGAACTGGGGTTATACCTATCAACCAGGTCCAGAGGTTCAGAAGGTGATTGATAGCAATCAACGTAAGGCTCAGTAAGGTTTTCGATTTTCCTTTTCATTTACACTCCTTTTTGACAGCCGTAGATATGTTTCTGCGGCTGTTTTTTATCGAAAAATGAGGGCATTGCTTTGTTATCTATAGCCATTTAAGTTTTGTTTAGGTAAAACCCAAATAAGTGAAGGCGGCACGAAGTGCCGCCTTCACTTATTTGGGTTTTGATTTGTCCTAGTTATCTCTTACATTGCTATACAAATATTTTTTCTAAGCTTGCAAAAAATGCACAGCATTGTGTCATAATTACAAAGCGTCAAAAAAACGCCCTCATGGCTCAGGGGTAGAGCATTCCCTTGGTAAGGGAAAGGTCACGGGTTCAAATCCCGTTGAGGGCTTAACACTAAAAATAAAAAAGCGTTGCTTAGCAGCGCTTTTTCATTTTTGCTCGCTTTCTAGATCGAAAACTACCTTTTGCCAGTACCAAACTTCGGGCATATTTGGATGATCTTGTTTGGCAATGTCGATGAGACGCTGAGCGATCGCCATATTGCCTCCGACTAAAGCGAGTAAACGTTGCTGCAATTCCAGACTGGGCATCTGCATTAAATCGATTGTTGCTGCGGCTTTATCCTGTTTACGTTTCGCCTCTTGGGTTTGTTTTTCCAATTCTGATTGCCAAAGATTGATGCGAGCTAGGGCATAGCGATAACGATCCATGATGGACTGGTTAAACCAAATATTGGCGGCTTGTTGATAGTCAGCGATCGCACCTTTCAGATCACCAAAGTCATATCTTGCTTCAGCACGATCGCAATATAGTTGGGGATTATTTGTATCTATAGCTAGCGATCTCGAAAAATCTTCAATCGCCGTGCGATAGTCCTTAAGCTTGAGATAGGCTCTAGCGCGATTTATGTAAATTTCACTATTGCTGGGATATTCGCGGAGTAACTCGTTAAAATCAGCGATCGCACCCTGTGCGTCGCCAATTTCTACCCGAATTTTGCCACGACCGATGCGAATTTCAGGATTCTGAGGCTCTAGAAATAGCGCTTGATTGAGATCTTTGATTGCACCTTGAGAATCACCAAGTTTGCCTAAAACTAGACCCCGCAAACAGAAAGCTCTAGCATTTTTTGGCTCAATTTGTATGAGCCAATTGAGATCGATTAAGGCGTTGGTATAGTCACTCTGATCGATTTTTTGCTGGACATTTGCGAAGATTTCCTCCTGAGATGGTGGTAGCAGTGCTTCTAAAGGTTTATAGCTCTCGATACAACGACGACAATTATCTTCATCGCGCAGTTCTAAAAATAGGCTTGCGGCTTTTTTGTAGGTAGCGATCGCCTTTTCAATTTGATTTTGTTGCTTGTAGGTCAAGCCTAGTAACTGGTGAGCCGTCGCTGATTTAGGATTAAGTTCCAGCGCTTGGGCAATATCAGCTTGAGCAGCAGTGAGATCGGCGATCGCAATTTTAGCCATGCTCCGTGCAATATACGTATCTAGATATTGGGGATGAAGACTTAAGGCTTGGTTATAGTCGGCGATCGCGCCTTGATGATCTCCCAAATCAAAAAGTAACAATCCCCTTTGATAGTAAGCTTCCACAAACTCAGCGTCAGTGGCAATTACTTTGCTAAAACATTGGATCGCCCCATAGCGATCTCCAGCCTTGGCTTTAGCTAAGCCTTGATTGTAAAAATCTTGATGTGAATCTGAGTCCAGATTAGTTTGATGGAAATCTTGTGTCATTGTGAGTGCTTGCTTAGCTCTTTGCCAAGATTGGCGATCGCACTAGTATTATAGTTAAAACCCATACTTTTGCAGTGGCTCACTCAGGAGTTGTCGCCATGCCCAAACAGCGCAAAGACCTAAAGCAACATCTGGAAAAAACACTACATACGGTTGCTGATGTGGCTCAAGAGCAGTATCAAAAAAATATCAAAAAAGCTCACAAAACTGTAGATAAGCAAGTTGATGTCGTTCGCGATCGCCTTGAGGAATTTGACAGTTGGGCAGTGGATGCCGTGAATGAGACTCTGGAAAATGTGGAAAAGAAATTAGAGAAACAAGTTACTAAAACCGTCAGCCGCCTTCAAAAAGCTGTCCAAAAAGCAGCAAAATCGGCTTTAGATAAACTGACCTAAAATACTTTGCACTGAAACCCAAACCTAGAAAAACTTTACAAGTGGTGCAAAGCACTATTTGTAAAGTTTTTCTAGTGTCTCGTTTGCGTATATCTGTCACCAGTCTTGTTAGGTCATAAAAACCAAATATAGTGAGGCAGCGTTTCACTATATTTGGTTTTTGATTTGTCTAGTGATATACAAAACAATACAAATGTTAATATTCATCAATTTTGCCCTGATCACCCTAGGGGCAATGTTAACATCCAAAATAGTTAAACCCTGATTAAACATAGCTTTAGGAGCGCATTTTGACATTACGAGTTGCTGTTGTAGGCGGCGGACCTGCGGGTTCTTGTGCGGCTGAAACACTTGCCAAAGCAGGTATTGAGACCTATATATTTGAACGGAAGCTGGACAACGCCAAACCCTGCGGCGGAGCAATTCCTCTATGTATGGTTTCCGAGTTTGAGTTACCTCCAGAGATCATCGATCGCCGCGTTCGCAATATGAAAATGATCTCTCCCAGTAATGTGGAAGTAGACATTAAGCTAGACAATCCCGATGAATATATCGGCATGTGTCGCCGCGAAGTCTTAGATGCTTTCTTACGCAATCGTGCCGCCGATCTTGGTGCAAAACTGATTAACGGGCGTGTCCTTGATATCAAGATTAATAACAATGGCAATCAGCCCTACGTGATCACCTACTCAGACTTTGCTGATGGTGGCAAAGAAGGTGTTATCCGTACCCTAGAAATCGATCTGATTATTGGGGCTGATGGTGCTAACTCTGTAGTTGCTAAGGCAATGGATGCTGGTGACTACAACTATGCGATCGCTTTCCAAGAGCGAATCCGCATCCCTGAAGACAAGATGGAATATTACAAAGATCTTGCAGAAATGTATGTTGGCGATGATGTATCGCCCGATTTCTATGCATGGGTCTTCCCTAAATACGATCACGTGGCAGTTGGTACTGGCACAATGCACAAAAACCAACGCCTGATCAAGCAATTGCAAGCGGGGATTCGTGCCCGTGCTTTGCCTCGCATCGAAGGTGGCGAAGTGATTAAGGTCGAAGCCCACCCCATTCCTGAGCATCCTCGTCCTCGCCGTGTAGTCGGTCGGATCGCCCTCGTTGGTGATGCCGCAGGCTATGTCACCAAGTCCAGTGGCGAAGGCATTTACTTTGCTGCGAAATCGGGTCGCATGTGTGCTGAAGCGATCGTCGAGTTTGCCGAAGCAGGTAAGCGCATTCCTACCGAAGCTGATCTCAAGGTTTACATCAAGCGTTGGGACAAGCAGTATGGCTTGACCTATAAAGTCCTAGACATTCTCCAGAATGTGTTTTATGCCACCAACGCCACCCGTGAAGCTTTTGTGGAAATGTGTGCCGATAAGGATGTGCAAAAGCTCACCTTTGACAGCTATCTTTACAAAACCGTTGTCCCCGCTAATCCTTTCACCCAGTTGAAGATTACATTAAAGACAATTGGCAGCTTGTTTAGAGGCAATGCCTTAGCCCCCTAACTAAAAAAGGAGCGCGTTACGCGCTCCTTTTTTATGGCATTCTAAAACCAAAAATCACAGCCTTATGGCTGTGATTTTTGCTATTTATTTGCTTGACCTTCTTCACGGCTGGCTGTTTGGATATACAGGGTCAGCAAGAAGACGGTAGGTACGAATACTGCTAGGACAGTAGCTAGAAGACCAAGAAAATTAGTTTCCATAAATTTGAGTTTGAGGGCTGATTTTAAATATTTTAATGACTATTAATATATTAGGCTCAAAGATTACTTACTGTTGCCAAAACAATTATAGAAGTTCTAGGGAGAAAATAGAGATAGCACCAAGTAGTATCTCTATTTTTGGAGATCTACGCTTCCCAGAGCTTGCTGATATTTTTTTCGAGACGCTCCTCAGCTTCGGCAAAGACCTGTGCGGAGTTATCAAGCATCTCGCCTGCGTGCAGTTCGAGCAGCTTGGTGGACAGGGCAATGCGATCGCGAGATTCATCAATATCGATAATTACCGCCTTGATGATGTCATTGATTTGAAAGACACGGGTGGGATCACTCACAGGCTTTTGGCTCATTTCCTTGACATGCAACAAGCCAGATACACCAGCAAACTCCACAAATGCGCCAAAAGGACGAATGTTGCTTACCTTGCCACTAATTAGCTGTCCTTTAGCGAGTTGACCGATCGCTGCAAGTTTAGCCGCTTGACGGTTTGATAGTACTAGCTTTTTACGAGTTTCATCAGCATCTAGCACCATTACAGGAATTTTTTTGCCAACGAGTTTCGCTAGATCTGTAGCATCAGTGAGGTGAGATCGCGGCACAAAACCACGCAAACCAACGGCATCGACAATCACACCACCGCTATTAGTACCAATCACCTTAGTCTCGAATACCTTTGACTCGGTTTGGTAATCCTTCAGAGTTTGCCAAGCTTGCTTGAATAATAGGCGGCGCACCGATAGCTTTACTTCACCATCAGCATTCTGGCTACTAATAATCAGAAACTCATACTCATTGCCGATGGGGAAAGCATCACCAGAGCGGGAAGAACCACTCAGGGTTGCTTCTTCGATGGGGAGAAAACCTAAAGATTTAGCACCAATATCGACATAAATGCCACTACTTTCAACTGAGATCACCTTGCCCTTCACGACTTGCCCCACAGCAAACTCATAGTTATGCTCGGCGAGGGCATTGGCAAAATCATCGGCAGAAAAGGGCTGAATATTTTTTGTGGCGTTCATGGATAGAGATAAATAAGCTAAATATGATAAAGATGCGAAGCGTTACTTGCGTGTATTTTAATGCAATTGTCTCACAGTGATAAATATTAAAGTAAGGTCACTGCTTTGCGTTGACCTTACTTTATATTGGGAATGCACTAGACTAGTAGTTAAATAAAGTCAACCGATACCGCATTGACGGGGTTATAAGGAGCAACAGGGCGTGATGTCTTCTGCAAAACAATTCTTTAGGTCAAACTTGTGGCGGCGCGTCAAAACGACGGTCGTGAGTTTCGCGATCTTGCAAAGTGTGGCGATCGCTGTGCCCACCTCTGCGCGAGCGGATGGCGAAACAGCAACGACAATAGGCTATACCGACTTACTTTCTAATGTCAAAGAAAATCGAGTCCAAAAGATCGATATCGAAAGTAATGGTTTAGCTGCAGAAGCCGTTTTGAAGGATGGGCGCAAAGTACGAGTTGATTTGATCGCTCGTGATGGCAATACCGAATTAATGAAGGCTTTGCGTGAGAATAATGTTGATATTGCGGTCAGAGCGCCTCAACAGCCAACATTACTATGGCAGCTCGCAAGTACATTTTTTGTGCCATTGCTATTGATTTTTATCTTGCTAATGGTGCTTCGTCGCCTCAGCAATGCCCCCGGCGGTCCCGGACAGACTTTAAGTTTTGGCAAAACAAAGGCGCGATTCTCTCCTGAAGCGAAAACGGGGATTTTGTTTGAAGATGTCGCAGGAATTGATACTGCTAAAGAAGAATTACAGGAAGTTGTTACATTTCTTAAACAGCCCGATCGCTTTACGGCTGTCGGTGCAAAAATCCCTAAGGGTGTATTGCTGATTGGCCCCCCCGGAACTGGTAAGACTCTTTTGGCTAAGGCGATCGCAGGGGAAGCGGGTGTACCATTTTTCTCGCTATCGGGTTCTGAGTTTGTAGAAATGTTTGTCGGCGTTGGCGCATCCCGTGTTCGTGACTTATTCCAAAAAGCAAAAGACAATGCACCTTGCATTATTTTCATTGATGAAATTGATGCGGTCGGTCGTCAGCGTGGGGCTGGTATAGGCGGCGGCAATGATGAGCGTGAACAAACCCTTAACCAAATGCTCACAGAAATGGATGGATTCCAAGGCAACACAGGCGTAATCGTCGTTGCTGCAACCAATCGTCCTGATGTCTTAGATAGCGCATTACTCCGTCCGGGAAGATTCGATCGCCAAATCACGGTGGACTATCCCGATTACAAGGGTCGCCAAGAAATTCTCAAAGTCCATGCGCGTAATAAAAAGCTGGAAGAAAATGTCTCCATTGAGTCGATCGCTCGTTTAACTCCTGGATTTGCGGGAGCCGATCTAGCGAACTTGCTCAATGAAGCTGCTATTCTCGCGGCAAGGCGCTACAAAGAGGCGATTGGTGAATTGGAAATTGCCGATGCGATTGATCGGATTACGATCGGTTTAAGTATGAAACCGATGCTCGATAGCTCCAAGAAGCGTTTAGTTGCCTATCATGAAGTTGGTCACGCCTTGGTGATGACTTTGCTCAAGAATGCTTCACTCCTCGACAAAATTACGATTGTGCCACGCTCTGGTGGTATCGGAGGCTTTGCTAAGGGTGTGCCCGATGAGGAATATGGTCTCGAATCGCGATCGCAAATTATTGACACGATCACCATGATGCTCGGTGGGCGTGCTGCTGAAGAAGTGGTCTTTGGCGATGCCGAAATTACCACAGGTGCATCGGGTGATTTCCAACAGGTTGCTCGACTCGCAAGGCTGATGGTGACTCAATTTGGAATGTCGGAGTTAGGCTTAGGAGCACTCGAATCTGAAAGTGGCGAAGTTTTCCTAGGACGTAACTTTATGCCCCAAAGTGATTATTCTGTGAAGTTAGGCGATCGCATTGATCGCCAAATCCGCCAAATCGCCCAAACCTGCTACGAAACCGCTAAAAAACTGATCGAGGAAAATCGTGATTTGTGCGATCGCCTAGTCGATATTCTCCTTGATGTGGAAACCCTTGACGGTGAAGAATTCCGTAAGATTGTGGCGGAATATACCCAGCTACCTGAAAAGAAAACTGCTTCGGTAAAGTTTTAACTAGCAAAAACAACTGATTATCTATAAAAATATAGAGGAGTCACAATGTGGCTCCTCTATATTTTTTGGATTTATCATGACAATGATCGCTTATCTTGGTCCCGCAGGTACATTTACAGAGATGGCAGCCCTGCGGTATTTGCAACTTAAATATCCTGACCTAGAGCATTATCCTTCCAGAATGTGCCCATATCCCACCATTTCCCAAGCGATTAAGGCTGCTGAGAATGGAGAAGTGGAAATTGCAGTTGTACCAATCGAGAACTCGATCCAAGGCGGCGTAACCATGACCCTCGATAGTCTTTGGCAATCGGAGCTATTACAAATCCAGCAGGCGATCGTCCTACCGATCGCCCATGCCTTGATTACCCGTGCGGAAAAGCTCACAGATATTAAAACCGTCTATTCCCATCCCCAAGGCTTAGCGCAGTGCCAACAATGGCTTGATCAACATTTACCTACAGTGCAGCAGATCGCCACAGACTCCACTACCGAAGGTTTACATACTGTTGCTGAAGATATCACTGCCGCCGCGATCGCTTCAGAACGCGCCGCCGAAATTTACAATTTACCGATTTTAGAATTTCCGATTAACGATCAACCTGATAATTTCACGCGCTTTCTGGTACTAGGGCGTACTGCTACTACGACCCAAGGTACACATTCTTCTTTAGCATTTAGCCTCAAACGAAATATGCCTGGAGCATTGGTCAAACCCTTATTAGTATTCGCCGATCGCCAAATTAACTTAAGCCGCATCGAGTCACGTCCCACTAAGCGATCGCTCGGTGAATATATATTCTTCATCGATATCGATGCACCGATCGACGATCCCAATTTCTATGAAGCCTTACAGGAACTCCAATCTGTCACCGAAAATCTCAAAATCTTAGGTAGCTATGAAGTTTGCTAAAAAATAGGCGACGCGAAGCGTCGCCTATTTTTTAGCAGGAGATAATGTTTTGATTTTGCTGGCGACAGCTTGCTACCAGATTGAGAGACTGCCAAAAGCAACGTATTTGCTTATTCACTGCTTGCCATTGCGTGTAATGAAAAAAGTGTTTGCCCTGTTCACATAACCAAAGGCGATCGCTATCTTTGAGATATGAGCGCCACTTTTGGTAGGAGTTAGTACCACCATTACCGATCACATAATCATCCATCCCTCCACATACCAAAATTGGCACGAGGATCGCAGTTGGCATGATATGAGATGCTGCTGGTGAGAAAGAATAGGGAATTAAAGAGCTATCCAGATCCTGCTTGAGTAAATCGGCTAACCAATGCAGCATTTCTGAATCCCGATACCCAAATAAATAAAAAGCTGTCCGCATCAGCATAGTTTCACGGCTACAACTCATTAACTGACGTTGCTCATAATAGTGACTATGCCAACTGGTCGTTAAATTTATTCCCACCGATAGCAAAGTTAGCGATCGCACATAGTCAGGATATTGTTGCGTATATAACCAACCAATCAATCCCGCAATCCCATGTCCCACTAGATGCACAGCCCCTTGGCAAGATTGTAAGTACTCGTGCAATGACGCGATCGCTAGATTTACATCAACTGGCTCATCGGGATCTTGGCAATATTCCCATTGTGCGATCGCATATTGTTTCGATAGCGATCGGAGTAGTGGTAGATCAAACCGACGCAAAGCTTGACTGGTACAAATACTGACAACTTGGGGAGAGGTAGATTGTCTAAAGGTCATATTATTGAGAATTTATACTATTAAAATCTTAAATAGGGACTCATTGCCCAGATTGCCTAATTGACAATAACGCGATAAAAAAGACTGGGTGACAAAGGCTCCTTTTACTTTTGCCACCTCAGCAAAAACGCATTTGAACTATGAATAATGAAACGGTGCTGAGTCAAACTTCCGCATCAAGACTTCACTGATGACACCTTAACTTTATTGAATATAATTGTCAATAGTTGATAGTTATTTTCGACGTTCGTTGTACATAGAAAATAACTATCAACTATTGAGGTCTCTATTTTCGAGAATTAGCAAGGCGCTTATTTCGCATTAACACATTTGTCCCCTCATTCGTTTGCTCAATCACTAGTAGTGGTGTGGGCTTAGCATTTTGATCCCAACTAATGACCGCTAACCTGCCTTGAATCGTGGGTTGCCAATTCCGATTTTCATCTGAAGCTGAGACAAAATTTTCTAAGCCAGCTTCCAACTCCTTGAGAATACTGTGCGAACCATGGGTAGGAATTTTCGATAGCTTGACATGGATGCGAAAGAGAACACGAAGCTGTGAATCATCATGGTGTTCAGGTTGATAGGACACATCAAAAACCACATCGACCTTACGCACCTGTCCACTATCTGCTGCTGTTGGCATCAAAGCGGGGGCAACCTTTTGCCGAAGATTTACTTTAATCTGTGCCAAGATCACATCACAAAAATGTGGCTCCTCCATCCTCATACTGAGATAATCCAAATTAAATTCGCGAGAATGAATTAAATCGGGATTACGCTCATGCTCATTAATAGTGTGTAGTGCTAGTTTGAGCTTCTTGGCAAGTTCATGACTTTTGACCTTCTCGATCTTCAGTTGTTTCTGTGTCTTGTGCAATTTCCAATAATAGTAAGCTGTTGCACCGATCGCCCCCCATAGTAATACCAGCAATAGGCTAACACCGCCCGCATTTTGCAGTGGTAGGGTTGATTGGTTGATTGATCCTAGAAAACCTTCGCGATCGCTAGTTTTCACTGTTGTTAGAACTTTTGAGGCGTACAACATAACAATGTCTCAACAGCGTAAATAAAGTTTAGTTAAAGATGTCCTTACAGATATTTTGCTAGTCCCCCCTAAGACTATTCCCATAGTTCATTTAGAAATTAATCTTATTGATAATTCAAATAAGAACTACAGCTTCGACTTCGCTCAGCTAGCTTACACCGATGGCTGAGCGGAGTCGAAGCCCATCTGCAAATTATTTAAAACAACTATAACTATAGCAATGTAAGTTTTGTTTAGGACATAAAATCTAAGAAGATGAGTTGCGGCGCTTCGCGCCGCAACTCATCTTCTTAGATTTTGGTTTGTACAGATAAACTTTCAAAAACTTTACTTGGGAAGGTTTTTGAAAGTTTATCAGGTCTTTTAAACTGAGCAAAGTGCCGCTTTTAGTACCTCGTTTTAATCTCCATTCAATTGCAAAATTGCCATAAATGCGGCTTGTGGCACTTCCACCGTACCAATCGACTTCATTCGCTTTTTACCTTTCTTTTGCTTCTCCAATAGTTTCTTCTTACGGGAAATGTCACCGCCATAGCACTTACTCAACACGTTTTTACGCAGTGCCGAAATATTTTCACGGGCAAGAATCTTAGAACCGATCGCTGCTTGAATTGGGATTTGGAACTGTTGCTTAGGAATTAGCTCTCTCAGCTTCGATACTAGTGCCCGACCGACGTTATATGCCTTTTCGCGGTGGACGATACATGCCAAGGCATCGACAGGTTCTTCATTTACCAAGATATCAACGAGTACCAGATCGTTAGGACGATAGCCGATTACTTGATATTCCATGCTGGCATAGCCCTTAGTCCGAGACTTCATCTGATCGAAGAAATCCGTCACCATTTCCGCAAGGGGAAGCTCGTAAATTAAAGTAGCGCGTTCAGTCGTGATGTACTTGGTATCGACAAACAAGCCTCTTCTTGCCACACAGAGATCCATCAATGTTCCGATATAGGATTGCGGAGTCATAATCTCTAACTTGACATAAGGCTCTTCGATTGACTTTCGCGAATTAGGCGGAGGCAATTCACTAGGATTGTCAATCATCAAGATTTCATCGTTGTTGGTCGTTACTTTATAAACTACCGATGGCGCAGTCACAATCAGATCGAGGTTATATTCCCGTTCTAGACGCTCCTGCACGATCTCCATATGCAGCATCCCCAAAAATCCGCAACGGAAGCCGAAGCCCATCGCGTTAGAGGTTTCTGGCTCATAATTCAAAGCCGCATCATTGAGTTTGAGTTTAGTAAGTGCTTCACGCAATTCCTCAAACTGATCGGCATCGGTGGGGAACATCCCACAAAATACCATCGGCTTAGCTTCTTCGTAGCCCGGAAAAGGCTCAGGAGCAGAGTCGATCGCTGAAGTGATCGTGTCACCAACCCGCGCATGGGCAACGGTTTTAATTGCCGCCGCCAAATAACCTACTTCGCCAGCGTGCAATTCATCCACTTGGATCTGGCTCGGTGCTAATACACCTAACTCATCAATTACATATTCCTGCCCCGATGCCATGAATTTAATGCGATCGCCCTTTTTGACCGTGCCATCCATGACACGAAAATAGACAATTACCCCCCGATAGGCATCGTAATAACTATCAAAAATCAATGCCCGTAAGGGTTGATCAACCGTATCCTTGGGTGCTGGCACTTTAGAGACGATCGCTTCCAAAATCTCACGAATACCGATCCCTTGTTTTGCTGAAGCATGAATTGCATCTGTACAATCTAAGCCGATTAATTCTTCAATCTCATGGGAAATGCGCTCAGGATCTGCCCCCGGTAGATCGATTTTATTAAGAACAGGCACAATTTCCAGATCGTTTTCTAGAGCTAAGTACACATTCGCCAAGGTTTGGGCTTCTACACCTTGCGAAGCATCTACTACCAGCAAAGCCCCTTCACAAGCCGCTAAACTACGCGATACCTCATAGGAAAAGTCCACATGTCCGGGGGTATCGATCAAATTAATCGTATATTCCTCTCCATTAAGAGCTTCATAACGCATCCTTGCTGCTTGCAATTTAATGGTGATCCCCCGTTCGCGCTCCAAATCCATATTGTCTAGGAATTGGGCTTTCATGTCTCGATCCGCGACCGTGCCTGTAAACTGCAACAAGCGATCGGCAAGCGTAGACTTACCATGATCGATATGGGCAATGATTGAAAAGTTACGAATTCGAGAAACAGGTACGTTGGTCATAGAATCAAAACACTGCGGTTCAAAACACGGCAAGATTATCCGATCCTATCTTATCGCGGTTTTTAATTTGCCATAGGTAAATTAAAAACCGCAATAACTGACTGAGATTGCCTTTGGGTTTTCCCATACATCTATAGCAATGCTTGACTACTACAAGATGAATACCTGCACGAAGTGCAGGTATTCATCTTGTAGTAGTCAAAACTTATATCCCTATATTTAAGTAGCTAGGCGTAATTAAAAAAACAGAACCCCAACCTATGGCGCACGCTGCGTGTGTGCCATAGGTTGGGGGGACATTTAATTGCACCCAGATACTTGGCAATATATAGCAGTCCTAAATCATTTGTAGATTTTTTGTTTTGTGGAAGCGCATCCCGAAGAGGTGCGCTTCCACAAAACCTTTAGGATTGCTATAGGCATCGGAAAATCACGTTAAAGTAAAGTAGTGTAAACAATATGCCACCAAGTTTTGAGGTTTGGCTTGTCCATAGGAATGCAAATATCCAAATTAGTTTTGGTAAAAGCGCATCTTATAAAGACTTTCCCCAAAACTAATTTGCATCATAAAAATTGCTGTAGAGTTAACGTACAAGTGCTAGTAAACTGAGTGAGATTTTGCCAAAGTTTGTGAGCTAAGTTGTCTAACTTCTCATATTACTTAGGTTTCATGAGTAATAATAGCTATAGTAGTTTCATCTAAAAATTTGAAACATACTCGCTAGCCTGCTTAGCAGGAATAGCTAGGCGCTTCTAAGATTAACTATGGTCAATGTAATTCAGTCAATGTAATTCAACCTAGCAAAAGATAGGAAGCAACTTCTATGTAAATTCAATTCATCGTGTACAACAGTTACGCAGGGCAGAGTAAGCAATGAGTATAAGCAATCGAGTTCGACTATATGAACTCTCACGAGAGCTAGACCTTGACACTAAAGATGTGATCGCCGTGTGCGAACAATTAAATATAGTTGTCAAAAGTCATAGTAGTACAATTACCGAATCAGAGGCGGAATTGGTGCGTACCAAAGCCCCTCAACACCATCCCAAAACTGCCGATCCCAAAGCTGCGGACAAGAAAGCTGCTGCTACGGTAAAGCCGAAAGAGTCCGAAGCACGCGCTAAGCAACAAATTCTTGCTGTCAGCAAACCAACAATTCGGCTCAACTCTCCACCTGTCTCTGCTAATGTAGGAGCTATACCTCCTGCTAACCCACCTGCGATCGCTGAGCCTAGCTCAGAGCCTCCTGCCAAAACTGCTGTTGTTAACCCTCCCTCGCCCATGCCCCCTGCTTCATCGTTAATCAAGCCTCCTAGTCGTCCTCTTGTCTCAGACAGTGACCTAGCAAATTCCGAAACTACACCTGTATCAAAAATCGAATTGACATCAGAAACAGCATTGACCCCACCAGAGAATCCCCAATCTAGTAAAGAATTGCAGCCACCATTGCCAAAAGCAGAATTAATCACACCACCAGTTCCCCCTAAATCTTTAGACAAATCTGATAAAGACAAGTCTAGTTCAACTGTTGTGGCTAACTCCGTAAAAGCTCCTGTGGAAGAATCGACTCGTGTCAGTCCACCCAAAGATCAAGCTCCCAAAGAGCAACAAGTGCGTAAGGATACTCCAAGGGGAGAGCGTCCACCAGCAGAAAAAGCAGAACGACCACTCACACCTAAGCAGTCTTTGATGAGTGTTTCACCACCACAGGTAAAATTGACCAACAAGCCTGTGGCTCCAGAGCGTCCTAAACCACCTGTGGCGATCGCACCGAAGGCAATTGTTGCCCCGAAGCCACCCGCCGCTAAACCTGCTGATGATGTAAGAACAACTGCTAAAGGACATCAGGGGAAAGAGCAGGTCAAAAATGATCATGGCAAGGACTATAAGGGTGGGAATGAAGCAGGCTCAGCACCAAAACAAGAAGCTGTCAAAACTAATCGACCTGAAAGACCAAAACTGAATCGACCAGTTGAGCAACCTGCACCTGCTGGCGGTAGACCACAGAGTCGTGTACCGAAACTAGTGAAAGATTCGGTACTGATCGAACGGGGAATCACGGCTCCAACTGAACCACCGCACAATTTGCGTCCTCCGATGCCAACATTGATGCGTGCGCCTGAAAAGCCTGTTATTGCTGATAAGAACGCCAAGAAGCCTGAAGCTGCGGGAGGGTTTGCGCCTGTACTGCCTGAGCTTTTGGAAAAACCAACGCTACCGAACAAAGCTAATAAGCGCAAAGGTAAATCTAAGGAAGAAGAAGAAAAAGATTTACTCGAGCTGAAAGAAAAAAATCGTTTGAATAAGCCTAAGCGCTATTTACGCGATTTTGATGATGATGATGATGATGCATCGGATCTCGATAGTGGTGCGGACTTTGCTCAGATCAGTTTGTCCTTGGCACGCCCAACTGCCCGTCCTAAGACCATTAGTGTCCCAGCGAAGCCAACTATGGCAGCGGATCTCAAACCCACTCAAAAATCTAAAAAATCTGCACCAAGTCGCGATCGCCGCAACCAGCAAGTTGAAATCGTTCCCGAAAAGCCCACCTCCGTGGAAATCGAAGAGGGTATGACTGTGGCAGTATTGGCGAAGCGTCTAGTATTGTCTGAGACTGAGGTCATTCGCACCCTATTTATGAAGGGGATTATGGCGAATATCAACCAGACCCTTGATGTCGGTACTGCCAAAATGGTGGCGACTGAGTTGGGTTATGAGGTACATGATCCCGAAATTATCGAACTGGCGGTCAAGACTGAGATGATCGAGCTAGAGGATCTCGATAAGCTCGAACGCCGTCCACCTGTCGTCACCATCATGGGACACGTTGACCACGGGAAAACCACATTGCTGGATGCCATTCGTAAGAGTAAGGTTGCTCAAGGCGAAGCAGGTGGGATCACTCAGCATATTGGTGCTTACCACGTTGATGTTGAGCATAATGGCGAGAAACAACAGATTGTCTTCCTTGACACCCCCGGACACGAAGCATTTACTGCCATGCGTGCTAGAGGAACCAAAGTTACGGACATCGCCGTTCTTGTGGTTGCTGCCGATGATGGTGTCCAACCTCAAACCATCGAAGCGATTAGCCATGCCCGTGCGGCAAAAGTACCGATCGTGGTTGCTATTAACAAAGTTGACAAGATCGAGGCTCAGCCCGATCGCATTCGTCAAGAACTCACTGAGTACTCCCTCGTTGCTGAGGAATGGGGCGGCGATACGATTATGGTTCCCGTCAGTGCCATCCGTCGTGAGAACCTCGATACCTTGCTGGAAATGATCTTGCTAGTTGCTGAAGTCGAAGATCTCCAAGCTAACCCCAACCGTACAGCGAAGGGAACTGTTATTGAAGCTCACCTCGACAAGGCAAAAGGTCCCGTGGCAACATTGCTCGTTCAGAATGGTACGTTGCGCGTTGGTGATATCTTCGTTGCGGGTGCTGCCTTTGGTAAGGTACGGGCGATGGTTGACGATCGCGGCGCAAGAGTTGGTAAGGCTTCACCATCCTTTGCTGTGGAAGTCCTCGGTTTGGGTGATGTACCTGCGGCGGGTGATGAGTTTGAGGTCTATCTCGATGAAAAACAAGCCCGTGCGATCGCTGATCAACGCACGATGGATCAGCGTCAAGCTCGCTTGGTTCAGGCGATGGCTTCTCGTCGTGTCACCCTTGGTACTTTGTCCGAAAAGGTCAAAGAAGGCGATCTCAAGGAACTCAATATTATTCTCAAGGCAGACGTACAAGGTTCTCTCGAAGCAATTCTTGGCGCACTTGCCCAACTACCTCAGCGTGAAGTCCAGCTCCGTATCCTCCTCTCTGCTCCTGGTGAAATCACCGAAAATGACATCAGTTTGGCAGCAGCTAGCTCGGCGGTAGTATTAGGCTTTAATACCACAATGGCTCCTGGTGCAAGACAAGCGGCTGACGACCTCGGTGTTGACTTCCGTGACTACAACGTCATCTATAAGCTCTTGGAAGATATCCAAGATGCGATGGAAGGCTTGCTCGATCCTGAAATGGTTGAGGAATACCTCGGTCAAGCTGAAGTCCGCGCTATCTTTACGATTGGTAAGGGTGCTGTGGCTGGTTGTTATGTCCAAAATGGTAAGTTAATCCGTAACTGTAATGTCCGCGTTAAGCGTGGTAATGAGATCGTCCATTCTGGTGTATTGGAATCTCTCAGAAGGGTTAAGGATGATGCTAAGGAGGTTGCCTCTGGGTTTGAGTGCGGTATATCTCTTGGTAAGTTCTCTGCATGGAAAGAGGGCGATGTCATCGAGGCATATCGTATGGTCACGAAGCGTCGTACACTAGCTACTTCTTAATAGATAAAAAAGCGCCCCAAGGGGCGCTTTTTTATTCTGGCAATTCAATTGTTACTTTACCGCCTTCTACAGCACGAATTCGTAAGTCATAGCCATAAATTAAGCCCATCCCAACTAAGGGATCTGTTTCCGCTTCATTGACTGGAATAGTTCGGTATTGACCATCCCAAATGATTGTTGCTGCATAAACCTCAAAGGTTACTTCACTGCCATCACCTAAAGTCCCCCGATCAACCCCTGTCCAAGGTAAGTCTAAAGCTTCAATAATTTCACTTGGTAAGCTTAAGTAACCTGTATAGCCTGTGTCAATAACGGCATCAATCAGTTTGGTCTGTTTCTTTTCGTTGATGATGACTAGTGGAATTGTTGCTTCACAGCTTTGATTAACTACACCGTGAATCATACTGTCTTTTTCAGGCTCCTTGCACCAAACCGATGAACGGCTCTATGTCCAATGCGAACGATCCAAGGTTGGGCATCAGGAATGCGTTTGAATAGGCTACCAGTTGCGGTCAATATTTCATCGGCGACTTCAAAGGCTCCAGTTTCAATATCGATCGCAACAATTTTGCCATAATTACCCATTTCGACTTGTGGGCGTACCTGAGTTTCATAAATCTCATCGCCACGCCTAGCGAATTCTTCTTTGCTATATCGGGGCTGTCTTACTGCCATGATTGTTAGTTTTGTGAGATCGCACTATTTTTTAAGTCTCTGTGAATAGTTTAGCTAAAATATCTGAGATTTCTTTTAAAGATTCAGGCTTATTTGCAATTAGCCATTCCGTCAGTTTTACGGAATCTCTAGTTTTTGAAAACTCTACTCTACTTTCTGTTAACTTTAAAAATATGTCTTTTAGCGTATTTGCACCATCAATTAAACTGCCATCTGGTGAGTCTTTTTTGCAGTTAGCTTTTTTACATTCTTCTAGAATTGCATCAACATCTGAAACTGTAATTATTTTCTCTTGACCTTCATCTAATTCATTAACAACACTTGCTATAGCGTCAGAATCTAGCAAATAGTTTTCATACATACGGCGAGGTAAAAATTTAACTGGATTTGAACTTCGCTTTCGCAAATCTTCCATTTCTTGTTCAGTACGTTTTTCTCTATCAAATATAAACCCTATCGCTGGTGGAAATAGATTGTGACTGCCACTTAATTTATCGTAAACGTCAAAAATGATATGTGCGCGTCTACCTTCTAGATCGCCAGTATTTTTAACACCAAGAATTTGAATCCCTCTCATGGATTTATTGAGGATCTTTGTAATAATTTGTGGATAACATTTTTCTTCTGTTGGTCCTTCAACCCAAAGTATTTTATCCATGCCAAATACATCAGAAAGTCTAACTCCTACTTCATCCAAAAGATATCTCAATTCTCTTGTATCCTTTGAATCCATTGTAAATACCTTTGTTTCACAATCATCAGTATATTTGAGCATTGTAATAGTCGCTGGTTCGGCAGCAGCAATTATAGTTGGTGAATGTGTAGAAATAATATACTGATGTTCTTGAAATCTTTCATCTTTACCTAATTCTTTGAGGATTTCTATAAGTTTCTTTGCTGCCCCAGGATGTAAGAAAGATTGGGGTTCGTCAATGATAATTATTCTTGGATGATTTGCTGTAAGCACAACAAATAAAATTGATAAAACTTGTCCAATGCCAGTACCACAAGCAGATAATGGAAAAGATAAATCATCTCTCATTGTTGATGGAGCAATGTGCCACACCTTAATTTCAATAGCTATTCCTTGTGAAATTGAAATTTGTTTGATCTGAGGAAATATTATTGATACATAATGGTTGAAAATCTTAAATAATTCTGGGTTATTACCTTGCAATATACCAAGTACTTCTGGCAGATTTGAAGCATTAGTTAAAAGCTCAGAATTATATGACCTACTACAGCTACCAACATTTAGACGTTCTGCAAGAAATCTGTATATTCTCTTTTGAGAAATCTTTAAAAAAGCTGTGAAAGAGTTCTGTGATAACGTAAGTAATGAATAATATGCACCTATAGTCCAATCTCCAGCCTGAGTTGGATCAGGAATTATCTGAGAATGTGAGCATCCACCATTAACTATGGGTTCTGTTTCATATAAATCAAAACTTGGCTTGTCATTATTGCCATTGCAAAAGAAATTTAACTGACCAGATACAGATGTGCTCAAAGTTTGCTGTTTTGGATTAACTAACCATGCTTGAAATGGTGATATTGCTTTACCTTCACCGCCTATAGAATTAGGAATAATATATGGAACTGGAAGTTGTACTGCAATTTCTTCAAACTCTATATCTTTAAGATGCAAACTAAAATGTACCTGTGATTCTGGTTTTAGTAATGACGATTTTGTTGGTAGTGTACTAAGACTTTTATGAGGAGTATCGTTAAATTCAAGCGTCAAAGCTTCAAGCAAAGCTGTTTTACCTGCACTGTTTTGCCCCGTGATAATGTTTATTCCTGTTCTAAACTCCATCCATCCAGAATCACGAAAAGATTTATAGTTTAAAACTTGAACTTTTAAAATGAGCATATAAGAACTAGTTTAGTGAATAAATAATAAATGATTTTCTTAACTTTACTAAGACTATAAAATTTATACCTTAGTCTATTGAAATATAGTATTTATCGTAGATTGTCGTCAAAAATAAACTACTCCTATTGAGTCCTCTTTACAATCGCTTGAGATTTAGAAAGATATACTAGATATTTCAATCAACTCATAGTGGCTGAATAATGCTGCTGTTGCAATTGCATTTCCAAATTAAATATTTCAGCGAAGGTTTGCGAGATCGCAGCTTACAAACAAGGATCACCATCGGGAGGATGCCAACCACCTCTAGGCCATAACGCTCTCGCTCGAATGATAAATTTGTCATTGTGGTGATCGTCATTGAGATCCAGTCTGTGGCAAGTAGCGCGACCAACTGCGGTTTTACCAACAATCTGTAATCTATCAACCGACCAAACATAATGCTCTGACCAGTTCTGTTGACGTGGGTTAAAAAGAGTTACTTCCATTTCCGTCTCAGGATCGATACCCGTCATAAAATTGTAGCGGCGACCATTACATCGTGAACAAGCAAGTGCAAGATTGTCCACATCATCCGTACCCCCTAAAGATTGCGGCAGAAGATGCTCCATTGTAAAGCGATCGCTATTTAGATATTCTGGCGAATGGCAGTATTCACAGAGACTTCGGGCGCGTTCTTGGACAAATTTTCTGGCTTGAGAGGACACCATGCGGCTTTTTCAGCAATTTGGGCATTAATTAGAGTAAAGATACGAGATAGTTCCGTAATACCTTCAAGTTCAGCAATTTGCTCATTAGTGAGGGCATCTGCTTTCTTTTGATCTAGAAGATTTTCTAAGCGATCTTGTAAATCATCTGTGAGCTGAAATAGAAAGACATTACCTAAAGGAACAATATTCATCCCTACAGGTATGAGTGATGATGGCTGAACCATTGGTTGGGTAATCATTTCTTACCTTGCATCTTTACTAAGAAACTTTATTTAGCATAGCGCAATTTTTTGGGCTAGTGCGATTTAGGAAACAGACTTATTCTAATGATCCGCTATCACATCATTGAGAAAATCGATAACCAATATAAACTAGTGCTACTAGTTCAGAGAGAAGATAAACTGAATATTTGCTAGCCTATAGCAAAATATGAGAGTAGCGATCTTAAAGAATTAACTGAAAAATAAATGATTTCGTGGTCAGCCGATCACTTGCAACTGCTAATAAAGCTGATCGCTTGCAACTGCTAATAAATAAAATGACTATCACCGTCACCATTCCCGAATCCAGTCAACAATTTTCTCAACTAATGGGACAAGTCCTGCTTGGCAAAGAAATCATCATCTGTGAAAACGGTATAGCAATAGCCACAATCACACCTACCAAGAAGAAACGTCAACCTCGCGTATCAGGACAAGACAAAGGCAAAATTTTTATTGCCCCCGACTTTAATGCTCCATTACCCGATGAAATTCTTGCTGATTTTCTAGGCTAATAGGCATGAAAATATTACTTGATACGCACACTTTGATCCATTTTGTGTTTCTTAAATTGCCATATCAGCAGTTATAAATAGCATAGAAATTAACGTTATTATCAATAAGCTTTCGTTAATTGAGAATGTATAGAGTAATTGAGAATAACTGTCCTTAATTGAGAACTAGAGATTATTTGCTATTTGCTAAAACCTTTTAAATAAAGGCTTTTACGACTTAGATCCCTATACTTGACTATAAGTAATAATCAATAGATTCTCAACGCAAATCTAAAGGAAATATACATATAATAGAGAGAGAGAGAAATCTCATGTAAGGTTATGGTGTGAGAAGTCAAAACACTAATTATTGACAGGAACAATCGTAATTTTATGGTATCTACTCCTCTCAAATTGTCTGAGCCAGACCTATCGAACAACTCTATTCATGGGTCGATTAGTAGCTATGGTATTGCTCGTTCCACCGTTACAGGGACTCCTCTTAGTGCTGAAGAACTCCGTAAGATCGATGCCTACTGGCGTGCTTGTAATTATCTAGCGATCGGCATGATCTATCTACGCGAAAATCCACTTTTGCGTGAACCTTTAAAATCAGAACATGTCAAAAATCGTTTGCTAGGACATTGGGGATCAAGTCCTGGAATGAGTTTCGTCTATACCCATCTCAATCGCTTGATCAAGAAATATGATCTCAATACGATCTTTCTTGCTGGTCCCGGACATGGGGCTCCTGGAATTTTAGGCCCTGTGTATTTAGAGGGAACCTACTCTGAGGTTTATCACGATATTAGCGAAGACGAAGAAGGGCTAAAGCGTTTCTTTAAGCAGTTTTCATTCCCCGGGGGAATTGGTAGCCACTGTACACCTGAAACCCCTGGTTCGATTCATGAAGGTGGCGAACTTGGTTATAGCGTTTCCCATGCCTATGGAACTGTCTTTGATAATCCCGACTTGATCTCTGTGGTGATGGTTGGTGATGGTGAGTCGGAAACTGGTCCTCTCGCAACGGCGTGGCATTCTAACAAGTTTATTAATCCTATTCGTGACGGTGCGGTACTCCCAATTCTGCATTTGAACGGTTACAAGATTAATAACCCGACAGTGCTATCGCGGATTAGTCATGAAGAATTAGAAAGCCTATTTATTGGCTATGGCTATCAGCCCTACTTTGTAGAAGGTTCTGATCCTGAGTCAATGCACCAAGCGATCGCGGCAACCCTAGAGCATTGCATTAACGAAATTAGAAGCATCCAGCAAGAATCGAGGAGTACGGGTATTCCTCAACGTGCCAAATTCCCCATGATCGTATTGCGGACTCCTAAGGGCTGGACGGGGCCTGCGGAAGTGGATGGGCATAAGGTTGAGGGATTCTGGAGAGCACATCAAGTACCACTATCAGGAATGCACAACAATCCTGAGCATTTAAAAATGTTATCTGATTGGATGCTCAGCTATAAACCTAATGAATTGTTTGATGAGTCAGGTAAGTTGCTCCCTGAACTGAAGGAACTTGCACCAAAAGGCGATCGCCGCATGAGTGCCAACCCGATCGCAAATGGTGGGTTACTCCGTCGTGCTTTGAGAATGCCCGATTTCCGCAACTATGGCGTAAATATTGCTAAGGCGGGGACAACTGAAGCGGAAAATACGAAGCCATTAGGTGTATTCCTGCGTGATGTGATGCGTCAAAACATGGAGAATTTCCGTGTATTTGGCCCCGATGAAAATACATCGAATAAACTGCAAGCCGTTTACGAAGTTAGTAAGAAGTTCTGGATTGCGGAATATCTGCCTGAAGATGCCGATGGTGGTGAACTTGCTACCGATGGGCGCGTGATGGAAATTCTCAGCGAACATACCCTAGAGGGCTGGCTAGAGGGTTATCTATTAACAGGAAGACATGGATTCTTCTCGACCTATGAATCCTTTGTCCATGTTATTGACTCAATGATCAACCAGCATTGTAAATGGTTGGAAATCAGTAAAGATATTCCTTGGCGATCGCCGATCGCTTCTCTAAATTTGTTGATTACTTCCACAGTTTGGCGGCAGGATCACAATGGCTTCACCCATCAAGACCCCGGCTTCTTGGATGTGGTAGTCAATAAGAGCGCCGAAGTAACGCGCATCTATTTACCACCTGATGTAAATACATTGCTATCGGTTGCCGATCATTGCTTGCGTAGTACCGACTATGTGAATGTGATTGTTTCTGATAAGCAATCACATTTGCAATTCTTGAGCATGGATGAGGCGATTAAGCATTGCACCAAGGGCTTAGGAATTTGGGACTGGGCAAGTAACGATCAAGGTACGGAACCTGATGTGGTGATGGTGGGCTGTGGTGATGTACTCACTCAAGAGGCTCTAGCCGCTACGATCTTGCTATGGGAGCATTTCCCTGAGTTGAAGATTCGCTTTATCAATGTGGTGGATCTGTTCAAGCTACAACCTGATACAGAACATCCTCATGGTTTAAGCGATCGCGATTTTGATTCTCTTTTCACCACAGACAAGCCAATTATTTTCAACTTCCACGGTTATCCTTGGTTGATTCACCGTCTCGCCTATCGCCGCACTAATCACAAAAATCTCCACGTGCGCGGTTACAAAGAGAAAGGCAATATCAACACACCTTTGGAGTTGGCGATTAATAACCAAGTTGACCGCTTTAGTCTGGCGATCGATGTGATCGATCGCGTGCCTAAGTTGCAAAATATCGGCGCTCATGCGAAGCAGAACTTACTCGATCAGCAAATCGAATGTCGTCAATATGCCTACGAACATGGCATCGATAAACCTGAAATTGTGAACTGGCGCTATCCCCATTAAACCCTCTCCCTCTTCCCCATAGGAGTTACGTGTACACACAAGTCATAAAACCCATTCAAGTCAACAATTAATCGCCCCCTAGCCCCCAATTCTGGGGGGACAAGAAAATAAAAGTCTTTCAAAGTCCCCCAGAATTGGGGGATTTAGGGGGCTTAGATAAATCGAAACGTAGACAGGTAAACTTGTGTGTACACCGTGGCTCAATGGGAGAGGGGGAGCAAATCAATAAGGAATCATGAGCTTAAAATTATATCTACTCCGTCATGGCGAAACTGCCTATAGTCGCACTGGTGGCTATTGTGGCGAGCTTGATCCTGAATTAACAGAGAATGGCGAAAAAATGGCACAAGCCTTTAGCGATGCTTATAAAGTGATCGCATGGGATGCCGTGTTTGTTAGCCCGATGAAACGCACGATCGCCACAGCTACACCTCTATGCCGAGCCGTCAACATAGAAATGCAATTTCGAGATGGATTAAAAGAATTGCGCTATGGCAAATGGGAAGGATTAACTAATGAGTTTGTGAAGGAGAACTATAGCGAAGATTATCTGCGATGGTTAACGGAACCTGCATGGAATCCTCCCACAGGTGGCGAAACCGCCGTCCAACTTGCTAGCCGAGCCTCATTTGTAATTGCTGAAATCCAAGAGATGTATCCATCGGGAAATGTGTTAGTTGTTTCCCACAAGGCAACGATTCGCGTAATTCTCTGTAGCCTATTGGGAATTGATATGGGTCGATATCGCGATCGCATTGATGTTCCTGCTGCCTCACTCAGCATTGTCCAATTTGGCGCACTTGGTCCCATGCTCAAGGTTTTAGGCGATCGCAGTTTCATGGATGCTGACCTGCGATCGCTAGTTGGAACTTAATCTTGCTCTAAAGGGGTTTTGCTTTTGCCGTAGGCAAAAGCAAAACCTTATAGTGTATGTCCCATGCGTTTGGGAATAGCCTCACTGAAGTTTTTAGTGATTTCCGCGAGAGATACCGCGATCGCTTTTTCTCCCGCAACAACAATCTCCAAATTGCTAGTTGCATCACTGACCATGCCAATATGTTGCCAAGAATTACCTAGTTGACTGGTGAGATAAGCTTCCCAAGTGGGGCGATCGCTAGCTTTAACCGAAACGACAATCCGACTTGCACCTTCACCAAAGAGAAGTTGGGTGAGATTTAAACCGTCTGGCAGAGACAGTTGAATCTGTGCGGTAAGTTTTCCAGAAATCGAGGATTCAGCGATCGCTACTGCTAGACCACCTTCAGCACAATCATGGGCGGATTGGATTAAGCCTTGGGCGATGCCTTGGCGACAGGTAAATTGAACTTTGCGCTCTAGCTCAAAATCAACAGGTTGGGGACGACCAGTGACTTCACCGATAACTGAGGCGAGATATTCTGAACCCGCAAGACTAGCGCGATCGCTGCCGAGTAAATAAATGGCGTCACCAACATTCTGCCAACCTTGACCGACGACTTTGGTGACATCTTCGACTAAACCAACCATACCGATCACAGGTGTGGGATAGATTGGTTGCGCGTTACCTTCGGAGTCGATGGTTTCGTTATAGAGGGAGACGTTACCACCAGTCACAGGTGTGGACAATTCACGACAAGCATCGGCAATACCCCGACAAGCTTCGTGTAACTGCCAGTAGCCGATCGCATGTTCAGGGCTGCCAAAGTTCAAATTATCTGTAACCGATAACGGCTCAGAACCAACACAGGAAAGATTTCTGGCTGCCTCCGCAACGGCTAGTTTTGCGCCTTCATAGGGGTCAAGATAGACATAACGGGCATTGCAGTCAACGGTGGCAGCAACACCCGCAAGGGAATTAATTTGGCATTGAGCAGAACTTACTTCACCAGCACCAAAACCTTGACTGCGTAAACGAATTACTGCCGCATCAGCCCCTCCGGGGAAGATCACCGTATTATTTTGAACTTGGTGATCGTATTGGCGATAGACCCATGCTTTGGAAGCAATCGCAGGAGTATCAAGTAATTTCAATAGAGCTTCGTTGGGATTAATTTCGGGGAAAGAGGCGATCGCAGATTTCTCATCCCATGCCCAAGCTTTCTTGGCATAGTCGGGCGTATCTGCTAGCTGACGATGATAAATCGGTGTATTATCTGCCAAAGCCGTTGCAGGAATCTCCGCCGCAACTTCACCATGCCAGAGAATGCGGACAATCGGCTCCGCGAGAACTTCTCCCGCAACTACCGCATGAAGTCCCCAACGTTCAAAAATCTCAATTAGCTCTGCTTCTCTTCCCTTATGGGCAACAAAAAGCATTCGCTCCTGAGATTCCGAAAGTAGATATTCGTAAGGAGTCATGCCCGATTCTCTAGCAGGAATCTTATCCAAATCTAGAACTACGCCAACGCCACCTTTCGCCGCCATCTCTGAAGTGGAACAGGTTAAACCTGCTGCGCCCATATCCTGTGCGGCAACGACTGCACCTGTTTTGAAAGCTTCCAAACAAGCTTCCACTAGGGACTTTTCTAAAAAGGGATCGCCCACTTGGACAGCAGGACGGCTTTGCTCGGATTTATCAGAAAGCTCGGCACTGGCGAAACTTGCGCCTTTCATACCATCACGCCCAGTAGTAGAACCCACGTAAACCACAGGATTGCCGACACCCGCAGCCCCAGATTTGACGATTTCCTTAGTTTCCATAATCCCGATCGCCATCGCATTTACAAGCGGATTACGGTTATAAGCCTTATCAAAATAAACTTCGCCGCCAACGGTCGGAACACCAATACAGTTGCCATAGCCAGCGATGCCATTGACGATGCCATTGACGCGACTCCGCACCCAAGGATCGGAAAGTTCGCCAAAGCGTAGTGAGTTCAAAATCGCAACAGGACGCGCTCCCATCGTGAAAATATCGCGCAAAATACCACCCACGCCTGTCGCTGCACCTTGGTATGGCTCAACAGCCGAAGGACGATTATGGCTTTCAATCTTAAAACTAATCGCAATATCATCGGTAATCTTGACTACGCCTGCATTTTCCCCCGGCCCAACCAAAATGCGATCGCCTGTGGTCGGAAATTGTTTGAGCAAAGGACGCGAATTTTTGTAGCAGCAATGCTCTGACCACATCACGCCAAACATCCCCAATTCGGCTTTGTTGGGTTCACGACCAAGGCGATCGCAAATCATTTGATATTCGTCTAGGGTCAAACCTTCAGACTTAATTTCGGCTGGGGAAAATTTGAATGTGGTACTGACGGTCATGATTAATGTGAAACAAAGTTTTGAGTAGTGAGTATGATCTTATCGCATTGAACCAGCCTAAAATGACTTCATGTTGTCCAAAAGGAGATCAACTTTTATGACAGTACAGCTACTTACTGATAGCCCGATCACCTCAAAGTTTAAATTCACAACCCAGCAATATCACCTCATGCACGAAGCTGGTGTTTTTAATGAAGGCGATCGCCTTGAGTTAATTAATGGAGAAATTAAAACCATGTCCCCCATTGGCAGAAAACATGTTGCCTGTATTATTCGTCTCGATAAACTGATCCAGAAAAAACTAGGCGATCGCGTGATGGTTTCAACGCAAAACTCTATTTGCTTAGATGATAATTCACAGCCACAGCCTGATTTGGCAATTTTGAAGCCCCGTGATGATTTTTATGAGGCAGGATTGCCAACGCCAGAGGATATTTTGTTGATTATTGAGGTGGCGGATAGTTCCATTGATTATGATCGCCATGAGAAAGCACCTTTGTATGCATCGGTAGGCATTCCTGAAATGTGGTTATTTGATGTCAATAAAAAAGCGATCGAGGGATATTCCCAACCTTCAGCATTAGGCTATAAACACATCCATCGCTATGATGAAGGTGATACTTTAGCAATGCGAGCTTTTCCCGATATTACTTTCAATTGGAATGAACTGTTCTAGATTTAAATCAATTGATTACCTACTGCTTTTCGGGTGCACTACTTCTTTTCAAAACTGTATCCGCAAGGCGATCGCTATCAATCATGAATAGGGAAGGGCGGTCTTTATTGGGCAGGGTCATGGAAGTAATGAAGTCTACTTTCCATCTTTGACTATAGGTTGTGGGTAAAGAGACGATTTCATCTTGAGAAACTCTTTGTAGTGCGGGTTGTGAGTTGCTTAGGATCCCTACTAGATGATCCGTTTGATTGCGGGCAACGATTAGGGATGGTTTAGCGGCAACAACTGCACCATTAACTACTAATTGCTGAATATCACTACTTTGAAATTTGATTTGACTAAATAATAATTTCCCAAGGTCAATGATGGGAATATTTTCCCCTGCGGCTGTAATCTTAGGAACTTGTTTCTCTAACGGAATAGCACGATAGATTGATTCTATTGGCAAGATAAACCAAGCAATGCGGAGTCGAAAAGCAACATATTGGAGTCCAATATCAGGGCGTAGTTCTAGAAGTCTTTGCGATCGCAGGGAAGAAATGGCGGGCATAATTGATACCTGATAGTTGAAATTAGAAGTTAATATGTACTATGCAAACTGCCATGCAAAGTTATTGTAAAATTATTGAGCGAATTTGTTTGAGAATTTGTAGAACTTCTCGTAATTGATTGCGCTGGGGTATTAGCGTATAAAATACGTTGGATAAATCATATTCAGGGTTAGCATCTGTTTTCATTTTAATAAATAGAAACTCATCGCCACTAGTAACCATGCCATAGACAAATTGAGATGGATTAGGATTTGCCATCATATAAGTCATTGCCTGTGGTAGAGCTATATTGAAAGACAGAGAATCTTTTGATTCTACTACTAGTACCCAAAGCCTTTGATGAATAATTAATGTGTCAATACGTCCACGCAAAATTTCATTCTGATTTTCAATTTCTAAATTAACACTTGGTTCTGTTGTGATAAAGAATGGTTCATCGTAAAGCTTAGCTAAGGTTAGCAAAGGCGCAACTAGCAGATGATTAACTGTACCTTCCGCTAGAGAACTATGTTTACGATGACGGAAATAGCGCTGATAAATTTGATCGATCGCTTCTATCTCTATATTTGTCAGTTCAGGCAGACTCTCTTGCCATTCAGGGAAAAAATGACTATTTTGAGTAGGCAATAACTGAAACCTTTCTTCCAGATCTCCTAAAGTTCGGATTGTTTTTGATATAGGCTTTGTAACTAACATAATATTTATAATTTATTGGCAATTTATTTATAACTTGTTTATAAATTGGTGTTTACAAGTTGCGACAAAGTCTGTAACAGCTCATTATCTTTAAATGGTTTCGCAAAATATGCTGAGGCTCCTAGACGCATCGCCAAATCACGGTGTTTAGAGCCACTGCGTGAAGTGAGCATAATTACAGGAATGTCTTTGCAGTAATCATCACCACGGGATTGCACCAAGAAACCAAATCCATCTAGTCTAGGCATTTCAATATCACAGATTACAGCACTGACTAGAGAACTGCTAGCTAGGGTTTGGAGCTTTCGCAATTTCTCCATCGCCTCATAACCATCCTTAGCCTGCTCGACCCGATAGCCCGATTTCTCTAAGGTCATAGCTAGAAATCGCCGTACATTGATGGAGTCATCAACTATGAGAATTGTGGTGCGTCGATCATTCTTGGTTGGGAGCGTGAGAGGTTTACTAGGTGTTTCATCAATATCAACGATCGCCCAATCGAGGAGATTATCGATATCGACTAACGGCACAATTTTACCGCCGCCCAAAATAGCACAGCCCATAAAGCCCGTCGGCATGGGGATTACACTTTGCACACCGCGAATGGTGACTTCCTGTTCCCCCCAATAGCGATCAACTTGCAATCCAAAGGGCACATTATTTTTGGCGACGATTAATATTAGCGATTCATCGACAACGGGACGGTTTTCTGTCTCAAATTGGAATTGAGGACGCGAAAAATGCAGGCGATCGCTAAGTCGTAACAATGGTACAGAATAGCCTTCCCAATCTAATACTTCTTGATTGGCTACGGTATGAATGGAAGTATCGCGGATTAGCAAAATTTCCTCAACCGCACTGGTGAGAATTGCCATCTGTAAGCCATTACTTTCAAATAGCAGTACACGGGCGATCGATAGTGATACGGGTACGGTCAAAACAAAGGTTGTTCCTTTACCAGCTTCGGTTTCAATCCGTACATTACCGCCGATTATATTCAGATTTGACCGCACCACGTCCATGCCTACGCCCCGCCCCGAGAGTTCGGTGACGCGATCAGCGGTACTAAATCCCGCTTCAAAAATCAATTCTAAGAGCGCTTCATCACTAGAACCATCCAGATCGCTTTCGCTTAGCCCCATTTGCAAAGCGCGATCGCGTAGTTTCGCAAAATTGACCCCATTGCCATCATCACTGACAGTGATTACAGTTTGGTTGCCGCGATAACCTGCGGCGATTTCGATTTTGCCTTTAGGTGGTTTACCCGCAGCAATCCTTGCTTCAGGTGTTTCGATGCCATGATCGAAAGCGTTGCGAACCAGATGTAGAAGTGGATCTTCAAGGATTTCTAAAACTGATCGCTCCACTAAAGTAGAACTACCACGTACGACTAGCTCGACCTGCTTACCATAGTTGAGAGACAAATCGCGCAGTAAGCGGGGAAATCTGCCCAGAATTTCGCTGAGCATCCGCATTCTGGCTTGCTCGATCGCGGTTTGCATTTGCCGTGAGGCACGCCCTAATTCCCGTTCTGTTCCTTCTGTATCTGTTAATGCTGTTTCCAAATCGCTCGAGACTTCCTGTAACTGCACCACGCTATCCATAATTTCCCGTGATAGTACATGCAGTTCGCTATAGCGATCCATTTCTAGTAAGTCGAAGCGACTGGCATAGGGTAAGAATCCTTCACTAGATGCTTCAGCATAGTTACCTGTAATTGGGCTATTGATGGCAGTAATGACAGGGAGCAAGGATTCTGAAGAAGTGACTACGCGATCGTAGGCTTCTCGAAGTTGAGCATTAGACTGCTCTAAGCCATGCATTCTGGTATTTAAAAGTTGTACAAGATCGCGCATCCGTTTCAGTTGTAAACGTAAGCCACTTCTCTCTGCATTTAATTCTCCAAAGCGATCGCTTAAGGCTTCGAGGTGGCGTAAAGGAATACGGATGGTGCTATCTAGATTGGTGACAGTACTTATCTCACTGGAAGGATTAATCGTTGCGATATCTTGGATATTTGCTAAATTGAGATCACTATGATTGAGAGCGAGGGTTTCATCCTCATATCTTAAACCAGTGTTAGTTAGTGATAATTCCTCAATAGAAGCTGCATCAAAAGGATTAATATTTTCGGCGACTTTTTCGACAACCTTTTGAATGGTTTGTTCTGCTGGTTTTACAGGCAGAGGTGATAATTCAAAACGTTTTGGTAAAGCATCAAATTGACCAACCAAGACAAGAGCTTGCGATCGCCGCCAAGCTTCTAAAGCAGCAGTGGTTACTTCGATGAGGCTGTTATCTTTATTATCGAGTGCGAGACTAATGCCTTCGCAGAGACTAGTGAATGCTGGTAGTTCCAACATTTCGCCAAGACAGCCAAATTCTTGACTAGTAATTTCAAATTCTTCGCGCAATACTTGCGAATTAGGATCGGCAATCACATTTGTGAGCCGTTCTAGACAAGCATCAACTTCAGTAGCAAACATGAGGACACGCATATCCTGACCTGCCTCTTCAGACAGAAGATTTGCCTCATCTTGTGCTGACAAATCCCCTAGGATTTTATGCAAGCGATTAAAGGGGGGCAAAATCTGTTGCTGAATCCATTCATCCTTAGGCGCTTTACGCTGTTTGTGAATGGTGGTAATTTTGCCCATGCCATCGATCGCTGACAGAAATAGACTTTCGATTTCTGAGGTGATCGCAGTTTGGTTATTTGCTTGAATAATTTTAAAAAAGTCTTCGAGACGGTGGGCTAAATCACTGAGGCTATGAAAGCCCATCATGGCGGCTCCACCTTTCATTGAGTGGGCAGCCCGTAAAATCTTATTAGCCGCCGATCGCTGTAAACCGCGATCGCTTAAGCCGATTAATTCGGACTCAATATCTGCTAAAAAATCTCGAACTTCCTCGAGAAATAGCAATCGAACTTCCCACTCGCGATCGGTTAAGGTATTAGTTGACATATCGACCTCTAAATAACTGTTGAATTGTGTTTTAAGTTTGTGCAAGGCACAAACTTAAAACAACTAAGCTGCATCAACTTTAAATGTTTCTACGGAAGCCTGTAGCTTACTAGCAACGTTAGCGGTTTCCTGTAGGGCGATCGCAACTTCGCGAGAAGTTTCAGAGGACTTTTGCGATTGTGTAGAGAGGGTTTCCATAACCTGCTTCACCGATTGCGATGTTTGCACCTGCGAAGTTGTAGCGCTAGAAATACCTTGGAAGAGTTCGTTTACTTTTCGAGCCACTTCCACAATTTGACTCAAGCTCTTTCTCGCATCTTCAACCTTGTTTGTACCTTCAACCACCTGTACCGTACTCGCTTCCATCGATTCGACTACTTCACTGGTTTCCTGTTGAATGCTTTCAACGATGCGAGCGATTTCCTTGGTTGCAGTTGCAGACTGAGCCGCCAGCGCACCGACTTCTTCCGCAACTACCGCAAAGCCTCGACCTTCTTCACCTGCACGCGCCGCCTCAATACTGGCGTTAACTGCGAGCATGTTCGTTTTCAGTGCGATTTGGTCGATCAGAACGACTACTTTTGAAATCTGTTGCGATGCTTCACCGAGTCTCTTGACCTTTTTGGCTGTTTCCGCAACGGTTTGCCGTAGTTGTAAGATACTGCTTGCGGATTGCTCGATCGCTTGACTACCAGTTTCTGCGGTTGCTGCTGCGACGTTAGATGCATCAGCCGCTTGTCTTGCGTTACTTGCCACCTGTTGAATCGAATCCGTCATTTGTTCTACGGATTGCAGCGCTTCATCCAGTTGTTCCGCTTGGAGAGTCGCATCTTTTGCGAGAGTCCGAATCGATTCATTGTTGGTATTGACCGAAGTGTTTACCTGCAAAGTCGCTTCTTTTACCTGCGTTACAACCTCCCGTAAGTTTTCCACGATCGCATTAAAGAAGTCGGCAACGATCCCAATTTCACCAGCCGAGATTTGAGCACGAACGGTTAAGTCTCCACTTACTGCGCCTTCAACGTCAGTTAAGAGGTTAATTAATTCGCGTTGAATTGCTTCACTCCGTTGACGTTCCTGTTCTGCGACGATGCGCTGTTGTTCTACTGTGGCAAGACCGCCGAGTGCACGTCCAATGTCTTCAGCATAGCTCTGCATCAATTTAATCTCAGGCTCTTGCCATTCACGCACCTGTCCACAGGAATGGGCAATTAACAAACTATCCAATTCACCTGCACGGACTACAGGCACGATGAGATTTGATTTAATTTGCAATTTCCGCATTAACTCAAGGTGAGCAGGCGCAAATCCTGCGTTCAGCACATCACGATATTGAACCACTTGCCCTTGCTTATAGTTATCCAGAAGCTCTTTGGGAATACAAGGATCATTTAGACCTGCACTTTTGGCACTAGGTAAATGTGTTAAACCAGATTCAGCAACGACAATTCCCTGACTGCCAGTACCTGTATTGACAAATCGATAAATGACAATGCGATCGCTATTGAGTTCTTGGCGAATTTCGTTAACATAGCGGCTTAATGGTTCTTCTAGCTCAGTAATATCACGCGATCGCGAGACTTCGGCAAGAATTTGCGATCGTCTTGCTTGCGTCTCTTGCAAAGCCAAGAAGGTCTGTAACTGTCCCGCCATGGAGTTGATGTTATCCCCTAATTGTGCCAGTTCATCTTGCCCCTGTACCGTCAGGCGCGTATCGAGATTACCTTTACCTAGCTCAACCACTGCGGCTGTTGCGTCGATAACAGGTTTAGTAGCGCGTTGGGCGATCACAATTGCTAAAATAGCCGCTAACGCACCGACGACACCAGTTGCTGCTAACAGAATGAAGATTAACTGTTGTTGTGGTTTGAGAACAATATCAGTATCCACCGCAATTACTGCATCCCACTTTAACTCAGGTAATCCTTCTAGTTTTGGTAAAGGTGCATAGCCGACAAACTGTTCACGGTTAGTGAGATTATCGATCGCTGTAGCTGAGCCAGATTCTCGTTTTTCAATGAGAGGTGTTAATAGCGGGAAGTCTGCTTTGAGATCGCGCCCAATTTGCTCCTTTTCTAAGGCAACAAAGAACTTACCATCTGACTCAATTAAGTGATATTGATCCCCACCAACTCCATAGTCTTTAACCAGAGTATCAAGATACTCCGCAGGCATCCGTGAGCGGATCACACCAATTGTTTTACCTGTAGTAGCTTCTTTAATAGGAGCAGCAATGTGGATTACCACCTTACCAGATGATTTGGAGAGTTCTGGTTGGCTAATGACAGGGGCATTAGTTTTGAGCACTTCTTGGAAATAAACCCGATCCTTGTGATTGGACAATGCATCACCTTGAGATTGCACAATCACATCGCCATTGAGGTCAAATGCAGCGATACTATCGTAAACAAGATAGCTTTTGATGTAGTCATTAAAAACTGCTTGACGCTCTTGTAACGAAGTTGCCGCAGTAACTTTCGGATTAGTCAAAAATGATGTCTTCGATAATATCTGAATGTCCCCATATCGTTCTCGCATGAAGTAGGCAACCCGATAGGACATATCAGTAGCGTTTTTTGCTTCTTTTTGTTTGGTTGTTTGCGTGAGGTTTTGCCCAACGTATATAGAGGTAAATCCACCAACTAGAATCAAGGGAATTGTGATTGTAGAAACAGCAATAAGTGTTGCTTTTGTCCGCAAGCCTAACTTTTCCCACCATCGTCCAATGGGGTTTTGGCTAACCCTAGGAGCAATAGGTACAGAAGCAGGAGGAGGAGGAGTAATTATCTCTATGTTTGGATAGCTGCCATTGCTAGAGCCATTACTAGAACCGTTGGTAGCATTGGTCGTAGACCTTGTGCCATTGCCATTCGATACTTCAGCACCATCAACGCGAGAACGTGAATCAAGAACCATGATGAGAAACTCCGTTTTGTAAATAAAGTTTTGAAGAAGATGCAATATCCTCTCCTATAGAGCAAATTTGTGGCTGGCGATCGCCTCTGCATCTAGTACATGTAGATGTTCGCTAGTTTCCCCCGACTGAGCCACCCAACCACGCAAAAATGGCACAGTTTCAATTAGAATATTTGTCTTCGGTAATTCTTGTGGTGAAACAATCTCTGTCTCACTAAAACGGACTACACGTCCAATGCGATATACCCCCAGACCCAAAAATGCATCACCAATCTGTAAGACGGCGATGTGGGTCTCGATCGCACTGGACTCAAGGGGTGTAAAGCCTAGTAACTGGGGCAAGTCCAGCACCCAAAAAACGTTACTGCGATGTTCCACCAAGCCCATCAGACAGGGATGGACATTGGGCATTTGCGTAAAGCGCTCGGCAGCTAGGACGAGAGTCTCGCGGACAAATTTGAGTTGCACAGCGGCGACTATATCTTGCCCAAGATTTAAACTTAAGTGTGGCAATCCTGCGATCGCCTGTGTCTGCTCCTCGCGTAATTCGATCGTTAAGCTGCTCATATCATCCTCCTACACCCAGCGATCGCACTGCCTGCACAATATCGTCCTTGGTAAATGGCTTGGTGAGGTAGACATCCACACCCTGCTTCATGCCCCAGAGGCGATCGAGTTCTTGATTCTTAGAAGTACAGGCAATGACAGGAACCTTAGTCGTCGCAACTTTTTTGATTGCTCGGCATAGCTCTAATCCACTCATCCCTGGCATTACCAAATCCGTAATGACGACATTAGGTTTGGTCTTCTCAAATTTCTCTAAACCTTCAGCCCCATCAGCCGCACTGACCACAGCATAGCCCCCCTGCCGCAGGTACTCACAAATTAACTCTCGTTCAGACGGGGTATCTTCGACAACTAATACTGTAATCAAGACATTTTCTCCTTGTTATAGCGATGATGGAAACTTGGGCTGTGAGTTAAGATGAAAGTTCAAAACTTGGTTAGGATTGAACTTATAGAGATTAAAGCTGGAATCAATTTTTGTTAGGAGTGATTTCTAAGCAACAGAGCGAACGGCACGTAGAATATCTTCACGGGAGAATGGCTTAGTGAGATACACATCAATTCCCTGTTTCATGCCCCATAGTTTATCCAGTTCTTGATTCTTAGAAGTACAGGCAACAATAGGCACATCCTTGGTTTCACTATTCTTTTTTAAACTACGGCATAGTTCCAAACCACTCATTCCAGGCATGACTAAATCGGTAATTACAACATCAGGTTTCTTTCCTTCGATTTTCTTGAGAGCTTCTTGTCCGTTGGTGGCACTAATTACGGTATACCCACTTTCGACCAAATAGTTAACAATTAAGTCCTGCTCAGAGGCAGTGTCTTCAACTACAAGCACTGTTGTCATAATGAATCTCCAATTTGATTGATTTTGTATTGTTGTTTGAGTTTAACTTGAGGGGATAGATAGAAATTTGTTTAACAGAATTTATACCTAGATAAATTCCTATCATTTTATTGCATCTTGCAATTCTTCATAAATCATAAACATACCATAGATAAAGATACCTAGATTAGAATTTAGAACTTAATTCATGATTAAGTTCTAAATTCTATGAAGTAATCTCCATATTTGTACATATATCTAGATGAGATGTCGCATCATCATTTTTAGTAAATCAGCTTGGACAAAGGGTTTGGTTAGATAGTCAGTGGCTCCTGCGATACGTGCTCTTGCGCGATCAATTATTCCTTTATTACCAGTTACCATCACAATCGGAATATCTTTTAAGCTGGATGATTTGCGAATTAAAGTACAAAGTTGATAACCGTCAACACTTGGCATTCCAATGTCTAGCAGGATTAAATCAGGACGAATCGAATTGATTTTCATTAACGCTTTCATTGAATCCTGAATGAGCGTGACCTGAAAATCTTCACTTCCTAAATAGCTGCTAATAATGCTGAGCATGGATTCACTGTCATCAATGCAGACGATTTTCCATGTTTTGGATTCCTGATTGGTGAACACCTGTGAAATACTGGAAATATCATCTCCTGCATTTGTCTCATCAGTAAAGGTCTCGGAAAGCTTTTCAATATTTTCACGTTCCTCCTCTGGTGCTAGATAATAGGTGCGTGGCAACATATCAAAGGGAGATAAGGGATCGCGCAAGAGAATTGAGCCATCACTCACTAACGGACAGAGTTGTCTTGCGATCGCTAGGGGATCTTTGCCTAGCAAGGCTCCTAACTGACAGAAATTAAAACCTCGGAGAATCCGCCCCAACCTATGTACAGTTTCCAAAGACATTCGCTTAGCTGCTGATGTTTGACTGACTAAATAAGGGCATTGATAGGGAGAAGAAATAGTGGGACCGAGGTCATACCATGCTTTGAGGCGTTGCTCAACTACTTCTAAAATGCGATCAATGGATAGACTACAATAGGTATCTTGCAATAAATGTTCGTAGTAGATTCCTTTAAACTCTCCATTAGGCAGACAGAGAAAAGCTTCAATCACCTCTTGAATGACACGGGCAATGAGCTTACTCGCCATATTGCTAGGTAGATGATGTTCATTAACTAGCCAAAGGATTGCAATATATTCAATACAGAGAATCTCACTAGTAACTTTATACTTGGCATTTTCTGGGTCAGGATCATCAAACATCAGCCGCAATTGCGATCGCAATTTGTCATCTAAGTTTGGCAATTCACGGCTAAGAGCGCGGAGATGTCTTTCTAGTCTTTCAAAACTTTCTAAAGAATGAGAGGCATATACGAGCTTCCCTCCCTTTACATAAAATGCCCAACGAATGCGATCGCGAACAACGTAGATGCATCCATCTTTAGTTGACTCTAGACTTTTTAAAAGCTCTTTAGCAGAAGATTGTGTTTGATTCTTAGGCATACTAATACCAGCACAAACCATAAGTGGCTCCAATTGTGAAACTCATTTTTAAAAGATGTCTCAGTTCCCCCAGGTTTTTGCACTATTCTACTTTCAGGACATAAAAGCTAGATCGAGTTTCTATATCTTGCAAAGTATGCTGAAGAATGGGTAGCTTTAACTCCAATTCTTACTTGATCTACAAGACGGGATACAGATCAATTAGAAATCGTATAAAGCATTACAAATCATAGGCTTTAAGTTATTAAATTTTAAGCCATGTTCCTATTAAAGCATTATTAATTTATTTTACTAAGCTCTTTGTCATGCAATTTGCATTAAAAAGTGAGTAAAATTTTCTCAGATGCGTGATTTTACTCGGATTTACATATTTTTTGGCTTTGTTGATGAATTGATTTTATATTTGTGAAATTAAAAATCTAGTTCTTGCCTTTGGGATTACTACTCAAATTGGGGCATTTCTAAGGCAATGGGGGATTGTTCTAGCCTTAACGCTGATTGCTTGACCTTGGCGGCGAAGGCAAGAGGGTCTAGGTCAAACTGCTCGAATAGCTCACGTCCACGAATACAACGTAACTCAGGATTTTCGGCTGCGCCACTGACTACCCAGAGCACAAAATCCTTATTGCTACGGGCATTTTCAATTTCGATCGCAGAAATGGCAAAGGACTCGCGATCGCTAGTAAAGCTTTTAATTACTACAGCTTCGCTTTGAGCATCTTTAGTACATTCGAGATCGTAACCCACTTGCGATTTATCGACCGATCGCACCATCCAGCCGTCACGCATATATTGCGCCATCACCGAGATCATCGCCAGTTTTTCGGCAGTGCTAGGATCTTCTATCGAGAAAGGAACTGGTTTCTCAACAACGCGATCCACGACTTTTTCGACGACGCGATCGACTAGCTTCTCCACTTCCACAATTTTTTCGACTTCAACTAGCTTCTCGACCTCGACTAGCTTCTCGACTTCAACGATTTTTTCGACTTCAACAATCTTCTCAACTTCGACTAGTTTTTCAACCTCGACAATCTTTTCGACTACTTTTTCGACTTCAACGATTTGAGCAGGTTCCGATGGATAGGCAATTTCAGCACTGGAGAAAGCTGCGATCGCTTCTTCGCTAGTAATTGATTCCGAAACAGGAATTGCAATTGGCTGCTCATCAGGTTGGACTGCTACAATCAAGTCACTAGTTTCTTCGGCATCATCAACGGGAATTGACTTGGAGATTGCAATGGGGATATCAGGCTCGGCAATAGCTTCTGATGTTGTATCCTCCGATGGCGCGATCGCATAGCTACTTCTGGGCTTAGCCTTGGGCAACGAGTCGATCGCTAGAGTTTCTAGAAATTCCTTTGCCTTTCTTGCCTTTTCGGGTTTGCCTTGAGTTTGATACAAAACAATTGCTTTCCGCAAATCATCACCTGCAAGGGTTTCATCGGCGATGTTAGGTTGTGAATAGGTCAAGCCGCGATAGTAATAGGCATCGACATTGCTAGGCTGTAGCTCGATCGCATGGCTAAAGTCCCGTAATGCTTCGGGGTATTCCTTCAGAATGTAATGCGATCGCCCGCGCCGAAATGCTGCCAAATCACGGTTGGGATCTAAATCAAGGGTGCGGCTATAGCAAGCGATCGCCTGTTCGTAACTCTTGAGCTTGAAATAGGTATTACCTAAGGAAAAATGGGCATCGACATAGCTGGGATCAATGTCGATCGCTGCCTGAAAATCTGCCAATGCTTGCTGGAACTGATTCAATAAAAAATTAATTTCGCCCCGTTTGTAATAGGCAATCCTTGCTTTATCAGGACGCATGGAAATAGCCTTGCCATAGTCGCCGACTGCCTTGGCATATTCGCGCAAACTCACATGGGCATCGCCTAAACCTAAATATGCCTTAATAAAATTGGGATTCAGCTTGAGTGCTTGGCGAAAAGATTCCAGCGCATCCTGTGGAAATCCTTGCTGAATATCCTCTAAGCCCCATCGATAATAGACATCAACTAAACTCACGCCCTTGCCAGCCCTAATTGCCTTTTGGGTTTGGCGTTCCCACTCGCGATCGAGCATCCGTACATATTCTTCGCGAAATACCCCCGCATCGGTTTGTGGTTCGAGGGGCATTCCTTGAAAGTGGGGCAATTGCCGTAGGTAATCTGTTCTTAGGGGTTCATCAAACGTGACACAAGAATCCCAAGCCACCCATACTCGAAAATTATTTGCCTGCGAGTCGATGTCATAGGCTTCGCTGAGTTCGCGGTAACGAGCTGATCGCAGTTTGAGTTGATATTCCCGATCCGCAGGTACAACCGTACCTGCGGCAAAATAGCCCTGATTAGCACTACCGATCCGCTTGAAATAAGCGCGATCGCCAACCTTGAGAGTTTGAATGTTGCCGCAGTTCCAAGTAACGATATACTGCTCCCCCTCTGAGATCTCAGCGATCGCTTCACGAATGAAATCGCGAATCTCTGGCTCTGTTTGCTCGTTACACAGGAAAATTCTTGTGACCATAGGGGCTATATATCTTACGTTTGCACTGATTGTATCTAGAAAATAGAGGGAGCGCTTGGCACTCCCTCTATTTTCTCAAATATTTTCTCAAATTTGGGCGTAAACAAGATCGGGGCGGAGATCTCTGGCTCCATTTAAGTAAACATGCTTAATCTGATGTTGCTCAAGGGGTGTATTCACATGAATGAGGACACGAATACAACGCTCTAAGCTGCCCTCGACATACATTTGCTGCACATCTAAAAGTGGCACATGCTCCCAATGCGATCGCGATCGGGCAATTTTGGCAGGAAAAACCACATCAATATCTGTTGTTGCCGAAAAAGTGGCACTTACGATTTCACGCGGATCGATATCATTTTGCGCTTCGATCTCCTCCATAAGCTCTAGCACAGCCCTTTCTAAGGCTGCGTATGTATTTGCTTCAACTGTGGTTGCACCACGAACGCCACGTACACGCCAACCCACGTTTTACACCATCCGTACTGTATGTAATTATGCTTGATTGAGTCAGAGAATGTTTGTTAGAAGGCAAAGTGCCGTAACAGACATTACTCGACTGTTAATCATATCTGTCATTTATTAGATTACCCCTAAAAAACAATGTTAATTTAATTGCGATCAATTGCCAAATAAACTGAGTGCTTCGTGAGTCCTTGATTTAGTTCCTGTGCTTGGGGATGCACAGTAAAATAAGGAACCAGAATTTTTATAGCGTGGCGAAGCACTACAAAATATTAGGCTCTTGCCGATAAAACATGTCCCACCGAAGAGTTATCTAGCTTCGACTTCGCTCAGCTAACCTCGACTTCGCTCAGCTAACCTCGACTTCGCTCAGCTAACCTCGACTTCGCTCAGCTAACCTCGACTTCGCTCAGCTAACCTCGACTTCGCTCAGCTAACCTCGACTTCGCTCAGCTAACGTTGGCTGAGCGGAGTCGAAGCCACAGGTACTTTAATTAATAGTAAGTCCCTTAAAAATAGTAAAAAACTTATTTTATTTATGACTGAACCACGAATAGCCTCAAATTCAGCAAATTCAGGCGCTAGTGAGATTTTTTATATATCGCCATTAATTCGGATTACTTTGTTGCTGCTGTATCTAGTACTGACTGTACCTTTACCATTCTTGAGCAACTTTACACATTCCGCAATTCCTGCTTCATGGCTAGGTTGGGGCTTAGCGATCGGATTTGTATTTTTGTATGGGGCATTAAGCGATCGCGTAATTATTGATGATCAAGGCATTAGTTTGGTTTATCCCCGATGGTTTCCCACTTTTTTTCGTAAAGGTTGGTCATTGCCTTGGCAAGATATCCAAGCATTAAAGCCCAGAATTACAGGACAGGGCGGGATTGTTTATTATTTTGTGAGTAAAAAATCCGATCAGGCTTATTTGCTACCGATGCGAGTAGTGGGGTTTGCTCGATTAGTCCAACGGGTTCAGGAGCGTACAGGTATTGATACCAGTGATGTACGCCCTTTAGCTCAGCCTTGGATGTATTTAATTTTGTTGGTATTTACGTTGCTAATGCTAGCGATCGATAGTTGGACAATTTATACAGCCCTAACCCTCACGCATTAGAGTTTTACAGTCAAGTCGAGATATTTGAAAGCGCAGCACTGCGCTTTCAAAATCTCTGGTTATAACTCTAAAGGGCGATATTCCGCATGAAGCTGGGCATTTAGGATAATCGCGGCGATGCTTTCCATGCTGTACTGCATCATTGTGGCGATCGCATCATCGAAATGGTTAGTTTGTGAATGGGTTAATGTGATAACTCCAATTACATTGATGCCATATATTAGGGGTACTGTTAGCGCCGAACGAGCTGTGTATGGTTGATCGGGCAACTGTAACCAGCGCTCATCAGTGATCGCATCATAAATGACCCCAATCTGGCGATGGCGTAAAGTCCACCCCGCGAGTCCACCATCTAAGACTTTAGAAATTACGGCATCCTTGCGATCGCGTGTAACTGGCCCCCGTGCCAAAATACTTTCGATGATTACACCATCTTCGTCGATCAAAAAAATGCTTCCCTCATCCGCCTCAGTATATTTGGTGAGGGTTTCTACCGTATTTTTGAGTGTGGTTTTGAGAATGAGACCACCACTAACAGACTGAGCATAGGAAATGGAGTTTTTGAGCAAGGTTGCTTGTAGTTGGAGCGCAGATTGAGCCACAGCTAGCAAAGTGTGGTCTTCTAAATTGCTTTGAAAAGGGATGACACCTAGCTGACTATGGATTGATGGATCTGGTGAGTTGATCGTTTTAAGGTTCATTTACAATTCCCCCGTTTTGGGCGGATGCTGAGAAATTTTGCGAGGGTAGCTCAATAAAATTGCCAATTCAGTCCTTGTGTGCTATAAATCTTAGCCTAAATTCCCTAACGAATTGCACCTATGAATGCCACAGTAAATGCCCTCGCGAATCCATCGGACAACATGACAGCAAATCTTCAACAGGAAATCAATTTACTTAAGGTTGAGCTAGAGCAGAAGGATCTGCTAGTGCAGCAGCTTTCTGAAGAGCTTTTTCGTTTGGTGAAGGGTAATACCGCCTTTTTGCCTAATGTTGAGGTGCATGAGCAACATTCAGAAGAAATGCGCTTTTTAGAACAAAAACTTGCTATGGTCGAAAACCAACTACTGGCAACTCAAGCGCAAATCCAAGATCGCGATCGCGAAGCTATCGAGCTGCGTCAAACTATCCAAGAAATGAGCGATCGCAATCGGATGTTGGAGCAAGTGGTGCAGGAGCTGCCTAATATTTATCGTGCTAAGTTTGCTGAGCGGATCGTGCCGATCAAACAAAAAATCGAAGCCCTACAAAAGGAAAATCGTCAATTGCATATCGAGCTACAAAGCCTCAGTTTCCGTCTATCGGGGCGTACTACCCGTCGCTCTACGTCACAGCAACGTCTAGAGCTACCGAGAGTTGTACCTGCATTGGGCTAACTTGCAGCGCTTTGTGCTCAAAACCGAATCAAGAAAAAATTTTAAAAGTGTGGCTGAGCCACACTTTTAAAATTTTTTCTTGGGTTCAGTAAATTAAGGTTTTTTTCCTCACCCTCAGCAGAGAAATAAAAAAATCCCAGCCACCAAAAGAGGTCAGTGCTTCGCACTGACCTCTTTTGGTGGCTGGGATTTTGTACGGTAAAAAATCAAAATCACTTATGGGTGATATCAAGATGTCCTATGCAAATGAACTGAAAATCTGAGGACTAGCGGCTAAAAGGTCACTAATAAAGGATATGTGCAGAAGTGAGCATAATTGCTGCTGACGACAAAGGACAACAAAACAATTGATAAGCGATGTGGCAAAAGATTAATAAGATTAACTTTTTCTGTAGAATTAACTTGCAAGGTTATAACTTTAAAAGTTTTTTGGCGATCGCGAAAAAATTAAGCGTAATTAAAAGTAAGCAAGAGTTTTTAAGAATAAATTTGAGGAAAGCAAAGTATGAGCACAACTAACGAAGGAAAAGCTGAAAGCACTAAGCCAGAAAGCCCCAAAACTGAAGACAAGTCTCCTCGCGCTCCAAAAGCTAAGTCAGACAGTGAAACTACTGCAAAAACAGGTACTGTAGATATTTCAGCCTTGGCAGTTAAAGAAGAGTCTAAGCCTGTGGTTTCATCAATCGAACAAAAGGGATCATTAATCGTGACGGAAACTCTTAAGCATTATGGCGATCGCCCCATTGTTGATGGCGGCTTTCGTGCCTTTGAATATTTTAATAGCTCTGGCGAACGCCCCATCGAAGCTAGCAAGCTCGTGGTTAGCAGCACCTATACCACGATGGGTGGTGTGCGCCCCATCACCAATAGTGGTGTTCATGTAACTAGTACATTTATGTCCTCTGGCGAACGTCCTATCGTTGAAGATGGCTTTGTAATTGTTGAGAAATTTTATATTGCTGGCGAACGTCCTGTTGGTTCCGCAGGTTTGGTTGTGAGTGACACCTATTCCCAAATGGGTGGTACTAGACCTGTGGCTTCTAATGCGATCGACAATGCAGGATTGATGGGATACATCGACTAATTGTTGAAACACTTAAAAAGCAGCACTCAATAGGTGCTGCTTTTTAAGTATTGATTTCATTTTCGTGATTTTTTAAAGTCTGATGGATACAACACTGACCACGTTAAGAGATAAGTTATTTTCAGGTAAAGAGTCGAGTCAATTACCTGCGATCGCTGAATTAGCAAATTCTGGAGAAGATGGTTTGCTAATACTAGATGAGTTTATTCAATCCCGTAAAGCGGCTAATACTGAGGTGACATGGATCGATGGCAAAATCCATCAAACCCTCTTGAAAAGTGATTTGCCCAAAGCGATCGAATTAGCGCAAACTCATTATCCTCAAGGTGTGGTAGCTCTACATTCAGAAAAAGGGATTGATTATCAACCAATTCAAAATTTATTAGCGCAGCAGGACTTTGAAGAAGCTGATCGCTTAACTAGCAAGAAACTATGTGAGGCAGCAGGTGAAGCAGCCTTAGAACGCGGTTGGCTATATTTTACTGAGGCTCAATTAATTCCTATTAGTGACTTGCGGACAATTAATCAACTTTGGCTAGTATATTCCGAAGGTAAGTTTGGCTTTTCAGTCCAGCGCAAGATCTGGCTAGGGCTTGGTAAGGGATGGGAAAAGTTTTGGTTGAAAATTGGCTGGAAAAAAGATGGCTCCTTTACCCGCTATCCCAATGAGTTTATTTGGAGTCTTGATGCCCCAAGAGGACATTTGCCGCTTTCTAATCAATTGCGCGGCAATAAAACGATGCAGGCAATTTTTTCGCATCCTGCATGGTAATTAGATGAGTTGCGGCGCTTCGCGCCGCAACTCATCTAATTACCATTGCCAATCAGAATGAAGGCAGCCCAGAAATAAGGATGTTGAAATTCAGGTTGCTTTGATTGCAGTAGGCTGAGCTGGGCTTCACGCAAAGAATTAATGATGTTAGTGCCCTTGTGTAACTGCGTATAAAAACTACCCATCAGTGATTGTGTCCCCTGATCGCTCACCGTCCAAAGCGAGGCGATCGCTGCCCTTGCACCTGTACGTTGAATTTGGTAGCCAAAACCAAGAATCTCTTCGCCACTGCCGACCACACCACCGAGGGCAGTCTGACAAGCGCTAAGAACTACTAATTGCGTATTCGGTAACTTCCATTCACGTAACTCCCGTAAATTAAGGCGATCGCCATTGCCCATCAGCACAAAGGAGTCTTCAGGTGTCCCACTCACAAAAGCGGCATGGGTTGCTAAATGGATAATGTTGTATTCTCCAAATTGGGCAACGGTGGCATTGCGATTGAAAAAGGTATCGAATAATTTGGTTGTATTAGGGAAAGTCTCCGCAATTTTGTTAATTTCTTTGCCTGCGAAGGGTAATCCTGTAAATGAGAACTGCTCACTACCAATCGAGAATTTGAAATCACCCTGAGTAAAGGCAGCTGCGATCGCTTTTAGTGGGAGTTTAACAGTAGTTTGCAAGTCTAAAAATCCAGAGGCAGTCAAGTAATTAAAGCGATATTTCTCAATGAGCCATTGCTTCCCATCATAGAGTGCTGCAAGGGGAATATAACGCATTTGTCCATCTGGAGCATAGAGAAGTAGCTCAATATTAGCTGCTTTGAGATCAGCCTCAATTGGTTTAATTAGATATTTATAAAGTTGGGCTGAGGATTCCTTAACATCACTAGAACTAGAGTCTTGCAAGTCAGACCGAAAGCTTTGCAACAACTTAGTAAAGTCTTGTTGTTGAATGCTAATGGAACGGAGAATTGGCGCAGATTTGGCAGGGAGAAGCACTAAGAACAGTCGGTCTTCAAATAGTAGTGGATAGAACATTGCTGCTCGATCACCAAATTTCTGCACATTTGCTAATAGAGATTTTGAACTAGCTAGATTTGCTTCCTGTTGAGATGAAATCTGTTGGATTTGAGTAGCTAAGGGTGAGCCATTGATCAATGATTTGAGATCACTATTGATTACTGCTTGCTCAGGAGCAAAAAGTGTAATTCCCGACGAAGTGCGCTCATTTCCTTTCACATCACGTAGATAGTCTTGCAGCTCTTGCACTTTTAAGAGATCGAGGATTTGAATTGCCTCATTAATACGCCCCTGCTGTAGGAGGAGTTTGGCAAGATTGCGATAAGTATAGGAAACACTTTGTTTGTAAGCAGAACGGTCTTCACGAGGCAGCATTCTGATCGATTGACGAATCGATTCGCGTACATTTACTGATTGCTTGAGAAAAGCGATCGCACTATCGATTTGTTTCTGTTGTGCTAATAAATCACCAATATTCGCGAGTATCACTGATTCTGTACTAGGATCGCGCACTTCTCTGGCAATATTTAAAGCTTTTTGATAAGCATTGATGGCTTCCAGTTGCTTACTATTGTTGGCATAGGCACGACCAAGATTACTCAAGGCAACACCAATGCCTGCGCGATCGCCAACCTTCTCGTATTGACTGAGAGCCTGCTGATGAAATGAAATTGCCTGTTCTGTCTGTCCTAACCGAGTGTAGGTACTACCAATATTGTCTAGGGTGATGCCAATTCCTAAATCATTACCAATATCTTGATAGATGTTTCTTGCCTTTTGAAAGAAAGCGATCGCCTCTTTATATTTGCCACTGTTGCTATAGAGTTGTGCCAGATTATTGAGATTATTTGCCTGTCCTGCTTTGACGGTTACATCATTGTTAGCAGTGTCACCCACAGTAGCTCGCACCGACAGCCCACGACTAGTGAGAGTTGGATTGCTATTGTCCTCACCAAGAACATCATGGAGTAGTTCAATTTCTGTTTTTTTTAATCCCGCTACATCATTTGTTGTGAGTTTAAAGTAGATCTTGGTTGCTTGATCGGCAAAATCTAAGGCACGACGCTTTTGTCCCAAACTAAAATATAGAGCGCTTAAATTATTGAGAATCGCCGCCTCATCGCCACGATAACAACAGAGTGTGCGAACTAGGGCGAGAGCCTGCTCATAGGACTCTAAAGCCTGCTGGTATTGGGTTTGGTTAGCATAGATTACGCCAATATTATTTAAGGTTTGTACCCTGCCGATGATATCGTTGCGCTCAATGGCAATCGGTAGCATTTGCTGATAACTTGCCAATGCACGATCGTATTGGGCAGATTTAAAATAAATCGAAGCCATGCGTGCTAGTGTCACGCTCTCACTGGTTTGTAAGGATTCGCGATCGCCTTTTTTCGCTTTTAAGCGATCGCGAAAAATATCAAGCGCATGTTGATAGATGGGTAAGGCTTGGTCATATTGGCGTTGCTTGTCATGGACATCGGCAATATATTGCAAGGTGTAGCCAATATCCACAGGATCGCCGTCGGGAGACTTTGCAATTTCCTTGGCAATTTTCAAGGCTTGCTGGAAATAGGGCATCGCCTTGTCATACTGACCCGTCGTTAAATAGACATCTCCTAAAACGTTTAACGTGTCACGCTCTCCCCCTGTGGCATTCCATTTGCGAAATAGTTCTAGTGCTTTTTGCAGATCCGCGATCGCTCCTTGTGGGTCGGCTTTTTGTAAGCGATCATATCCCGATTGTTTGAGGTAAACCGCCTCCGTAATTTGCTGTTTTCGCAGTTCATCAGAACTATTAGAGCTTTGGGCGATCGCCTTTAACCCAAGTAATTCTAATTTTGGTGTTACTGCAATAGGCATACCCACAGCCGTTAGCAATATTCCTAAAACCGCAAAATTACGAACTAAGCGCATAGTTACCTCCCTAGAGATGCTAAAAATAATTCTGCCCAAGGGCAAAAGATTAGTTAGCGAGACTTGAATTTATCTTGTTGACTACAGCGAAATCTTTGCGCCTCAGAGGTCTTTGCGTGTTTAGTTTTGCGACCGCTTACCCTTTCTCGCCACATCAGAAATGATGAGCGTTTCATTGACTTACGCATGATTTTAATCACTTCAGCCTCAGAAATGCCAAATTGGTCGTAAATCGTATCAAAGCTGGTGCGGTCTTCCCATGCCATTTCTACAATGCGATCAAGATCAGCCGCAGTGATGGCTTCTTTGTTCTGCTGTTTATCCATACATCTATCTAAAGTTTTTGCCAAAAACACTCTGCATGCAAGCTGCATCGATTGCGATGCAGTAAGTAGTTGAGCATAATTAAAACCCAAAGCCAAAAACTGTGGCGGGCGTGCAGCGTGTGCCACAGTTTTTGGGATTTTATATTTAATTGCGCTTAGATACTTACAGATTATTCTCATTTATCGATATTACCAAAATGATCAATCGGCCAGAAGCGAAAAGCTGCCTTACCAATGATGTTTTGCTGCGGTACAAAACCCCAAATATGCCCATCACAACTATTATTGCGATTATCACCTAGGGCAAAGTAGGCATGAGCAGGGACGGTTATTGGTGGCAACTCATATTCAGGAGCTTTCGCTAAATATGGCTCCGATAAAGGCTGACCATTGATATAGGTAGTGCCATCCTTGATCTCGACACGATCGCCAGGTAAACCAATCACGCGCTTAATCAATGAGCTTTTTTGCTTCTCAGCAGATAGACCACAACCTTTTACGACTGCCTCATTTGGCTCAAATACGATGATGTCATAGCGTTTTGGCGTTTGAAAACGATAACTGAGTTTGTCCACCATTACGCGATCGTAATTTTGCAAAGTTGGCTCCATCGAACCCGATGGCGGCAAGTAGTAGGCTTGCGCGATCGTGACCCGAAATCCAAATGCTAAGGCAACCGTTAAGCCTAAGGTTTGAGCAGTTTCCTTCCAAAAGCTAGATGCCTTTGATTTTTTACCTTGATTAGGCTTCTTGGATTTATGTGGTTGTGATGGTTTGGTCATAGAAATTTATTGATTCTTGAGCTTATCGCTAGTTAAGACATTAAAAAACTAGAGAGAGTTGCAGTGCAAAGCACCGCAACTCTCTCTAGTTTATAAAGAACCTAATTTTTTATCCTTGTTTCCAATGGCGTGCTAACTGTTTTGCCTTTAGTCCCGATTCGATTACTTCTAATAGTCTTGTCATACCCGTTGTATTCACAATTTCATAGGTCTTATTTGCTCGACGACAAGCCTCGATCGCTCTTTCCGTGAGAGAGTGGCTTGCGTAACCCGTCACGATAATAATTAAATCTCCACCTGCAATTTGACTCTCACCCTGCGCGGCAAGCTGTAACCCATCCTGCTCGGTGTACCACATTAAATTAATTGCCGAATCGCGCAATCGATTTTTTACAGCCGTTTGTAAGCGATCGTGTCCTCCAAAGACTAAAACCTTGCCACTGAGGTCGGTATATAAAGCAGGGCGTTTCTCAGTCTTACGGTGTCTCGCACTAGGTTGCACATCAGGAGCGCGATCCACACGGGAGCGATTTTCAAGAGCCTTATTGTAAATAAAGGTAAGTGTCTGTTCATGGCTACCTCGCAAACGGGCGACTGGACCTTCTTCACTGTGGGAATTTATTTGATTGATCAGGGCTTCTACTACTTCTTCAAGTGCACCGATCGCTTTTAAGTCATTGGCATATCCCCTCACTGCGATCGAAGCATCCGTAGCGCTAAAGAAATCATGTTGTTCTTCGATCATCTCTAAGAGATCGGCCTTTAATTCACGTCGCCATTGAGCCGTTTGTTCCGTTATTCGCTCGTCTAGTAGTCTTTCTTCACTCAAGATCAACTGGCGATCAGCGAGTTGAGCTGCTAGGGTAGGCGCTTCTGCAATTTCTTGTCGAATATCCGCCGCTTTTTTTTCTAGTCTTAGTTTTGTCTCACTGTCTGGGTTTCCACCTTCACGGTTGTATTCCTCTAGCATCTGCTCAACTTTTGCCAACAATGGTTTCAACCGTCCTTCAATTTGAGCTACTGCTTCTTGAATTTGGCGCTCGCGTTGTTGTTGCAGTCGATTTTGTTCTAACTCCACCTTTGCCATTGTTAGCAAATCGCTAACCGAAGCTTCCAGCTCATCTAATTCAGAAATATGCATATTTGCTTAATATTTATTAGTATTTGCTTAGATTTAATATATCGAGAATAAGTCGAGAGAAATGACTCTGAATAAGTAATTATAAGAAGTTATCGCCACTAAACTCCAATGTAACCTCTTGCTCGCCTAAGTGTGTATAGTTTTATGCTGCCAAAAGATATTGATCTCTCTTCATATATTGATTACGCCCTTTTAGATCCCGCCGCTAGCGATGAGCAGGTAGACTATGCTTGTGAACAAGCTGATCGCTTTAGTTTTGCTAGCCTCTGTGTATACCCTTGTAATGTCAAGCGTGCAACGGAGCGGTTACTTAAAAGCAAAGTAGAGATTTGTACAGTTATTGGTTTTCCCAGTGGGGCAACCACATCAAATGTAAAGCTTTATGAAGCTATGGAGGCTGTAGAGAATGGGGCGACGGAACTGGACGTGGTGATCAATTTCGGTTGGCTCAAAACTGGACAGACTAATTTGTTGCATCAAGATATTGCTCAAATCTGCGAAGAATCAGGTAAACCCGTTAAAGCTATCTTGGAATTAAGTTTGCTCACTCCCGATGAGCAAGAACTCGCTGCTGAAGTCTGTATGGATGCAGGGGTTGCCTTCCTGAAAACGGGTACAGGCTGGGCTGGAGGCGCAACTGTGGAAATGGTGAAATTCCTCAAGGAGATCTCACGGGGCAAGGTTGGGGTTAAGGCTTCTGGGGGCATTCGTACTAGAGAACAAGCGATCGCCTTACTCAATGCTGGCGCTAACCGTTTAGGTACATCCCATGGCACAGCGATCGCCCGCGAAAAAAATTGATTCTATAGCAAAAAAAACAAAACACAAGTGGCAGCGCTTCGCGCTGCCACTTGTGTTTTGTTTTTTAATTTGTCCTGTCTATCTATTTTTTTTGCTACAGAGAGTCAAGTAATCTATCCCATCTTTTTATACGAATCCTAAAAGATTTAGGTGTAATTTTAATTTGTAAATCGGGAAGCATACAATAAAGTTGTCAACATCAAAATTGAAGCTGTGCTACCGACTCTTGATGTTAAATGTGCATATTCGATGTGTCTGGGAGCAGTAATTACCCTGACAGGCGTTAACCTATGGCAAAGATTAGCTCCATCACCAAATCGTGAGCTTCCCGAAAATCCCGAAATATCCAAAATCATTATTCCCCCGCTACCGACAACCTTTGCTCGCCCAAACCTCAACGATGGCGAAAATATAGGCAGTCTCCGAGTTGGCAACCGTACCGATCGCTCTGTCCGAATTGTTTTGCTTTCACGAATTACTTCTCAAAATGAGTGGCATGCGATCGAACCTCTCAATTGGGACTTTGCCCCAAATGAGGGTGGTAAAGAAGGCTTATTGTTATCTCTGCCCAATTACAAAGTGCTGATTGGTAAAGGTGATGTAATTTTTGCCTTTGCTACAGATGGTTCCCGCACTTACTGGGGACCAAATATTGTTGGTGAAACCGATGCTCCATTTTGGGATAGTCAAAACAAAGAATGGAGTATGGTCTTACAACCATAAGTAAAAAAGAACCTCTCACTTAGTGAGAGGTTCTTTTTTACTTATTCATTAAGATCTTTGCGCTTAATTAAAGGCTTGGGGACTGGGGGACGATCCTCAGAAAATCTAGGACGTGGTGGATAACCACCGAAGCTGTCACCATCGCCACTAATTGATGGCTTGTAGGGGCGATCGCTATAGGGGCGATCGTATCTCCTTGGCGCAAATTTGCCGCCGCCACCGGGACGACCCTTTGATTGGGGACGACGCTTACCTTTGTAAGGTACGATGCCAATAAATTCGCCATCAATAATTGTGAGAACATCACCTTGACGCTGAACATTGACACTCCAAAATTGTCCTACAGCATCAGTGGGTAACAATCCTGTTAAACGGACTTTAAATTTACTGTACTCTTTGGTTACCTTATCCTTTTGCTTGTCAAATTTTTGCTCAGTACGCCGTACTTTTACAATTACAGAGTTATCTTCAATAGACTGGCTCGATATCTCACCACGTACAGAGAAATAACCATCTTGGACATTAGGTTCGATAGGTACATCGGATCTACCAAGCTCTACAGGAGCCCAAACACCAGATATTTGTACATGCAACTTTCCAGCTTTATCATTGGTTCTTGGATACACTACCCATAGATAATCGCGATCGCCTTGCAAGCGTTTTTTGACAATCGAAATAATTTTCCCAAGTAATACAGCATCAACTTGAGAACCGTCAGTTGTCAGGATATGCCCCTTAGCAAAATTGTCAGGATTGGCAACATAACGCCCATAAATTACCCCAATCGCTCTGTATTGGAACGGCTCTGTAGCGGCGGGAATAGGTTGTAAACAAACTTTGTTCTCTGAAGCAGTATCATCCTGACCATAGATATCTGCCTGAGTGTCCTTGGAACGACTAGTTGGCAGCTTTACCTTCGTCGCAGGAGTGACCTTCGCAATGGTTTTCGCTGGTTGCTCGCTACTTGACTGTACTAACTTCTGATCTTCAGGCTGATTAGTCTCTGGAGACTTAGGAGCAATAACTTTAAGAACTTCTAACTTAGGCAAATCTTTAATCGGAGGTTTGGGTGTAACAGATCTTGGCACAAGCTTACTATTTGCGTCATCGGACTGACTGGGCTTATTGATTTTACTCATGTGAACCTCCAGAAAACTAAGGTGTCTAATGCGGACTAGACCTTACTGGGCAACTATTAGAAAAATATTGCAATTAACTTAAAGAATATCCTACATAAATTTGGATGGGATAACCCCCAATTGATGGATATATCAGGTTAAGTCTGAAATTGACTTAATATTTTTTAAAATCTACCTAAAATAAATTCCGCAAAAAAATGAAGTATTAGGTAGTCTAATGTAACCCCTTTAAACTGAATTTGTGACTTTAGCGCAATATAATTACGATTGTCCCAAAACAATCTTAGCTAAGATACAGACTTACATATATTAGCTAATCTAAGCATACACTGTTCTACGGCAGACCTGTTAAAGACTATATAGAAATTCCTATCAGTCTCCATCAATTATTTAGTCAGTCGAAATTTTAAGTTTCCTACGATACATTAACTACCAAAAAAATTCACGTTTATAGACATATAGCAAAATCCAAAATATGAATGGTTGTGCTTCGCACAACCATTCATTGTTGTTTTCATCTTATACATTGGGGCGATCGCCTGCGGTAATGTCAAAAAACTTGAATCTCACTTTCTTGAAAAATTAAAAAGGTAAGGATAGGCAAAGTTTCGCTCTGCCTATCCTTACCCAAAATGCTATGGCAAATAGAAATGGGTTGCATCTTCCTACTTTTTCATTCTTTTTTCTGTCGATGGTATTAAGGATTTACAAAGGATTTGCGATCCCCGCTAAATCAGCCCTTACGATACTTTTGTCCTCAAGTTCAGGAAAATTTACCTGAGACTTATCGACTAGAGGTAGATCGTATCTACCGATATTTCAATGGATGGAGAGGATTTTATGACATCTGACAAGCAAAATTTTGGACTGATTGGTTTGGCGGTGATGGGTGAAAACCTTGCTCTAAACATTGAGCGCAATGGTTTTTCGATGAGTGTTTATAACCGCAGCCGCGATAAAACCGACAAGTTTCTTGCCACTCGTGCGGCTGGGAAAAATTTCAAAGGCACATTTACGATCGCTGATTTTGTTGCATCGTTAGAGCGTCCCCGCAAAATGTTGATCATGGTGAAGGCAGGCGCACCTGTGGATGCCGTAATCCAAGAACTAATTCCATTTCTAGATGAAGGCGACATCATCATTGATGGTGGTAACTCGCTCTACAACGACACCGATCGCCGCACGGTGGAGCTAGAGAAGATTAATTTGAAATTCATCGGTATGGGTGTGAGTGGTGGTGAAGAAGGCGCACTCAATGGACCGAGCATGATGCCCGGTGGACAAAAATCTGCCTACGCCGAGATCGAGCCAATTGTGACGAAAATCGCAGCTCAAGTTGATGATGGTGCTTGTGTGACTTACATCGGTAAGGGTAGCGCAGGGCATTATGTGAAGATGGTGCATAACGGCATTGAGTATGGCGATATGCAGTTAATTGCTGAAGCCTATGATTTGCTCAGTAATGGGTTAGGACTATCTGCTAGTGAGTTACATGAAACCTTTACCGCATGGCGTAGTTCCGAACTCGATTCTTATTTGATTGATATTACGGCGGATATTTTCACTAAGGCGGATGATTTAACTGGGGATGCACTCGTCAATAAAATTCTCGATGCAGCAGGTCAAAAGGGAACAGGCAAATGGACAGTGCAAAGTGCTTTTGATTTAGGTGTACCGATCCCCACAATGATCGCGGCGGTGACAGCACGGGTAATTTCTTCTTATAAGGAAGAGCGGGTGGCTGCCTCGAAGGTACTGATCAGCTCGACCTCTGGTAAATACCAAGGCGATCGCCAAGAGTTTATTGATGCTGTGCGGGATGCGCTGTACTGTTCTAAAATTTGTTCCTATGCTCAAGGCATGGCGCTTTTGAGTGCAGCATCTCGTGACTTTGGTTATGACTTAAATCTGGGTGAAATTGCCCGTATCTGGAAAGGCGGTTGCATCATTCGTGCGGCTTTCCTTGACAAGATTAAGCTAGCTTTTCAGCGCAATCCTCAATTGCCTAACCTGTTAGTCGATCCCGATTTCAAACAAACCATCCTCACCAAAGAGGTAGCATGGCGCAAAGTGGTTGTGGCGGCGGCTCAGTTGGGTATTCCGATTCCCGCATTTAGTGCGTCTCTCGATTATTTTGATAGCTACCGTCGCGATCGCCTACCTCAAAACTTGACACAGGCACAACGCGATTACTTTGGCGCACATACCTACGAGCGCACCGACAAGCCCAGAGGTGAGTTTTTTCACACCGAATGGATGAAGTAAAATTTACTTGAATATAAAAAAGGGCGCAAAGCGCCCTTTTTTATGCTCTAAATGCACTTAGGTACTGGGTAAGAATTTTAGCTGAATTATCGTCAAACCCAATATAAGGATCAGTTACAACAACTGGTGTGTTTGGTGCGTAATGTTCAGGAATATCGTCAACTGCTACCCAACTGGAGCCTTCTGCTTGATTTTGTCTCAGATATTCCAAAACCTCCTGATGACGGAGAAACTGGAAATTGTGGATAATCGTAGTTTCTAAGAGAGGAGTTGCACCAACTATCCGCGCTGTAATATCTGACGAAAAAAGTGGTGGGATTACTTCAAAGGGAAAAATTTCTCGCCACGAAGAGCTTATGACCACTCTTGCTTCAGTAAATTTCCGTAGAACATTTTCAAATTTCTCAAGACATTCAGGATCAAATTTCATGTAATCCTCTTGTGGAACTGGCTTGTCAAATTTTTTCTCAGGGACAAGTACCCCATCAATATCTAAGAAAATCCACATTGATATTTGATAATAGTTGTATCAATATTCATCATATTGGTATTATCAGAATAAGTTAAGAAGCTAAAAATTTTGATCGCTCATACTCAGATCCCTAATACTCTCCTCAGACAAATCATCTTAATTGATAGTCATGTAAGTGATAGTTTTTCGGTGATTGCTGAGAGTACTGTTCATTAAACATGTCTTCATTAACACTAGCGTCGATACAGGTGGATTGCAGAGTATATAAGCTATGAGTATTGTTGGAAACCTGCGATGATCAATATCAAATCAAGGCAAGAGCTATTAAGTCGAGCTTACGTTCAAGCAGTAGCATCAGTCGCAGGATTTGATACTTACTCATTTGGTGTAGACAGTGACAGTGTAGACATTGGCATCGCAAGCAAAGCCTCAAGTGGTACATATAAATCCCCCAGATTAGAGCTACAACTCAAAGCTCCTTTTAAACGCAATTTTGTTGGGACAAATGTTTTAAGCTACTCAATTAGCAAGAAAAACTATGACGACTTGAGGGCTAACGTTTATGTCCCCAGATTGCTAGTAGTTCTTATGGTTGCAGATGATGAGTCTGAGTGGTTACATCAATCAGAAGAACAGCTTATCCTTAGACATTGCGCTTTTTGGGCTTCACTTTATGGTTTGCCAGATTTACCAATAGGTCAAGATGATAAAAGTATAAGATTTTCTAGGGGGAACGTCTTTAATGTAGAGTCGCTAAGAGCTTTAATGGCAATGATTGCGGATGGAGGCACTCCATGAAAGTGAGCATTAGAGATTCTGAGGTCTTAAAAAGAATAAACCCTCTAGACGTGTCAACCTATTTAGCGTCTAAATCTTGGCAACTTGTTAATGAAATCCCTGACAGAGCCAGTATATGGACTTACACCGATAGGACTAATAACAATGAATTTGAAATACTTCTACCATTAAATCCACAATTTGAAGACTTTTCAACTCGCATCAGTGAGATCATTTCCACACTTGAAATTGTTGAATCTCAAACACAGACAACTATCCTAGAAAACTTACAAAATGTTTTCTCAAACATAATTAATTTACGTCTAACCGATAGAGACTTTTATAATGGTACTATCCCTATAAACAAAGGTGTTGAACTGCATCAAAACGCAAAAAATATGATGCTTTCTGCTGCGTGTGCTTCTGTTGAATCAAAAGCTTTTTTCGAGAAAAATAAACCTTCTCAAGCAACAGAATATTTAAAAAAAGTAAGGCTTGGGCAACCCAAAATTGGCAGCTATATATTAACTATAATATCACCCCTCCCCAAGCCTAGAATATCAACAATACAAGACCCTGAAGAAAATCATATTTCGTTAGATTTCTCTAATAGAGTTGTTACAAAGCTTCGTGATTCTCTTGAGTTTGTGAAGACTTATATAGAATATGTAATCGAAGAAAGACAGCTTGTTCAAGTTTCTGATGAAATCATAAACAATGGAATAACTGCCAACCTCTGCGAAGCATTGACAGGTATAAACTATAACGGCAATAATCAAGGACTAGAAATAAATTTCAATTGGTCTCCAGTTGTTAACACCTCATCATCGCAAATTCCAATAAAATTTGAGCCTCCAGTCTTAGAGCTTGTTAAATCTCTAGGAAAACAGCTAAGAACGTACTTACGCCCAGACTACGAACTAACTGGCGATGTCGTTAAACTAGAAAGAAAAATCACTGACGAAATAGGCAAGGTAACAATTGAGACGACAATTGATGATATTAAAAGAAAAGTGCAAGTTTCTCTTAATGATGTTTGGTATCTCCACGCAGCTAGAGCCAATGCCAATAAGCACTTTGTTACTTGTCGTGGGCAACTACGCAGAGATGGACAGTCCTACATCCTAGACCATGTAACCAGCTTCTCGGTTAGAGATTAAATTACCCAAAAGCAGAGATTACCCCAATGGCTGAAAGATGGACAGATGAAAGGTTAGATCGATTTGCCGACAAAGTAGATCGGATCGCTGACAAGATAGACCAGCAAGGCGAACAAATAGGCAGACTCATAGAGGCTTTGTACCTTGAATTGCCAAACATCAAAGCTGAGATAAACAGTGTTAGGGAAGAAGCCAGAGAGCAACGTGAAACCCTCCATGCTGAATTGATAGAAATCAAGGAAATTACTAGACAGCAAGCCATTGTTGCTCAGACTCAAGCCGAAAGCATCAGACTGATGATTGAAATGTTAAATCGGAAACAGGCTTAGTAGTATCAAAACAATGGCGATCGCTACTATCTTTTTACCTACAAATCATGATTAATGCGCCAACGGACAAAATATTAGCGATCGGCTTGATGAGTGGCACATCGGTGGATGGGATTGATGCTGCGCTTGTAGAAATTTGCGATCGCCAAGGTATCCTCAGCACTAACCTAATCGCAGGGCATACCTATGAATATGAAGCAGATTTAAGAAAAGAAATCCTTGCTGTTTGTGCAGGTGAGCCGCGATCGCTACAGCAAATATGTGAACTCGATGATCGCATTGCTGAGAGTTTTGCTAAAGCAGCTTTAGCGATTACGGAGAAAAGCGATCGCCAGCCAAATTTAATTGGATCTCACGGTCAAACCGTATTTCATCGTCCACCCGCAGGTCAAAAGATGGGATATACGGTGCAACTGGGGCGAGGTGCAGTCATTGCAGAATTGACAGGAATTAAGACGGTCAGTGATTTTCGGGTTGCGGATATTGAAGTGGGAGGGCAAGGTGCGCCGCTAGTGCCGATGGTAGATGCTTTGTTGTTATCGCACCCTACTAAATATCGGGCTTGTCAAAATATTGGCGGGATTAGCAATGTCACCTATTTGCCACCCAATGCAGGAGCAATTCCAGAGCAAATATTTGGTTTTGATAATGGGGCGGGAAATGTCCTGATGGATATGGCAACTCAAAAATTATTTGGTCAACCTTTTGATCGAGATGGGGCGATCGCACGACAAGGTAAAGCTAATTTAGAGCTAATCAATCAATGGCTAGAGCAAGAATTTTTTCTCATTCCTCCGCCAAAATCAACGGGGCGCGAGTTATTCAGTCCAGATTATTTAAAAGCGCGTTTAGAGGAATGCCAAGATTTAAGTAATTACGATATTCTCGCCACGTTGACGGAATTTACGGCTAGGGCGATCTCCAAAAGCTATCGTGATTTTCTGCCTGTATTGCCTGAAGAGGTTTTAGTCGGCGGTGGTGGTGGTCGCAATGGTTACTTGATGGAGCGCTTACAGGATTTGCTCAAACCTGCGATCGTGAAACGTACTGATGACTTTGGTTTGAGTGGCGATAGTAAAGAGGCGATCGCCTTTGCGGTCTTAGGATATTTACGAATTAAAGAGCGCTATGGCAATTTACCCAGTGTCACAGGAGCCAAGCGATCGGTATTACTAGGCAGAATCTTTGCATAAAAAAGGGGGCGCTTAGCGCCCCCTTTTTTATGCAAAGATTTATGCTTCTGCTTCTTCTTCGTCGCCAGTGATGATTTCATCATCAGCATAGGCTTCTACTTCTTCAGCAGAGATTTCATATTCGATGTCTTCAATATCGCCATGACGACCTTCGTAGATCGCATCGGCAAGTTTACCGACAATCAACTTGATCGAGCGAATTGCGTCATCATTGGCAGGAATACCGATGTCAACGCTATCGGGATCGCAGTTGGTGTCAAGTAAAGACACGATGGGAATACGCAGCTTTTGACATTCTTGAACCGCGTTGTATTCGCGCTTGTGGTCAACGATGATCACGATGTCGGGTGGCTTACGCATCAACTTGATACCACCGAGATACTTGCGGAGCTTTTCCATTTCGCGACGGAGGGTAGATGCTTCCTTTTTAGGTAGGCGATCTAATGCACCACTTTCATCGCGACGTTCGAGATCCTTGAGACGATCGACACGGGTTTTGATCGTTGTCCAGTTGGTGAGCATTCCACCCAACCAGCGTTGGTTGATGTAGTAGCTACCACAACGAGCAGCTTCTTGAGCAATCAGACCAGCAGCTTGACGCTTGGTTCCGACAAATAATACTTTCTTGCCTTGTTCGGAAGCTTGACGCAAATAAGCATAGGCTTCTTCGAGGTACTGTGCGGTTTGCACAAGGTCAATGATGTGAACGCCATTACGCTCAGTGAAGATGTAAGGCTCCATCTTGGGGTTCCAGCGACGGGTTTGATGCCCGAAGTGAACTCCCGACTCTAGCAATTGGGCTAGGGTTACGACTCCCATTTAAGTTTTCTCCTTGTGTTCGGGTTTATCCTTGCGCCTGAGATGGAATTTGATGATTTAAAAAATTTTGACTTTGCAAAATTTTAAAAACAAAAAACACCCGAAACCTCAAGCGTGTGTTTTTTAACAGCTTGTCTAGGATAACGCATATGCGTCTCAATAGCAAAAAGCGATCGCTAATTCTGGGGTAGCAGTACATATTGATGAGTAAGGTCAAGACTGCGCGATCGCCTCTTGGTATTGATATATAGTGGTAAATATGGCGATCGCCGAATCAAAGGGAAATTAAGGATAACTATGTCAGGACATATCCTACTTGTGGATGATGAACCAGGTCTCAGAGAAGCTGTGCAAGCCTATCTCGAAGACAGTGGTTTTGCGGTGCAGGTTGCTAACAACGCAAGGGATGCGTGGCAACTGCTAGAGCAAACTACACCAGATTTGGTAATTTCGGACATCATGATGCCGCAGGTAAGTGGGTATGAGTTTCTGAAGCAAATGCGTGAGGATGTTAGATTTCTAAACCTACCCGTCGTATTTTTGACCGCTAAGGGCATGACCAAGGATCGCATCGAAGGCTATAACGCTGGTTGTGATGCTTACCTATCGAAACCCTTTGACCCTGATGAGCTAGTGGCGATCGCTGAGAATTTAATTGCCCGTCGTGCTATGCAAGCTGTCACCGCCAATAGCAACACCTCGGAAATCACAGATCTTGCTGGACAACTGGCGGAAATCAAGGCTCTTCTCAAACAAAAGCCTGCTATTAATGTCACGCCGCCACCAATTAAAATTGAATTTACGCCACGAGAACAAAGCGTATTAGAACTTGTGGTTGAAGGCTTAATGAATAAAGAAATTGCTAAACGTCTTGGTACGACTATTCGCAATGTTGAGAAATATGTCAGCCGTTTATTTAGCAAAACAGGTACAAGCAGCCGCACTGAATTAGTCCGCTATGCTCTGCAACATGGTTTGATTGACTCCTATTCATAGTTCGCAGCTTGCTGATTAATTCACAATCTATCGGCGACTACCACTCGGTTTCGCCCCATTTGTTTGGCTTTATAGAGGGCATTATCAGCTTGGGAAAGCATATTTTCAAAATTGTTTAGACTGTCGTTATAGTTAGCAATGCCAATACTGATAGTCATCGTGAAGTAGGTATGATCTTCAGTTTGGATTTGTTCGCTCTCTATTGTTTGTCTCAGCCTTTCTGCGAGATTGATTGCACCATCAAGCGGTGTATCGGGCAAAATTATCACAAATTCTTCACCACCCAATCGTCCTATCAAATCCATTTCGCGCACTAATTGACTGCATATACTCGTCAACTTGCAGATAGCGCGATCGCCTGTGCTATGTCCATAGGTATCATTAATATTCTTGAAGAGATCGATATCAATCATCAGCAGAGATAACTGCAAATTGTATCTTTGGGCGCGAACAAATGCTTTCGCACCTTCTTCGAGGATATGGCGGCGATTGCTGATACCTGTCAAGGCATCGGTAATTGATTGGTGGTGGTATTGTTCTTCTCGGATGCGAGCTAATTCGTACAGCTTGACATTTTCCAGTACCAATGACTCGAATGCATTCTCCTGACTATCTTCCTTCTCGACGATATCGTACTGCGACTGAGCTACCTTATTCTCCATATCAAAGGATTTGCTATATAGACGCATTGTTTTATGGTGTTTGTCCGCAAGGTAGTACAAGCATAAATTTAATGGACAGGATAAAAAAGGATTGTCGGCAACGTCGAATAGTTCTTTATAGGCAGCAATGCCATATAGATTTCTCCAAATGTAGTTTTTGCCAATATCCGCAGATTCAATCTCCAAGCATTCTGCAAAGCCATTTTTGACGAAAAGATTGGTGAGAGTTTCTAAGTCATCAAGGGTTCCTTGCTCTTTAAATTCAAACCCATGATTATTGAGATAACTAATAATTTCCTCACCAACATCCTTGAGAATATACCCCTGTGCAAATACATTATATTTTGCTAAAACTTTGCCAAACGCTACTAGGAGAGCTTCGTAGAGTGTGCTATTGAAATCTTTCATAAAACACCTCAATTTATTAATGGAAAAAAGTATTAATGGGAAAAAAGTCTGTCTAACCTATTTACTTTTAAGTAAGTGTTTGTCTACTAACATTTTTGTGGAAATTAATAATCTAAAATGAATTGCTCTTAAACAGTGAACTCTAGTATGAAAAGTGCCTAGTGCTTTTTATATGAAAAATCCTAAACAATTTTTATATGCAATGGTTTAAATTCAACTGGTTAAGTATCAAATCAAAACTGATTGTCATGCTGCTGACGGTTAGCAGTAGCTCGATTGTGGTGACAGCTTACCTTGGCTATCAAAGCGGTAAGTCTAATCTAACCGATCGCGCTTTTAATCAGTTAACCAGTGTGCGAGCTTCTAAGGCTTATCAAATTGAGTCCTATTTCAACACAATTCGTAATCATATTCAGACGCTCAGCAATGATATTTCGGTGGGGACGGCAATTATTGAATTTACCAATGCCTATCGCCAGCTTGAGAGTGTTACTTTGCCAGCTGATAATTCGCAAAAAATTACTGCCTATTATCAAAATGAATTTCTGCCTAAATTAGCGAAAACTGGGCAGGGTTTGCCAGTTCTTAATTCTTTTTTGCCCGAATCAACTGCTAGTAATTATCTGCAATATCACTACATCGCGACAAATCCTAATCCCATTGGCAAAAAACATTTACTAGATAAAGCCAATGATGGCAGCGAATATAGCCGCATTCATGAGCGTTATCATCCCATCTTCCGCAATATTATTGAGAAGTTTGGCTACTATGATATGTTCCTGATCGATCCACAGGGAACCGTCGTTTATACAGTTTATAAAGAGACCGATTTTACGACTAACTACACCACTGGAGCCTATAACGATAGTAATTTGGCGCGGCTAGTAGCCGCAGTGCGCCGTGCCAAACAAAAGGACTATGCCAGCATCATCGATTTTGAATCCTATGCCCCTTCCTATGGTGCGCCTGCTGCCTTTATCGCTGCACCAATCTTTAATCAGTCTAAGTTTGTGGGTGTTCTGGCAATTCAAGTACCAGTGGACGAGATTAATAATGTGATGACAGGAAATCGCAAATGGGAAAGTGATGGACTCGGTAAAAGTGGTGAGACTTATTTGGTGGGTCAAGATTATTTAATGCGATCGGTGTCGCGCTTTTTAGTAGAAACTCCTGAAGAATATTTGCAGACTCTCGCGACATTGGGAGTTAATAAGGAAACATTAAATAGAATTCGTCAATATAAAACCTCGATTTTAGAACAGAAAGTACGCACACAGGCGGCGGAAGAAGCGATTACAGGCAAACAGGGAATTAAAACTATCCGTGATTATCGTGATATTCCTGTCTTAAGTTCCTATGCGCCTTTACAAATAGAAGGATTAAACTGGGCGATTCTTTCAGAAATTGATTTAGCGGAGGCCTATGCACCCATCTATGATTTTGAGCGCCAGTTACTCATTTCGGCAACTTTGTTAATGCTATTAGTGATTCTCTTGGCGATGGCGATGGCTTCGGTATTTGTGAAGCCGATTAATCAATTAATTGAGAGTGCGCGTAAAGTTGCCTCTGGTCAATTAGATGCGATCGCTACTTTAGAAACCCAAGATGAATTTGGCGAATTGGCGCAGTCCTTTAATGCAATGGTGCTGAGTCTGCGTGATCAAACCAATTTAGTCGAGGAGAAAAATCGTGAGAACGAGCAGTTATTGCTGAGTATTTTCCCTGCGGCGATCGCTAAACGTCTCAAGCAAGGTGAAAAGAATATTGCTGAAAGTGTTTCTAATGTGACGGTACTGTTTTCTGATTTAACAGGCTTTTCTAAATTATCGGATTCCCTCACGGCTTACGAAATAGTTAGCATCCTCAATGATATTGTCTCCATTTTTGATGAAACTGCTGAGCGCTATGGCATGGAAAAAATCAAAACCATTGGTGATAGCTATATGGCAGTCTGTGGTTTGTCAGTTCCCTATCTCGACCATGATAAAAGAGCGATCGACTTTGGTTTAGAAATGCAGGCGATTGTGCGGCGGTTCAGTCAAGAGCGCAACTTCCAATTAAATATCAGTTTAGGGATCCATTCAGGGGATATCGTAGCGGGAATTGTTGGACGCAATAAATTTATTTACGATGTCTGGGGTGACACGATTAATATTGCCAGTGCCTTAAAATCATCCTGTCCTGAAGGTGCAATCTTAGTTTCCAATGAAATCTACAATCGTTTGAGCGATCTCTATGAGTTTGTTCCCATCGCTGCCAAAGTCGAAAATGGCAAGAGTATTTTGAAAGCATGGCAACTTAAACCCAAATAGAGAGATAGAAGTCAAGCTTCTCAATCTCTATTGTTTGACACTTTGTGAAATTGCCCTATGCTTCAAACTAGTTCCAATCATTTATTTATTTGGGCGATCGCCTTAATCGTCGGACTGGCTCTATCCGTGATAATCCTTGGTGAAGTGATCTATCGCCTCCAACATCGCCGCCGCCCCCTTGCCGCCACATTGCAAGTAGTGCGGAATTTAGTTTTGCCGATGTTTGCCTTCATGTTGTTTGTGCAGTATGTGCTACAACGTCCTGCCAGTGATGACATCGTCAAGAGCGTGCAAACTCTCTTTTGGATTTGTGTACTCCATGCGGCGCTCTCGTTACTGAATGCTGTCATTTTTGAGCAAGCCAAAGCCGACACTTGGCGGGCGCGAGTTCCCAAATTATTAATCGATTTATTTCGCCTATTTTTAGTACTGCTCGGTACAGCGATCGTCCTTGCTACAGTGTGGAATGCGGACTTAGCGGGATTAGTGACGGCTCTGGGCGTGAGTTCGATTGTCATTGGTTTAGCGCTTCAGGATACTCTCGGTAGCGTCATGTCAGGGATTGCCCTCTTGTTTGAGCGACCTTTTTCCGTAGGTGATTGGCTAAAGGTTGGTGAAATTCAAGGCCAGGTTATTGATATCAATTGGCGAGCCGTGCGCTTGATTACCTTCGAGCGCGAGATGGTGATTATTCCTCACAAGTTGATGGGCAATGAAATCATTCGTAATTACAGCCGTCCGCTAGCTCTCCATGCTGAACGCATTCGTGTGGGCTTCTCTTACAAAGATCCTCCTAATCTGGCTAAGCATGTTCTCCACAATACGGCGCTAGAAACTCAAGGCATTCTCAAAAATCCCGATCCCCAGATTTTTACGGTTTCTTATGATGATTCGGCAATTACCTATGAGGTGAAATTTTTTATTGCGGATTATGGCGAATTAGAGGAAATACGCGATCGCTTTATGAGTCGTCTCTGGTACGCTGCTCAACGCAATAGCTTGACGATTCCCTTCCCCATCAGGACTCTCTATCATTTTCATGGTCCCACCTCTGAGGCAAAAGGAACCTCGAAAAAGTTTACCGAAAGTCTGCAATCTCTCCCCGCCTTTGTGCCATTGGATAAGTCTACGCACCCCAATACATCGACTTCAGGAATTGCCTTGCAGCATTTCGGCGCGGGAGAAACGGTGATTAAGCAAGGTGCTGAAAACAACTCTCTCTACATCGTGGTTGCAGGCAGTGCGATGATGATGGTGCGGGATACCACTGGCAATAGTCACGAAATGCTGATGGTCAAAAATGGTGAGTTCTTTGGTGAGATGACGCTATTTTCGGGCGAGACAAGTCCGATTTCGGTAACTGCGGTTGAGGATTTGGAAGTGATGATGATTTCGGCGGAAGCAGTCAATCAAATGATCGATCGCCAGCCCAACTTTGCCCGTGAAATCAGCCAAATCCTAGAAACCCGTCGCCGTGTGGTAAATACAATTCAGAATATTTAACAGAAGTGAACTACCAAACTCTTGGCTTAATGGTTGAGATGTTTGCAATAATCACACTGATTGCCTATTCACCAAAATCAATCAGTGATCGCTTATCAGCACATCATCAACAGTGCGATCGCTTTAAAGGATGTGGAATCCTGCTTGGGCAAAATGTTGCTCGAAGGTGAGAACTTCATTGCTGATTATGTTACGCTCAAAATTAATTGCGAATAAAACTTTGAGGAAAAGCTGATGACACAGGCTTACTTAGAGACACAGGATATTAACGAAACCGAAAATAATTCCCTTGATTCACTTACTAATCTCTATGAAAGTGATTTTAATCTCTGGGTTGAGGCAACAGCTCAGCTATTGCGTGAGGGCAGATTAGCAGATCTAGATGTGGTGAATTTACTCGAAGAAGTGCAATCGATGGGAAATAGTGACAAACATGCTTTGAGTAGTGATTTAGTTGTGGTTTTACTACATTTGCTGAAATGGCAATATCAGCCGAATAAACGCACAAGAAGTTGGGAAAAAAGTATCGCTGAGCATCGTCGTCGCATAGATGAACGCTTTGAAGCTAGTCCTAGTTTGAAAAGATATTATTTGCAAATATTTGATAAATGCTATCGAAATGCAAGGAAACAAGCCAAAATTGAAACGAGACTGCCTTTAGCGCATTTTCCTGAGATTTGTCCCTTTACTTCTGAGCAAGTGCTTGATGAAGATTTTTTGCCTGAATAGGCGATCGCCTATCAGCATATCTACATTGCGATCGCAGGTAAAATAAAAAAGTAGTTGCTCTAAATTTATGGCTATGTCGTTAACTGAGTTATTACCTGCGCTTCAAATGTTAACGCCCTACGATAAGGTGAAGGCTATTCAGTTTTTGGCGACTGAATTATCAAAGGAAGAAACTTTTCCTGATGATGATTTAGAATCGCAATCTTGGTTAGAAGCTGAGTTTGTAAACAATTTATCTGAATATGATTGGGGTGAAAGAGGAATTCCAAATGTCAAACCTGTGGAGTATTTATCTGGCATCGGTTTAGTTGTGAAAGAAGGATAGCATTTTATGGCTAATCAATCTCTCAAATTTTAGGATTAAAGTAATGCTGATCGCCTATCACCACATCTACAGTTTGATCGCTCTAAAGGATCTGGAATCCTGCTTGGGCAAAATGTTGATCGAAGGTGAGAACTTTTTGAATTTGACGATCTTTCATGACGATAAATGAGATGCAATCTACTAAGCCCCATTCTTTGTCTGGACGGGTTTTGTATAGCTCAAAGGCACGGTCAAAGATTTCTGATGTGAGGCGGATAACTTCTACATCTTCTGAATTGAGAAATTGTTCGATTACTTCTATTGCTTCGGTTTTGTATCTACGCGCTAGGGAGTTGGCGATTTCGAGAAGGACTGCATCGGTGATAGCTAGGGTCTGATCGATGTAGCGATCGCTTAAATCTAGGGCTTGTGTGTGATATTGATCGCGTTCGTTGATGAGGGCAATGATGAATGAAGTGTCAATGAATATTGTCAAGGTTCTTCTCTCCATTCATGTACTGGTCAATATTAGCGGCAAAGTCAACTGGTGCTTGAATTTTGATGCGTTTGAGTTTGTTTAAGATGCCTGTTTTAGGTTTGGTTGCGGATTTGGCGTTTGCAAGTTGCTTAACGAATTGGTATAGCTCATCAAGGTTGTCTTCTTCGATTTTGTTGATTTCAGCGTAGATTAGTTCTTTAAGAGTCATGGTGATTTGCCCTCAACTGAATTACTTGCTTAAGGTCTTCTCCATACAAGTACTGGTCTAGATTTTCCGACCAGTCTGGTTGACCTTGCAATTTTAAAGATTTAGCAGTTTGTAAGAATGATTTTTGGGTAGGCTTGTTATCAGGTAATAAGCTTTCAACAATAATTCTTACTCTCGTACCTGATTTGATGTTTAAGGGGACTTCAGGGACAAGGGCTTCACCATCGAACAGAGCATCTAAGGTTTGAATCATGGCTTTTTGCTTATGCTGCTTTGTTATCATTATATCGCTCGATCGCCTATCAGCATATCTACAATGCGATCGCTACCTCTACTCTTTCCACAATTTAGTTTTTATCCAATTAAACCATCCTCTTATCCCTTGAGAATCACGATTGATTTCTGCAATCTTTTGATTGGCATAATCGACCATTGGCTGACAATTAATCTCTTGTGCTAATTTTGCTGCAAGAGTAAGAGAAGATATCGCTTTATCTTTTTGTCCTAGTTTGAGTTGAATTTTGGAAGTAAAATAATTTAAATTTCGAGCTTGGCTGTATTTAGTTCCAATTTCAATATACAGATTTAAAGCAGCTTGGCTACTTGCCAAACCAATTACAGGATCTTCTTCTAAAACTGCGATCGCTTGTAAAGTGTTCGCCTCACCCAAACGAGCGCCAATCTCGCGGTAAATTGCCATCGCCGCTTCATACCTCTCTAACGCTTCGGTGCTTCGTTTGAGAAATTGCAAAACATTGCCGATCGCTTGTAAAGCGTTCGCCTCACCCACTCGCTCACCAATCTCGCGGTAAATTGCCATCGCCGCTTCATACCTCTCTAACGCTTCGGTGCTTCGTTTGAGAAATTGCAAAACATTGCCGATCGCTTGTAAAGCGTTCGCCTCACCCACTCGCTCACCAATCTCGCGGTAAATTGCCATCGCCGCTTCATACCTCTCTAACGCTTCCGTGCGACGGGAGAGAAATTGCAAAACATTGCCGATCGCTTTTAATGTGTTCGCCTCTCCCAAACGAGCGCCAATCTCGCGGTAAATTGCCATCGCCGCTTCATACCTCTCTAACGCTTCGGTGCTTCGTTTGAGAAATTGCAAAACATCGCCGATCGCTTTTAATGTGTTCGCCTCTCCCAAACGAGCGCCAATCTCGCGGTAAATTGCCATCGCCGCTTCATACCTCTCTAACGCTTCCGTGCGACGGGAGAGAAATTGCAAAACATCGCCGATCGCTTTTAATGTGTTCGCCTCTCCCAAACGAGCGCCAATCTCGCGGTAAAAGGCAAGCGCCGCTTCATACCTCTCTAACGCTTCCGTGCGACGGGAGAGAAATTGCAAAACATCGCCGATCTCTTGTAAAGCGTTCGCCTCACCCACTCGCTCACCAATCTCGCGGTAAAAGGTAAGCGCCGCTTCATACCTCTCTAACGCTTCCTTAGCTTGATAAAATCGAAATTTAATTTTGCCATCCCAAAAAATTATTGTAGCTTTAACGGCGACAGTGACTCGATTTGCAGTAATATGCTGTTGCAAATTCAAGATTAACGATTCTACTTCTGCTTTTCGATAGCTATTACTCCATAGCTGAGCCAAATTGAATAATTCACTTCTTCCATTTGCAGGTTCAGCAATAACTAAATGATAAATTCTTTCTATTTGGATCTCTGGTTTATTACCCTGTCCAAAATAAGATGCGGCTTTTCTAGATAGTTCTCGAAATTGTTCAGGATTATCTTGCCACAAGCGATCTAATAACTGATTGCGCGTCAACTCATGCACATTATGCCCCCGTTCTGGAAATACTTCCACACATGAGAGATCTTGCAACTGTCGATAAATCTCATCAGCGCGATCTACCAACTCAGGACACAAAGCCGCCAAAATCGCCGCATCAAACCAATGGGGAATCGCCACCGCCCACAAAGCACTTGCCACATCCTCTGGCAAAGACTCCAATAAATTCTCCGTCACAATCCAACTGCGTTCCTCATCCGTCTGCGCCACCATTAACTTTTGCAAGAGGTCACTATTCATTCTCTCTACCTCTTGCTAGACTTTCTAACGCTTGTAAAATCTGTGATGGTTGCCCATTGAGATACCTTACAAATAGCTCAATTGATTCTTTCGCAAAGTCCCAATTCCGAGATTTAGAAAAAGAGTACCAAGCCTCCGCATCATCAATTTTATATAAAGGATGCGTAGCAGCTAGAGATCCCCATTCAATTGTTGGCTTTGGTACAGACTGCCCCGCAATTACTACTCTTATATCCTCGACCTTAGCCACCTTAGCCAAAAAATCACCCCCAATCCAATTCGCTACAGATGGAGAAGCCGAATTAAACGTATCAAAAATCATCACAATTGGCTTTTGAATCGCTTTTAGATCTCGGAAAAATGCTACCTGCAATTTACTTAACCGCATATTGCGAGTTTCTTCAGTCTCAGCATTCAAAATTACCTGAATATGATTTGCTGTACCCTGAATCTGATTTCCAGAAACCTCAATTTGATTTCCAGAAGCCCCAATGCCAGCACGCAGAAACCCTGTAATCTCTGCATTGAAATTCTTGAAATATTCTTCGCCAAAATCATCCTGTATCCGCCAGAAAATATGAGAAATTCCAGTTTGAGCAGATTTTAGATCTATTGCGACCAAAACCGCTGCCTTAGCGTGTGCAGGGCAAAGTGATGCAAACTCAGCCAATAGACTCGTTTTGCCCATTCCCGAAGCTGCCTCTATCAAAAGAATACGCTGAGGAACTTGTCCCAACAACATTTTCTTAAAAAATTCAACTTCCTTCGTTCGATTCGCTAGCCTCATGATTTATCCTCATGCTCAGAACGAAGTGATGTATTTTCATCAAACACCTCTATAGTGTTATTTTTTCCGCTTACTCGGTTATTGTCAACTGATGTATTTTCTTTAGGAGCTTTTATTTTGTGACCATCTCCAGTTATAACATTCCCACTAACTGATGTGCGTGATGGCGCTCTTTTAAGTTTCGACTCCTCAAACTTTGCTTCACCCTCAAATTCAGTATTGCCATGTTTTACTTTTGCGATACCACTAAACCGCCCAATTCGACCAGAACCAAGCATGAACAAGAAAACTATCACGACAAGAGCTACAGCAATCACGATAACAATCCATACAGTTTCCATGCCCACACCTCAAACTTTAACCTGATTTTCTCATGATTATAACTAAAAGTGATCGCAATTTTTTTGGAGAGATTAGCGATCTCGATAAAATGCTTAAATTATCCAATTTGCTTACTTTTGTTTATGCCTTCTCATAAGCAGCAATAAAATCATCCCGCGCAATTCCCGATTGCGTACAGATACTTCTAAGCGTAGAACCCTTGATCAGTTTATGATTCGGCATAGTTAAAGGAGTAGATGTTCCATCAGCATTTTGTCTGACCATCGAGATATGCTCCTTCTCCCGTACTATCGAAAATCCGAAACTCTCAAGCACCTTAATTACCTTTAATTTAGGAGCATCAACAGGAAACTTAGCCATTAAACACTCGCCTCAGCCACAAAAGCCTCAAGCACCGAAGACTCAGACTCTAAAACCGATCGCCCAAAGGTTTCGATATGAAATAAGATCGCCGATCGCACATCATTGAGAGCCTCTTCATAGGAATCTCCCTCACCAACCACAACCCCTTGAATACCTAGAGGATAAGCCACATAACCCTCTGGATGCTTTTCCACCACAATTTTAATGTGTTTCATGATTATATTGATGTAATTAGAGATATCCATGATACTAGCCTTTTTATTTTCTGGGCAAGCACTCACCAAGCAGCACCTTCATAATCATGTGCCAAGTAATACTTTAAGAGAGTCACCTGCTTCAATTTAATTTTCATATAATTAAGCTTGATAGCGATCGCCAAAATCATCAAACTAAAGACTAAGGATTACACACTCTCCCATGAGTCCCCATGAATCTCTCTCATACAGATCTGCACACCACCTTCCAAATCCAAAAGCGCATCATCCATCGAAGCATATTCATCCTCACCTTCCCAAAATATTCCACCCGACTCAAAAGCACGCACAAACCCACTGGAATAACCATCATCTCTCCAGCCAATTTCGATTATTCCATTCTCTCTATTCACCCAACGAGAGATATTGGGATATCTATCTTCAAAAGATTTAGGTAAAGATTTCTTAGGCATAGACGAATAGTAGTGTTACGGCTGAAATTATAGGCAAATTATAGGCTTAAAAAGCGATCGCATGATGTCTGAGAGAAGTAAAGCGATATAATAACATTGGCTTAGCTTTACACGAAAATGATCGACATTTTTACTGTCATTTTAATCGCCCTTGGCGGCTTCGTCATGTTTCTTTCGATCAAAGAGACGCAACGGATTCTAGACTTACTCAAAGACAGTAAATATCAGAAGCTTTGGTATATTCTCCGAGCATTGATGATTTTCTTTCTCTTAGGATATTTAGGAGTAATTGTCCTATTTCCCCTCAGAGTCCAGTGGTTAATCCTAGTTCTGACAGGAGTTATCTTCTTCTTTGGCGCTTTATTTGTTTACATGGTCGTCAAAATAGGCTTTCTGACGATTCGGGACTTATTGAAAACTAATATTTTAAGATTACAATTACAACAAGAAAAGGAAACAGCCGAAGAGATTGCGCGAATTAAGTCTGAATTTTTAGCCACCATGAGCCATGAGATTCGCACCCCGATGAATGGTGTGATTGGTATGACAAATCTCTTGCTTGGGACTTATCTTGACTTAGAGCAGAGGGAATATGTGGAAACCATCAATGCCAGTGGCGAATCCCTATTGATGATTATTAACGATATTTTGGACTTCTCAAAAATTGAAGCAGGTAAAGTTAACTTAGAAGTACAACCTTTTGAACTGAGAGAATGTCTGGACAGAGTTTTTAGTTTATTTATCCCTAAATCCAATGAGAAAGGATTAAAACTATATTACTTAATTGATGCTAATGTTTCCCAATTTATCGAAGGCGATATTAATCGTTTACAGCAAATTCTGATTAACTTGGTAGGTAATTCGATTAAGTTTACGTCAGTGGGTGAAGTCGTTGTCAGCGTTACCAAGTATAACGAAGATCAACTCCTTTTCGCAATTAAAGATACAGGTATTGGCATTCCTGCTAATAAATTAGATAAATTATTTAAGCCCTTCTCTCAAGTGGATTCCTCAACCACACGCAAATTTGGTGGTACTGGCTTAGGGTTAGCGATTTCTCAAAAACTTACTAGATTAATGGGAGGTGATATCTGGGTTGAGAGTAATTTAGGGAAAGGGACAAACTTCCTATTTACGATCGCCTATCAACCCGCAGATCAGAAGTTGTTGCATACAGATAGCCATATACCAGTCATTGAGAAACTCGATCATCTATTAGAGTTAGGCTTAACCCATTCTAACGACAATCACACATCTAAAACTCTTACTAGTAATGTCCCAAAATTAGCAGACAGACTACCTTTCAGGATTTTACTAGCTGAAGACAATCCCGTAAATCAGAAACTAGCAAATCGTCTTTTTGAAAAGATGGGCTATGACATTGATGTTGCAACTAATGGTATAGAAGTTCTCGAAGCGCTCAATGAAAAGACCTACGATCTCATTTTTATGGATGTGCAAATGCCTGAAATGGACGGCTTAGAGGCAACCAGACAAATTCGTGCTAAGGAGAAATTTGCTCAAGTTCCCAAATCCATTCAAATTATCGCGATGACTGCTAATGCTATGCAAGGCGATCGCGAAAAATGTCTAGAAGCAGGTATGAATGATTACGTGACCAAGCCTTTTAAAATCGAGCAAATTCAAACCGCGATCGAGAAATGTGGTCAAAATTTCTCAAACACGCTCTAACACGCTTTGCACTTTACTCTCTACTGGGAAACTAAAGCAAAACTATTGGCAAACTGCTCGAAAGCTTTAGCCGTTGGACTATTGGGATCACTTTTCGCAATAGGTTGATAGTAGCGAACGGTATACAGGAATTTGTCAGCTTCGAGGGTTAAGACTTGCACTTTCCAATTGTTTGAGGCGATCGCAGTGGTAAATTCCTTTTTCGAGCCAGACTTTGCCCCCTTAACTTTTGCATCAAAGGGAATCGTGACTACATCTTTCGCATTTTCAGAACCGTCAGAAGCGATCGCTTTAGCGTCACTCGGTTGCCTTGCCACAATCGTATAAACCTGCTGGCTTTGTTGTAGCTTTTGGATGATTTTCTCTAGGTTATTGTCCTTAGCCAGATCAACTTCTTTGCTAGGCGTAAATATGACCGTACTCGCGCCCGATGGCTCTAAACCAAGATCAATTGCTTTCCAGTCGGCGGGATAACGCAAGGTGTAACCCGCACCATTGTATTTACCTGTGGTTTCAGGTTTAGCATCCTCAGAGCGACAAATCTCGATTTTGCTAGCATCTTGATTAGTTTGCAGGATATAGCGAGTATCCTCAGCAACCAAGGCAATTTCAAATCCCTCTTGAGTCGGCGCAACCGTTTGGCACAAATCAGTAACATTTGCAGGTTGTGGTTTTGCTGACTCCGATGCGATTGCCACATTCGCCGACAGCTTAAGCTGCGATCGCAAATAACTAATCGCCTTCTCCGTCGCAGGATTAGCCGTTGGTGTAGAGGTGGGGCTAGGCGATGCATTAGGTGAATTTTGCTGACAACTAACAACAATCAATGCGATCGCAGCAATTCCGATATAAATTTGAAACTTTGGCATAACATAAAACGAGATCTAGCACCCATCATAATGCTTAGAGGGAGAAGGGTCGCTTTGCGCCCTTTCTCCTAGCAATAAATTAACAACTAATCACCAAATGGATATCAAAACATTCGTATTTCCCGCGATCGCTACTATCGGCGCATTGCTCGTTTATTTTGGCTTAGGCATTGGTGTTGGCGTTGCCCGTGTTAAATACAAAATTTCACCACCACAAACCACAGGTAACGAAGACTTTGAGCGGGTTTATCGCGCTCACCAAAATACCCTTGAGCAGATTGTGATCTTTTTACCATCCCTATGGCTATTTAGTATTTATGTAAATCCCAACTGGGGCGCAATTTTAGGTGTTGCTTGGATTGTGGGGCGAATTCTCTATGCTTGGGGCTATTACGTTGAAGCCAGTAAACGCGCCCCCGGAAATGCGATCGCCTCTTTAGCTACTCTTGCTTTGATCTTTGGCACACTTTTTAATCTGGTACGCGGATTACTTTTTGCCAATTGATCCTTGCCATACCCTCAAATAAAAGCCTTAACGAGAAACCTCTTCAACTTGATGGATAGAAGTCTAGAGAACGAAAATGTCATAATCGACTGTGTATTAATACTCAGCGAAATTTGTAATACCAATTATGTCTAAACTTGTCGCGATCGCCGCGAGCTTATATTTTGTTACTCTTGCTTATTTCGGATTTGTTCCTGCGGCTTCGGCAAATTCCCTTACCCATACCCTAAATTCTGCGATCGCAACACCTATGGCACTTTTTTCCTTTTCTGGCACACGCCCCACTAATCTCGGCGTGACTAATGGCAAGCTTCTTGATTGCCCTAATTCCCCTAACTGTGTATCGAGCCAAAGTACCGATGCCGAACATAAAATCGCGCCCTTGACCTACACAGGCGATCCAGCCAAAGCTTTGGCTGATCTCAAGGCAGTGATCGAGAGCCTGCCCCGCACCAAAATCATTACCGCCGAAGGTAATTATATTTATGCGGAGTTTACGAGCAAGCTCATGGGCTATGTCGATGACGTGGAGTTTTACTTAAATGCAGACAAGGGCATCATTGAGGTGCGCTCCGCCTCACGTCTTGGTCAATCGGATCTAGGCGTAAATCGCGATCGCATTGAAACCATTCGCACCAAATTTGCGTAATAAATCCCACATTTGTGAGGGGCTGCGCTTCGCGCAGCCCCTCACAAATAGAGTAATTTTGTGTGCTGTTTATTTTTTGTTATCGCGCAAATAACTGATACATATCATTCAATCGATACCATTGAGATTTATGATTGTGATTGGTAAAAAATCTAGAGAAAGTTTATGGGAATGGCAGTTGGTTTGGTCGAGGTGTTAGGGCATCCACCCGCACTCTCCGTTGCTGACACAATGGTTAAAGCTGCGAAAGTCACTTTTGTGGGCTACGAAAAAGTTAGTGGCGCTCGCCTCACCATCATCATTCGCGGTCCCGTGGGCGATGTCAAAAGAGCTGTTGAAGCAGGTGTAGAGGCAGCTAAAAAAATTGAAGTTTTAAGTTCTAAGGACAAAGCATTATTCCTTTCCGCAACCGTAATTCCTCGTCCCCACGAAAATCTCGAAGCAATTACGAAGACGATGCAGTTTAGTTCTGCTATGGAGCAGTTCCGTTAATCAAGGAAAAAGTTAACAGCCAAAAGGGAAAAATAAGATCCTAATAATGAAAATTTTGGTTCTGCATGGGCCAAACCTCAATATGTTGGGCTTACGGGAGCCAGAGGTATATGGCAGCACCACATTAGCGCAAATTAACGATCGCCTAACTCAGGACGCGACAGAGTTAGGCGCAGAATTATCATTTTTGCAATCCAACCATGAGGGTGTTCTGATTGACACAATTCATACCGCTTTTCAAGTGCAACAGGGGATTTTGATTAATCCGGGGGGCTTGACCCATACCAGTGTGGCGCTCAGAGATGCGATCGCCTCGGTGAATATACCTACCGTAGAAGTGCATTTAAGTAATATTCATAAACGCGAAGAATTTCGTCACCATTCGTTTATTGCTCCTATTGCGATCGGGCAGATTAGCGGCTTTGGTGCAGAGAGCTATCGCTTAGGACTTAGGGCACTAGTTACGCATATATCAAAGTTATGACAGAACCTTCGCATTATTGGATTGTTAATACTCGCATTCCCAATTGTTTCATTGATAGTACGATTCGGACTCAAGCTGTAGATCTATCACTCACTCCAACTTTACAACGCGATCGTCTATTCCCTTGTCATCTAGAAATCAAGAATGGTTTAGTTGCTTCCATCGTCCCTAATTCTCCTGATTCAATCACTTCCCAAATTCCTACCGAAAGCCTACCAATTGTTGATGCAAAGCAAGGACTGATGGTTCCCTGTTTTGCGGATTTGCATACCCATCTTGATAAAGGGCATATTTGGGAACGTAGTCCTAATCTAGATGGTACATTTCAAGGTGCACTCAAGGGTATTTATCGCGATTGCACGGAGAATCTCAACTGGAAACATGAAGATCTCTATCGCCGCATGGAATTTGGGCTGAAGTGCAGCTATGCCCACGGAACTAAAGCCATTCGTACCCACTTAGATTGTCCACCCCATCAGTTTGAAACAACATTTCAAGTGTTTAGAGAATTACGGGATAAATGGAAAGACAAAATCACGCTCCAAGCCGTATCCCTAGTAACCCTTTCCTATTTTGAAACTAAGGAAGGAGAAATATTTGCCGATGCTGTTGCCGAAATTGGCGGCTTGCTCGGTGGTATTGCTCATATGATTCCAGAGTTAGATCGATATTTGTCAAGAATTATCACCCTAGCGAAGGAACGCGATCTCTGTCTAGACTTCCATACTGATGAGAACAACGATCCCGCATCTCAAACCCTACGACTAGTTGCCGAGGCGATTCTTAAACATGACTTTAGTTCACAAGTTGTCTGCGGTCATTGCTGTAGTCTAGCGGTACAGGATGAGGAAACGGCTAACCAAACGATCGCTCTAGTGAATCAGGCTAATGTTGGTGTAGTCAGTTTGCCAATGTGTAATATGTATTTGCAGGATCGAGTTGCAGAACGCACGCCGCGCTGGCGTGGTGTGACCCTTGTGCGCGAACTTGATGCCGCGGGTGTTAAGGTGGCGCTCTCTAGTGATAACTGTCGCGATCCTTTCTATGGTTTTGGCGATCATGACCTATTAGAAGTTTTCACGATGGGCGCTAAAATCGAGCATCTAGATACTCCCTACGATAATTGGATTGAGTCGGTGACTTCCCGACCCGCAACCTTGATGGGGTTAGCGGATGTGGGTAAAATTGGAGTTGGTCAAGCCGCCGATTTAGTGCTATTTAAGGCGCGGAGCTATAGTGAATTGCTATCTCGCAATCAACGCGATCGCACTGTATTTAGAAATGGCATCGCGATCGATACCACCCTCCCTGATTACGCAGAACTTGACGATTTAATCTTTCATTAAAGAACTTTAATAAAACGCGAGTTCGGGATCATTTAAAACTGGCTTTTAGAGATGGTTTGCGTAGCAAACCATCTCTAAAAGCCAGTTTAATCCCAACAGAAGTAATAAAGTGAAGCGCTCTGCGCTTCACTTTATTACTTCTGTTGGTTTATCGATTGGAATGCTTTAGCCACGAGATTATATTCATTTTCAATCCTCAGTACGAGGTCTTCAATTTTAGCAATATCTACATTAGTATTGTGATGGAGTATATCTCTACATAGGTATTGTAGCTCCTTACAGAATCCACAAAGATAGGTAGCACCAAACATCCCACTACCGCCCTTGAGAGAATGATTTTCTGCTTCTAGGGTAATGATATCGCTATTCTTGATCGAAGCTTTCATCTTCGCAATTGACAATCTAGAATGTTCTAAATATTCATGGATTAGCTGAGATAAGCCTTGTTCCCCAATCATCATTTTTATATTAGCAACTATATCCATATTGATGGGATTATGGTCTGATTCCTTTGGTACTTTTTGGAGAGCCGCCACTAACTCTTCAATTTGTAATGGCTTCGTTAGATAGTCATCCATACCTACTGACAACGCCAAATCCCTCGATTCCGTAAAGGCATTCGCCGAGAGTCCAATGATCCAAGGACGTTGATTGGGCAATTGCCGAATATTTTGAGTTGTCGTCAGCCCATCCATCACTGGCATTTGGATATCCATAAATAGCAGATCATAGGATTGATTTTGGAGCGACTGCACCGCTTCTAGTCCATTGCTCACTGAGTCAGCTTGATATCCTAATTTTTCTAGCATTAATAGGAGAATCTGCTGATTGATCGGATTATCTTCCACCAAGAGAATGCGGAAAGGATATTTTGTCGCAAAGCTTTCGTCTATGCTGGCATAAATAGCAATATTGCGATCGCGGCTTGCGATCTGAGGAGGATGACTCGTAAATAAGTCGAGACAAGCCTGATAGAGCTTAGAAGCTGAGATTGGTTTCGTAATAATCGAGGCAAAATCAGTGGTCATTGACTCTAATACTGCATTGGCAGGAGTTAAGAGAATTAAAGACAATTTAGGAAAAATGTCTTGAATATTTTTGGCAAGCTCTAAAGCATCAATCTCTCCTAATTGTCTATCGATGATTACGACATCAAAGTTATCGCTAGATAAGCATTGCAACGCTTCATTAGCCGAATATACTGCTTGCAGACAAATTCCCCAAGGTTGTGTATACAAAGCGATCGCCTGTTGAGATGTTGAGTTGGTATTAATACTGAGAATGCGTTTATCCTTGAATTCCTGTGGTATTTCGGGAGCGATCGCAGTTGAGTCTGAGTTATCCTCCATAGCCAAAATTGAGAAGCGGAAACAGGAACCTTCCCCAAGATTGCTTTCGACGGTGATGTGACCACCCATCAGTTCACATAGCTGCTTACAAATAGCTAATCCTAAACCCGTACCACCATATTTGCGATTAATCGAGCTATCCGCTTGTCTAAATGCTTGAAAAAGTTTAGCGATCGCATCAGGAGCAATGCCAATGCCCGTATCACGTACAGTAAAAATTAGCTCATACTTTTTAGCATCTTGATCAACTAAGCGAGACTCTACAGTAACCACGATCTCGCCATGTTCTGTAAATTTAATCGCATTACTAACGAGATTGACTAAGATCTGGCGCAAACGATGATAGTCTCCACAAATCCGTCGTGGCACATCCAGATTAACCATAGCTAGAAGTTCGATTTCTTTCTCCGCTATGCGTGATGTCATTAAATTGAGAACTTCCTCAACACATTTTTGTAAATTAAAGGGATGTTCTTCTAATTCAAATTTTCCTGACTCAATCCGTGAAAAATCTAAAATATTATTAATTACCGAGAGCAACACTTCACCCCCTTGGCAAATAGTGAAGACATATTGCTGTTGTTGTGGAGATAGGGGAGTATTTAGTAATAGTTCAGTCATGCCAATTACAGCATTCATTGGTGTCCGCAGTTCATGACTCATGACAGCCAAAAATTCACTCTTTGCTTGATTAGCGGCTTCGGCAATACGTGCTGCGGCTAGTTTTGCCTCAGTTTGCTTGCGCTCAGTCACGTCTTCGACATTTGCAATAAACTGAATAGGCTTGCCATGATCATCTCTGATTAGACTAACTCTACTTATGGCATCTATGATGTGACCATTTTTATGAATATATTTCTTTTCAAGACATACATTAGTTACTTCATTATTTATTAAGCTACTTAGTGCGCTTAAAGTTATTTCAATAGAGTCAGGATGTGTAATATCAATTGTTCTCATATTGAGCAACTCATCAGCAGAATAATCATATATTTTGCAGAACGATTGATTGACATTTAAGAATCTGCCTTCTAAGTCAAATGTAGCAATACCAACGGGCGCATTTTCAATGGTTAATCGCAACACAGCTTTATTATGACGGAGGATTGCTTCAGAAGCTTTGCGATCGCTAATATCTTGAGCAATACCATACAGCCTAACAACTTCTCCATGTTCACCATATTCAGCATGACCAATGCCTTCGATATAACGATAGGAATCATCAGTTTGAGCCAATCTCAATTCTAGATGGTATGACTCACCTTGATGAATTGCTCTTTTCACTGCTTGATTCAGTTTTTGCTGGTCTTCTGGTACAAAGGAGGATAGGTGCTCTTCATAAGTGGGAGTACCTATCCTCGGATCTCGTCTAAAAACATGAAATAACTCTTCTGACCAAGTGATTTCATTAGATACAATATCCCATTCCCAATTACCAAGCTTAGCAACTCTCTGAGACTCAGCAAGCATCGCCTCATTCTTTCGTAAAGCCTTTTCAATAGCCTTGATTTCACTAATATCTCTGCCTTCAGGAATTAATAAAACAACCTGCCCAGATTCATCTTTGAGCGGACGCAATGAAAAGTCAATGGTAGCAGTTTGTTTCCTAGCGCCATAGATATCCATCTCATAGCGCACAAATTCCCCTTGAGCCGCTTGCTTTACCGCTTGTCTTATTCGTTGTTGTGTAGTTTCCGAAATAGATAGCCAATAGGTTTCCCAAATTGGTTTACCAATGACATCTTCACGAGTCACGCCACCAAAGTCTAGAGCCGTTTGATTTGCTTCTAATAAAATCCCATCTGTTGATAGTAAACCGATAAATTGGAAGGTATTGTCAAAAATGCCTTTAAATCGCAGTTCGCTTTCTTTGCGATCGCTAATATCAAAAGCCGAACCACGAAGCACCTTAGTTTTGCCATCCGTTGCTAGACCAACAGTGGCATTATCTCGCACCCAGATGATTTTACCTTCACGATTAATAAACCGATATTCACAACAAAAAGGTTCATTCTTTTCTATACTTTTGAGAACCTCTTGCTGAACGCGATCGCGATCATCGGGATGCACATATTCTGTCCAAGTATTAAAAAAGCCTGCATTCCATTCAGAAGCAGGTATACCCAACAGATCTTTCAATTGGGGGCTGATATAGGCAAATTCGGGAGTATTGGCGATCGGTGAGACATAGGACACACTGGGGATTTGCTCCACCAAAGAGCGATATTGCTGAGTCCATCGATATAAAACAGCATAGGCTTGATCTGCTTCTTCGATCTGTGCCAATAATGTATTGTCACGATTTGCCCTTTGCAACAGGATTTCGATCTGCATCGCTACTTGTTGCAACATCAACACATCATCTTGATCCCATGTACTTTGAAAGTCAGGATTGCCAGAGGCTGTACATTGATGCACAGTCAAAAATCCCCATAATGGGCGATCGCAATCTAGCTCTGGCAAAACAATTGGCACTAGCAAATAGGCTTTACCAGCAAATACTTCAGCCAAGTTCAGTTCACATCTAGTAATCCCCGCTGTGTAATGATCAATAATTGTTCCCGTTACCTCTTCTCCCCAATGATGCTCCGAATATAAAATATTTTCGATCTGAATTTGTGAACAAGGTTCGCAATAAGTTGCTTTTGCCTCAGCAATGAATTCCCCCGCAAGCCCTGTGCCACAACTAACATTTCCCGCTCTATCAAGTTTATAGATAGAAACATGGACTGCTTGAAGGAATCGCAGTAATTTGTTAGTAATAGTTCCAAAAACTGATAGCAAATCGTCAGCCTGACGTATCGTTTGCAGAATGTCTGAATATAAAAACATTCTTTGTCTTGATTTTTCCATTCGTAAATTCAAATGATCTGGTTCGATATGCTTTTGCTGAGAACTACCTAACAAATCATCATCATTCAATTGTGACGGTGTCTTTTTATTCATATTGAAATGGTTTGAAATTGCAAATTTAGCAATGCGAATGAATATGAAGGGTAGTAAAAACAGCTATAGCAGTTTTCAAGCAAACGAGGTACACAGGTTTGTTTCCCCGCCGAAGGCGGGGAAACAAACCTGTACTTCACTAGACTGGTAAACGCTATATAGCAATTTGCGAACTAGGTGGTGTTTGCTAAAGATGGTGGGATTTCAAGGCAAGGAGAAGCATCATTAAGCAGATTTTATCCTCACCTGCTTTTCATTGCGAGCTATTTTTATCTATTTATCACAAAGCTCAAGATGATTGCACAAGATAGACAACCTTGCCAAAAACCAAAAAACTTAGTTAAAGATCGAATTTTTAGATAAATCTAACATATTTGCTAAGGGACTTGTGATTAATTAAAGTACCTATGGCTTCGACTTCGCTCAGCCAACTTTGGCTGAGCGAAGTCGAAGCCATACAAACTCGGTGATACCTTTTTTCTCATCAAGTCCCTAAGTCAGAAAAATTAATCAAAAACAAAGCCCCACTTGATAGTTATTATAGGCGATTAGCTTGGATTTCTCTAAGGATAAGATTTTTGCGATCGCAAAAATCTTATCCTTAAAGTGGTTTTCACTTGTTTGTAGGCAAAATGAAAACCGCTTTAACTTACTGGGACTGATTTTTTGTTTTCAAATGAGTATTTACTCATTTGAAAACTTCTACAGACTAGAAAAAGTAAACCATTTTCAAATTTAAATGAATTAATTCTCAATTTGGCGGGATTCACCTAATCAATTTTCTGAACGTTTTGCTACACTTGCAGAAGAGAAGCAAACAGTATCGAGCATCCATCCATGAGAAGCAACCTACTACTGACCAAAGAACTGCCAAGTTTACAATATTCGCCCGTTGGCGATCGCTTTGACGAAACTTGGGAAGCCCCCCTCTCGATCCTCTTGGGACTTGGGCGAGCAGCAGGCGCAGACTTTGTCGAATTTTTCCTAGAGCGCAACAATTACATTAGCTGTCTTGCTGAAGATGACACAATTACCAGCATTTCGCCAAGACTATCTACAGGGGCAGGGATTCGCGCTTTTAAAGGCAAAGCCGATTGTTACGTCAGTACCAACGATCTCACTTTTTTGGGATTAAAGTCAGCTCTAGAACGTGCTCTTTCGATCCTCGGTTTAAAGCTTCCTTCTCAAAATTCAATTATTCCCTCCATTCAACTAGAACTCTTCCGTGACTATGCCTCCAAAAAAGGTAAAGAAACATGGATTAGTCAATGTAGCCCTATGCGGGAAATGGGTGACATTCTCCTTGGAGCCAATCAACTCCTCGCCAAAAAAGGTAAACATATCCAATCAAGGCGATCGGGCTACTTCCGCGATTGGCAAGAAGTCCTAGTTGCAGCGAGCGATGGTACATTTGCTAGAGATATTCGTCTTACACAATCAGTTGGCTCTAACCTGCTCTGTGCGGATGGCGCAAATCGCTCCTCAATTAACAAACGTGTTGGTGGTACAAGCGATCCTAGCTATCTCCGCAATTGGAACTATGAACCAGTCGTTGATGAAATCGTCGAAGCGGCTGGCAAAATGCTTTATGCTGATTATGTCGAGTCTGGTTCCTACCCGCTCATCATGGCAAATCAGTTTGGCGGCGTAATCTTCCATGAGGCCTGTGGACACCTCCTCGAGACTACAGGTATCGAAGCCAAAACTACACCCTTTGCAGAAATGAAAGGTCAGAAAATTGCCCATGAAAATCTAACCGCATGGGATGAAGGCAGATCCACAGAAGCCTTCGGTACAATTGATATGGATGATGAGGGAATGCCCACCCAGCGGACGCTATTGATTGAAAATGGAATTCTCAAAAACTTTATTAGCGATCGCGCAGGGGAATTACGCACAGGACATCCCCGTACAGGTAGCGGTCGCCGCCAAAGCTATGCCTATGCTGCGGCAAGTCGGATGCGAAATACCTACATTGATGCTGGGGACTTCTCCCTTGACGATCTATTCGCTTCAGTGGACAAGGGAATCTATTGCAAAAAGATGGGTGGTGGTAGCGTCTTACCCACAGGACAATTTAACTTTGCTGTAGATGAAGCCTATTTAATCGAACATGGCAAAATCACCAAACCCCTTAAAGGTGCAACCCTCATCGGCGATGCTAAAGAAATCATGCAGGAAATCTCCATGAGTTCAAGCGACCTAGAGCTAGCCGCAGGTTTTTGTGGCTCTGTTAGTGGCAGTGTTTATGTCACCGTCGGTCAACCCCATATTAAAGTTGACGCAATTACGGTTGGTGGTCGCTAAAACTAGATTGTTTTTGAAGCCTAAGCTTAGCAAAGGTTTCAAAAACTTGTTTCATAGCGATATTAAGTTGTTTTTTAGTGTTGTCTAAGGTATGCTCATTGGCTAGTTATACACAGTGCTCAGCCTGTAGCATAAGAAACGACTGTATTGATGAGGCTTTCTAGTAAGGTGATCGGGTCGTGCAATCAAATGTAATCGATGTTCTTCAATCAAAGGTACTTGTTGTTGACGATGATCCAGACATTCGCAATGAGTTAGCGTCCGCATTGGTGGATCGCGGCTATATCGCGAAAACTGCTGGTGACGGCAGTGAAGCTTTGCTATGCGTAAAATTGCATTCTCCCGATCTCATCTTATTAGATGTATCCATGCCACAGATGAGCGGCTATGAAGTCTGCCGCATCCTCAAGGCAAATACTGAGACAGAAGACATCCCCATCATTTTTATTAGTGCCAATGAAGGCATTCAAGACAAACTGGAGGCTTTTGCTAGTGGTGGCGCTGACTATATTACGAAACCTCCACAACTGGCAGAAGTATTTGCTCGTGTGCATTTGCATTTATCCCTAAGACATTTACAAATGCACCTTGCTCAAAAGAATCATGAACTATCCCATGCAGTCTTTGAGCGGGTGGGAATGTTGAAGGAGTTGCAACGCACGAACCTGCTACTCCATGCCCAAAAAGAAGCTTCCATTGATGGTATTTTTGCCGTTGATGAACAGGGAAGAATTGCAAGTTTTAATCGTCGCTTTTGTGAAATGTGGGATATTCCCCATAGCATTTTAGTTGGGGACAACATTAGCGAAGATGAAAGTTATGACCCGCCATTAGGAACTTTTTTAATCAAATCCTACCTACCCGATGTCTTAGTCAACTTGTTAGAAACCACCTATGACGATCCCGATGTAATTAGACGAGGAGAAATCATTTATGGCGATCGCATTTTTGATTACTACACTAGTCCCGTAAGTTCTGACCAGAATAAGTTTTTTGGTTTAGTTTGGTGCTTTAGGGATATTACTGCCAAAAAACAAGCTGATTCACGCCAATTTCAGTTAATGGAGGATCTCCGTAAGGCAAAGGAAGAAGCGGAAGAGGCAGTTCGCACCAAAGCCGCATTCTTGGCAATGATGAGCCATGAAATCCGTACCCCCATCAATGGCGTGATCGGCATGACTCAATTACTAGCTGGAACTGACTTGAATCCTGAACAAAATAAGTTTGTCCGCACCATTCAAGTTAGTGGCGAAATGCTGCTATCTGTAGTCAATGATATTTTAGATTTCTCCAAAATTGAGTCAGGTAAACTGGAACTAGACAATGCCCCTTTAGATGTCCGCGCTGTAGTTAGGGATATCTATGATGTGCAATTAGTTAAGGCAAAAGAAAAGAAGCTCAAATTTGAAGTCAGTATGCAGTCTAACGTACCACCATATATCATTGGTGACGTAACAAGGATCAGACAAATTTTAGCGAATCTAGTTTCTAATGCCCTTAAGTTTACCGACACAGGCGCAGTCAGGATTAGTGTCAGATTAGCATCTGATCAGTCTCCCATCGCTGATCGTCCATTTCAACTCCTGTTTTCTGTGAGTGATACAGGCATCGGCATCAGTGAAGATCAAATGCAGAGGTTATTCCAGCCCTTTTCCCAAGCAACTGCTGCGACCTCTCGTAAATATGGTGGTACTGGCTTAGGGCTAGTTATCTGTAAGAGCTTAGTAGAAGTCATGGGTGGCAACATCCAAGTCGAAAGCAAGATGGATCAGGGTTCTACTTTCTCATTTACAGTGACAACCCAAATTGCGAAGGAAGCCCCAACCTATACTTTGCAGGATGCCATGAACAAGCCTGTGAGTCCTGCGGGACGACTAGGCGATCGCCTGCCTTTAAAAATTTTGATTGCTGAAGATAACTTGATTAACCAAGAGTTAGCAATGGCAATGCTGATTAAGATGGGCTACCATCCTGATGTGGTGGATAATGGCTTAGCCGTACTCGAAGCCGTACAGGTCAATAATTACGATCTACTCTTATTAGATGTGCAGATGCCTGAAATGAATGGGCTAGAAACAGCAACCTATCTAGTCAATCATTGGGATGAGTTACATGCAGGCTATGAGCGACCAACGATTATTGCCATGACCGCAAGCGCCATGCAGGGCGATCGCGAAATGTGTTTACGGGCAGGAATGGATGATTACATCAGTAAACCGATTATGATGGAATCCCTCCAGCGTACGATCGAGAAATGGGCGATCGGTGGTCAATTTAATGAAGACGACAATTTAAGTATTGTTGAAAGTAAGCATATTGCCTCGGTGATCGATCATGCTGCGATCAAGAATTTGGAGCAAATTAATCCTAATTTGATTGGTCGAATGATCCATTTATTTACAACGGAAGAAGCTCCTGTACTTTTACAAAATCTCCGACAGGCGATCGCGAATAATGATCTTAAGGAAGTCAGCTATACCGCACATACACTAAAGGGCAGTAGCAATATTTTAGGTGCGAAAGCACTAGGTAGACTATGTCTCGACATGGAACTCAAAGGTAAGCGTGGCAACAATACAGGATTACCAGAACTATTAGCTGAAATTGAACGGGAATATCAAGCTGCTTGCCAAGAACTTTCTGAATTAGAAAGCTAGAATGGGAAAGCCCAGTTTTGTAATTCTAACTTTCACGGTTTTAGAACTCCTAAAGAAGTGATGACCTGCTACATGAAGTACATCATCACTCTAAAATCATTACCTCTCTATCGCTACCACAATTTTTTATGCTGTCTATCCAAAATCTTTGTTACCATCCACCTGCCACCCCCGAAGCAATTCTCAAAAATATATCGTTTGAATTGCAGGATCGACAACTTGGTGTCATGGTTGGACCGAGTGGTTCAGGGAAAAGTACATTATTGGAGATTTTGGCAGGATTTGTGGAATGGACTAGTGGCGGTATTTATTGGAAATCCCAAGAACTCACTCCCGACCACCTACAGCAAATATGTGGGTTAGTGTTCCAGTTTCCAGAGCGACATTTTTGTGGCAGTACGATTTTAGAAGAATTACGACTCGGACATATTGATCTTGATGGCGATCGCATTCAGGGCGCTTTGAATGCAGTTGGACTCAGCCATCTCAACCCTAGTACATCACCACAATCTCTGAGTGGGGGACAACAGCGGCGATTAGCCTTAGCAGTACAGTTAATTCGCCAACCGAGTTTGTTATTGCTGGATGAGCCAACCGCAGGCTTAGATTGGTCAATGCGAAAACAAATCTTAGGGATCTTGGAAGATCTGAAAAAAAATTGGACAATTCTTGTAGTCACCCATGAACCTGAAGAACTGGTTTCTATGGCAGATCAGACTTGGGCGATCGCCCACGGACAAATAGCTTAATTTTTATTGAATGTTCTTGAAATCCTTTGATAGCAATATTTCTGAGCAAAACCCTAATGTTTTGCTGCATTGTAGAGCGCTAAACGATTGACGTTTGCTATACACTATTGGCAGATAGTAACTAGATAATTCACTATGACCTTCACAACAGAATCGCCAATATCTCCTGTAGAAGCAGAATCTAGTTTTGCACCCACACCTAACCACATTGTGCAAACCATCCAAACTGTCATTGCTACTATGGATGCTGATAACTCAGCTCTTGAGAACCAGACAGAGGATACGTGGAAATTCCAATATGGCACTGTAGAAGTAGTTGTCAATATTACTGGAACTGAACCAAGTGATACATTTACCGTCTTTTCGACCGTATTAAACGCACCATTCAAAGATGAAGCAAAGTTAAATCGCTGGCTGCTAGAAAAGAATGCTACGGATACCTTTGAAGCAAGATATGCCATTCAAAATGATAAGGTATTGGTCTTGGCTTCACGCGCTGTCGAAGATCTCTCACCTGCGGAGATTTCACGCATCATCACCATTGTGGCAGCGATCGCTGATGATAACGACGAATTTCTGAAAGAAAACTTTAGTGCTTAAAAGCGAAAATGAGTGGCGGTGCGAAGCGCCGCCACTCATTTATTGATATACAGCAGTTCATGATGCAAGGAACCATAAGAAAACCTTGTAGAGTGTCGCTTTGCAACACTCTACAAGGTTTTCTTAGATTTGGTTGGTTAGAAAGTGCTGTAAATCGTAGAGCCTAAGGTAATTGCTAGCAGCTAAAGATATGGACAAACCGTGGCAGATCATCCCCTATTCCGAGACATCGGGGGATCTGCATATGGCTCTAGATAATGATTTACTCGATCGCCATAGTAATAATCCTCGATCTCCATCAATTTTAAGATTTTACCGATGGACACCAGCCGCGATTTCGCTTGGTTTCCATCAAAAGCAATATCCCGATCTCTGGCATGAGATCGCTCAAAAATATCAGCTCGATATTGTCCGTCGTCCCAGTGGAGGTAGAGCAGTTGTCCATAAGGGTGATCTGACCTATGCGGTAATTACAAATATTGAATTAGAAGGCAAACAGCGATCTCATCGTGAAATTTACGAATATATCTGTGAATTTCTAATTCAAGGTTTTGCCCAATTGGGGATTTCGCTTACCTACGGACAGTCAGGACGTGGATATATCCACAACCCCAGTTGTTTTTCCACAGCCACTAATGCAGATTTAATCATTCCCGATGGCAGGAAACTGATTGGTAGTGCTCAGGTTTATCGCCGCAATTCCGTCTTACAGCATGGCTCCATTGCGATCGCCCCTGATCACCAATTACTAACAGAGTTATTTCAAACTAAAGTTCCAATAGTAGGCTGTGAAGAACTCTTACAAAGCCAGCATGAAAATTTAAGTGCAGAATTAATCAGGATATTAACGACGGCGGCGCGGCAACACTTTCAGGCGGAGTTCTTGTAACTCATAATCAGTTAAGCTGCGCCATTCTCCCACATTGAGATTGTCTAAACGCAAATGCGCGATCGCTACACGTACCAGTCGCAACGTCGGGAATCCCACAGCAGCAGTCATCTTTCGCACCTGACGATTTTTCCCTTCCGTTAGAGTTAACTCAATCCATGCTGTAGGAATGCTTGCTCGAAAGCGAATTGGGGGATTACGTGGTGGTAATTCTGGCTCAGAGTCTAATAATTTTGCGATCGCAGGTTTAGTCCGATAACCTTGGATTAGTACACCATCCCGCAATTGCTGCAACGCCTCTTCCGTGGGGATTCTTTCCACTTGTACCCAATAAGTTCTTGTATGTTCAAATTGCGGGTCGATTAAGCGATGCTTTAACTGTCCATCATTGGTTAAGAGCATCAATCCTTCACTATCAAAATCCAATCGCCCAACGGAATAAACCTCAGGGATATCAATATATTCTTTTAAGGTAGGACGTGGTGATGCACTGTCATCAGTAAACTGGCAGAGCACACCATAGGGCTTATAGAAAAGAATATATTTAGAAAGATATTGGCGATCGCGCATAAGTTTCATGCATTTAAACGCTGCTGAATAGAAATAAGAAGTTGCTTGATCTTAATGGGTTTAACTAGATAATCACTGACTCCTGCTGCCAAATAGCGATCGCGATCGACCACATCTCTCGAATCTGACATAGCAATAATGGGAATATCTTTAGTAATAGACTCTATCTGAATTTGGTTAATACCATCCAAAGCAGAAATTCCCGAAAGTTGGACATCAATAACTATCAAATCGGTTGGGAATAAATGAACATGCTCGATCGCTTGTTGCCAAGACTTTGCCCATATTAGACGGTAGCTCCTAGCTTCTAAATAGCTAAAAAAGCTATGCATGATTGCATTATTTTCACCCACTAACAAGACTACAGGCAAGCGAGGAGATGATGTTGCATGAATTTGACGCTCTATGGTTTTGTGTTCTCTTAATTTCTGAAGATCGACAGTATTTGTGTAAGTAGGACATTGTGTACAAGCAGTTATAGGTAAATCGATAGTAAAACAACTTCCCTTATGTATTTCACTTGCTACACTTACATTACCGCCATGTAGTTCTACTACCTGCTTCACAAATGCCAAACCTAATCCAGTACCTTCATATTTACGGTTGAAATTACTATCTATTTGGACAAAGGGCTGAAATAACTTTTGGATATTCTCTGGAGAAATACCAATCCCAGTATCTATTATGGCAATTCTCACAAATCCATCTCGAAGCGATTTTTGATCTGACAAATCTGAAGTGAATTGAGTGATTTCTATGGTAATGCTGCCTCCTGATGGTGTAAATTTAATTGCATTGTGAAGTAAATGTACTAGAACCTGCTTAATCCGAACTTCATCCAAATGTATATCAGGTAGATGAGAAGGAAACATAGATATAATCTGGAGACGTTTTTGTAATATCTTGAGATTAACTAAGTTAAGACTTGATTCGCAAACTTTTCTAATTGAAGTGCTTTGGCAATTTAATTTGAGTTCTCCAGATTCAATCTTGGAGATATCCAGAATATTATTAATTAACTCTAGTAAATGATAGCCACTCTTATCAATGGTATCTAAGGCTTGCATTTGTTGCTTATTAATTGTACCTAAAGCTCCATTCTTTAACCCTTCTGCCATGCCTAAAATAGAATTTAGAGGTGTACGAAATTCATGACTCATATTGGCTAAAAATGAATCCTTAAGTCTTGTGACTTGAGTTAATTGAAGGTTAACTAGGGTTAATTTTTCATTTTGTTGACGTATTTGCTCATCGGCTTGTTGGAGATCAATTAACTTCTGTTCAAGCTGTGCAGCTATATTTTGTTGTTTAATTACCTCCTGCTCTAAGTTTCTTGATAGTTCTCTAACTTGCAGATGTGTTTTAATTCGCCTGACCAACTCTCTTTCATTAAATGGCTTCGTAATGTAGTCTATTGCTCCCAACTCAAAGCCTCTGATTTTACTATCTACATCCGTTGATGCAGTCATAAAAATCACAGGTATTTGACTAGTTCGATCATCATTCTTGATCCTGCTACATACTTGAAAGCCGTCTAGTTTAGGCATATACACATCTAACAGGATTAGATCTGGGATTTCACGAGATAGCAATGTTAGAGCACGCTCTCCATTATTCGCGATCGCTATGTCATATCCTTCATCTCTAAGAATTTCTGTAATAACATTGAGATTTGTTTGTTCATCATCAACTACCAGAACTAAAGCTTTTTCACTAGGTGACTGAGATAACATTTGTCTTGCTCCCGCCTAATATTAATTTTGTTTTCAACCTTTTATTGGCTTGAGATTAAACTTAACTAATTTCAAGATATTTAAGAATCGTACTCTCAATTAATTCACCTTCAAATTCCATTGCCATTTGGGTTAATTTTTGGATAAAAGGTTGATAGCGATCGCTCTTTTGGCTAATTAGTTCTAGATGTTGCGTAAACTTAAGAAACATTCCTTTTTGGGATAATCCTAAGAGAATACGCAAATCCTCAGATGGAGGTGCAATTATCTCTAGATCACTGGTTTGATTCTCTGTAAAGTTAGGTAGTTTTGTTACTTCTTCATATTTCCATGTCAGTTGTAAATATTTAGAGATTAACTGTAATAAATCATCAACGTTGATAGGCTTTGCCAAGAAAGCATTGCCACCCATTTCTTCAGTTTTTTGTTGCTCCGTATCCGATACTGATGCTGAGGATACAATCACGACTAAATCCTTAATTGCCATGTCATTACGGATTTTTCTCAAAAGCTCAAAGCCATCCATAACTGGCATAATGATATCTGTAATGATCAGATCGTAAGACTTTTGCCTAATTTGAGTTAAAGCCTCTTGCCCATTCCCCGCTTCATCAACTTCAAACCCTATAGCTGTTAATAAATTAGCAAGTACCGAACGATTTTCCCAACGATCATCTACGACTAGTAAATGTCGAGGTTCACCTTCATATCCCACTATTTGACTACCATTCTCAGCTAATACTTTCTGCTCAAAACTACTAGTGGTTTCACAAACTATATCAAAGCTAAAAGTACTGCCTCGTCCTAATTCGCTACTAACTTCAATGCGACTTCCCATTAAACCTATAATTCTTTGACTGATTGCCAAACCTAAGCCTGTTCCTTCCACTTGGCGTTTCTTGTTGCCAACCTGTTCAAAAGCATCAAAGATTTTTTCTTTATAACGATTATCAATGCCAATTCCCGTATCTTCTACTTGAAAACGCAGCAATACTTGTGTAGATATTGCAAATTGCTCAGAGCTTGAGGATATTTGATTTGAAATATTTTGAGAGCTTAAGTTTTGGATACTAAGCGTGACATTTCCTTGATCGGTAAATTTAATGGCATTACCGATTAAATTAATTAAAACTTGTCGTAGCCGCTTATCATCAACAAAAATGCCCTCTGGTAGATCTTTATCCAAGTTAACAATAAGTTGAATCCCTTTTTTCTCGGCTCGTAATCGACAGATCTCTACTACACCTTGCAGAAAGGATTGCAGATGAATTGCCTGCGAAGTGATTTCCAACTTGCGCGCTTCTATTTTGGATAAATCTAAAATGTCATTAATAAGGGTTAATAGGTGAGAACCACATTGATGAATAATATCAATCCCTTGACGTTCTTTTGTTGTGATTGCCTTCGAGCGACTGAGAATTTGAGTATAGCCCAAGATCCCATTGAGGGGTGTGCGTAGCTCATGGCTCATACTTGCCAAGAATTCACTTTTGGCTTGATTGGCAGCATCGGCAAGTTCTTTAGCCTGACTTAATTCAATGGTTCTATCTGCAACTCTTTGCTCTAGTACCTCAAAGGATTCTTTGAGTTGTAATGACATCTGGTTAAAGGAATTAGCCAAAACCTCCGCTTCTAAAACTCCATGAGTATTTACTTCCTGTTCTAAGTCACCTTCAGCGATCGCTTTAGCGGCGGTCGTTAGTTTTTTCATCGGTGCAACAATCAAACGCGAACTAAAGACCCCAATGCCAATAGTAGCCAATAAAGTGAGCAGACAAAGCAATATGGTAAAAGTAGTATTTTTATTGATTGTCTCCATAAAATCATCTTCAGGTACGACGAGGACAATGATCCAGTCAATACCACGCTGATCTTTGATGGGGAATACTTCCACAAACTGTCTTTTGCCATCCAGATCAAAATCTAGTTGTTGTCTCGCTGAAATCCCTCTAACTCCTTGAGAGGATTTAGTTAAATGTTTAATTGTAGATTGAAGTAGATAATCTGGGCTTTGAGAAGCTTGGATTTCAGCAATTCTCATTATGAACGAAGGCTAGTCAAACCGTTGATATAGGGATATTGTAAATAACATGATGATTGATTTAGGGGAAGAGCTTTGAAAGCACAAGGCTCATTCGACAGAATTGTAGAAATTTTCCGACAACAACTAGAATCATTGCCAGACAAGCGGACAGGCAAAAATAGTCGCTATGGCATGGAAGATGCAGCCATGAGTGCATTCAGTGTATTTTTCACTCAAAGTCCATCATTCTTGTCTTACCAGCGGACAATGGAGCAGACAAAAGGGCGAAGCAACGCCCAAAGTTTATTTGGGGTGCATAAAATACCAACGGATAACCATATCCGAGACTTGCTAGACCCAGTGCAACCTAAAGAAATGTTTCCAGTGTTCGAGACAATCTTGGAGACGATAGAGCAAAAGGGGAAACTGCAAGGATTTCGAGGATTCGCCAACAATCTATTAATGGCGCTAGATGGGACAGAGTACTTTAGTTCAAAACAAATACACTGTCACCATTGTTCGAGTAGGAAAATGAAATCAGGAGAAATTCATTATTTTCATAGCGTAGTTACGCCAGTTATCGTCAGTCCACATCAATCGCAAGTGATTCCCCTAGTACCAGAATTTATTGTGCCGCAGGATGGAAATGACAAGCAAGACTGTGAGAATACAGCCGCCAAAAGATGGTTGTTACAACATGGCAGTAAGTACAGTGCATTCAAGGTAACTGTTTTGGGTGATGACCTTTATTCTCGCCAACCCCTCTGCCAAATGCTATTAGAGCAACAGTTCAACTTCATCTTAGTCTGCCGCCCCGAATCTCACCCCACTATCTATGAGCATATAGAAGGGATTGCTTTGCCAACGGTGGTTGTCAATAAGTGGACAGGGAAAGTTCAAGAGACCTATACCTACCAATATGTCAATGGGCTACCTATCAAAGATGGTGACGATGCTTTGCTGGTTAACTGGTGTGAACTAACTGTGACTAGACCTGATGGCAAGGTAGTTTACAAAAACTCTTTTGCCACCAATCACCTGATTACTGAGCAAACAGTGGTGGAAATCGTGCTGGCTGGTCGTACTCGTTGGAAAGTGGAAAATGAGAATAACAATACTCTCAAAACTAAGGGCTACAACCTAGAACACAACTTTGGACATGGCAAGGAGCATCTTGCTTCATTCCTAGCCACCCTCAATATTTTGTCCCTACTATTTCACACGTTATTGGAATTGGTCGATGACAAGTACCAGTTATTGCGCTCTCATTTGCCAACCCGCAAAACCTTTTTTAACGATTTACGCGCCTTGACTCGATATCTTGTTTTTGATAGTTGGGATCATCTTTTGACTTTTATGATTCAAGGTTTGGAGTTAGATCTCCCTCCCAACAGTAGTTAATTTTTCATAATGAGAATTGCTGCTTGGATTTTAATTGCCTTATTGCCTTTAATAATGAATGGTTGTGAGATCTTAGAACTGGCAAGTAAATCTTCTGTTTCACGTTCAATCGCAAATACTTCACTATTTCGAGTAATCTGGAGATCTTTATCTTTGATGACACGAGTCAGATTTTCTAGATCCAAGGTTACACTTATGACCGCCAGCAAGTCCTGTTGATTAGCATTTCGATATAATGCTTGGCTCAAACTCAACCCCAATGCAGGTTTTTGAGAGCGTGCTAGGGAAAAGATCTGAGTCCAACTAGCTTTTGTATTGTTGATTGCCTGTTTATACCAAGGGCGATCGCGAGGATCAAATTTTTCTTTGGCAATTAAGTCTGTACGCTGCCCTTGAGGATTAAGTTTATAGACAAACCGATTTGGTATGGTCGTTTGATCGCGAATCTTAACTATGTTCTGACCATCTTCTAATTTTTGATATAGGATAAAATCTCCATTGGGCTTTCCAACCTGCCAGAGTCCACTTGGTGCAATATTTACCAAATTTAATAGGTATTTATCTAAACTAGACAAATCATCAAAATACCCCTCCTCATTAGCGAGATCAGCAACTACAAGATCGAAAAGAGAATACAACTGTTCAAAATAGTGGTTAAATTGGTTCTCAATATTATTACTTGCCTCAGTCCGTAGTTGAGAGGCAACATTATTTACTGCTTCTCTTCCATTTCGTAATGATAGCCAAGCAGTTAACCCCACTGCCACAAATGTTTGCAGAACAAAGGGTATCACGATCAGCGATCGTAAAGGGATAGAAAGAAATCCTGTGCGACTAGATTGATTGAGTTTATTCTTAGATTTAAGATTGTGATCATTCATAAATTCCCTCCTGCAACTATATTTTTAAATTAATGCGTTGAGGCATCCTTAACGTAAAAGCTTTTCCATCCCCGTCTCCACCATCTACGTTGAATTTTTCTATATAGCGGTTTTCAAGCAACCGAGTTATAGAAGTTATTTTTCATTTTAAAAGCGGAGAAAGCAACCCATCACTAGATTGGAAAATGACATAGTGAAATGTTTTGAAAGTGTTACAAATTAATAATTTCAAGTATTTCTCTAGAATTTCTTACAGCACAAAGCGCTATAAGAAAGTTAAGCTTAGTTTGCTTGTCATCAATTATAGAGCCGAGACTTTGGGCATCATCCAACTCAACTAACATCTTGCTTTACCTCAGCTAGATTAGGTTTAAATTGTTTACATTGTTTAGGTAGTTATTATGATTTCATTCCCCCGCTTATCCATTTATTGTAATGCTATTAGTGCTAATTTGTTTGTAAAATATAAGCCTTTCTTTTTATAAAAATTTGGCGATCAAACTCCTCTTTGCAAGAGGAATTTATGAAGAAGATTGTAGAGATATAGCAATCCTAAATAGTTTGTGGAAGCGTAAACATTCGGGTTAAGCTTCCACAAACCCAAATATCTACAAATGATTTAGGTCTGCCTATATATCTTAATAAAGAGAAAAGTGCTGTAACATTTTTTGAATCTAGTAGGATGCGGGCTAGCTAGACGAAAAAGGTTATTAATTCCCTTTTTACCCTAGTAGATTGGGAAACACTATATTTTTGGTTTTCACTTTCCCGATACAAATATTCAGCCAAAAGATTTATGGGGGGCATTCCATCTATGTATCAGCCTTGAGGTTAGAAAATAGTGATTTTGTGATAGTTGCTTCTGACCATGCTTTCTACGTTAGCGATCGCTTACTATGCCCAGTAGTTTTCTTCTGCCTCTAGTCTTGTAATCCTTCATGACAATCCTCTCAAACTCAAAACGCATAGGATTGTCTAAAAGTATTTGGTACATTGATTTTGGTTCTTTCAACCTAAACCTGATAAAAAAAGGTAGACTTTTGATGCATAGATCGAGAAAGAATGTAATATCGTATGGCAAATTCTGGATTGTTAAAGCAATAGCTAGACTATGGCGATTTAGGTAGATCGAAATGAAAGACGACCAAGAATATAAATCAATTGGCTGTTGGGAATGTACAAAAGGGGCAGGGTTGGGGTTTGACTTCACAATGGCATTTCAACCAATCGTTGATACTACATCCAAAAAAGTTTTTGCTCAAGAAGCTCTAGTAAGAGGCACAAACGAAGAACCTGCTGGAGAAATTTTAGGGTGTATTAATGATGAAAATCGCTACCGTTTTGATCAGGCTTGCCGTGTCAAAGCGGTGCAATTGGGTGCGGCTCTAAATATTGATTCCTTTATTAGTATTAATTTTTTACCCAATGCAGTTTATCGACCCGAATTATGTATTCGCACAACGATTGAGGCAGCCGAAACCTTTGGATTTCCTGTAAAACAGATTATCTTTGAATTTACTGAAGGTGAAAAAATAACCGATCATGTTCATCTGCGTGAAATTATTCAATATTATCGGGATACAGGCTTTTTAACAGCGATCGATGATTTTGGTGCAGGCTATTCTGGACTTAACTTATTAGCTGATTTTCAAACTGATCTCGTCAAGTTAGATATGGGATTAATTAGAGATATTTCCCATAATAAGAACCGCCAAGCAATTGTAAAGGGAATCGTTCAAGTATGTAATGAACTAGCCATTAAGGTTATTGCTGAAGGTGTAGAAACCTATGAAGAGTTAACGATTTTACAATCTTTTGGGATAGAACTATTTCAAGGTTATTATTTTGCTAAACCTAAATTTAAGGGCTTGGCTGTTATCCATAATTTATAAATGAATTTATGAATTATTTGCAATTTATTTTTGGGTTATAAATGTAGATTAAAAGCCTGTTACATTGCTTAGCTCAAGTTAATAATTATTTAAAAATCGCCTTAAAATCGGTTTAAATATAGTTTAAATACACTTTTTAACAGAACTTGACATTCAGGCAACGTTTCGATGCCCATATATCACCCTATTTATAGATGACGATCCCCCCTTGTCAACCTAGTGTGAGATATCCATAGATTAAAAACTAGTAGAATTCAAGTATTAAGCATGATTCATCAATTAGCAGTTCGCTTAGGTGTGTCGTGTGTGCTGCTCGCAACTTTGCCTCTCGCTACCGACGAAGTCGTCAAGTATGTGCAAGCCCCACATATCTTTTCAGGGATTGGTGCGATCGCCTCATGTATTGGAGCCTGCGTTCCAGTTTTAACCCTATTCCGCAATTCTGACTAAATTTTAGAAAGCACCACGAAGTATTGCTTGATTATGCCCAACGTCCAATCACAATCCTGATCGTGCCATCTTCTAATATCTCTTGCTGCTCGATCGCAAACCCCTGTTGAGTTGCACTTTGTAAAACTGTTTTAGTCGCATATTGCTGATTTAGTTCTCCTAAAAACTCCTCCACATTCATTGCGACACCCCACATATCAGCAATTAATTCATAGCGATCGCCAACCTTGCGAAAGCCCAGATCATAGGCATTGGGCATGGGGATCACATATTCAGCATTAGTGGTATTCCCTAGATATCCTCGTACTAAAGTATTTTGTTTGACGGGATAGCCAAGCTCTTCTAAGGCTTGTTTCAGCAAGTCCCCATTTTTGATTTCGACGGCGATCGTAGTAAAGTGGGACATAAAATCTCAAGGAAAAAGAGCGCTTTACGCTCCCTTTATTCTAGGTTAATTGCAAATTTTCTTAATTCTTGTAGCAATTCCTCATCATTAGAGGCAGTACGTGCCCCCGACTCCGCCGCCCATTGCTTGAGAGACTCGATTTGCTGAGAAGCGATCGCTGCTAATGGCACTGTTTCCTCAATCGCACTAATAATATCTTCAGTGGTGAAATCTTCGCGGTTGCCACTGCTACCACGACCAAAAGCACGATGAATACCATCAATAATTACCTGCTCAATCTCTGCTCCACTAAAGTTTTTGGTATGGCGAGCTAAAAGCATCAGATCAAAATCGCGTAACCGACTGGGGCGCAATTTTTGTAAATGCACTTTAAAAATTTCTTGACGTTCCGATTCAGTCGGTAAATTCAAAAAGAAAATTTCATCAAACCGCCCCTTGCGTAAAAGTTCAGCGGGCAAAATTCGCACATTATTGGCAGTAGCGACAATAAATACAGGTGCAGTTTTTTCCTGCATCCATGTAATTAGTGAGCCAAATACTCGCCGACTTGCCCCAGAGTCACCATCAATTGCCACATTGGCATTACCAAAGGCTTTGTCGATCTCGTCAATCCACAATACACAGGGTGCTGTTGCCTCGGCAAGTTGAATCATCTGTCGCATTCGGCTTTCACTTTCACCGACATAACTCCCAAATAATCGCCCTATATCTAACCGCAGCAGAGGTAAACGCCATTCGTTAGCGATCGTTTTCGCCGATAGCGACTTACCAGTGCCTTGAATACCGACTAGCAAAACACCCTTAGGTGTAGGAATACCATAACGCTTAGCCTCTTCAGTAAAGGCATCGCGACGAATCCGCACCCATTGCTTGAGATTGTCTAATCCCCCTACATTTTTGAGGGACTCATTCACCGTAAAAAATTCTAAAATGCCCGTCTGTCTGATTGCTTGTTGCTTTTCTGCAAGTACCGCATCAATATCTGAGTCATTAACTTCTTCCTTTTCGGCGATCGCCTTAGCTAAAACCCTTTGAATACGAGTTCGGCTCAGCCCCTGACAAGCCTTAACCAATTGCTCCCAAGCTAAGTTAGACAAATTCAGTTTATTAGAGGAAATTTTTTGTTGAATTAAATATTCGATCTCAGCGATCGCAGGTAAAGGAAAGTCGATCGCTGTGACTTCTTCCGTTAATTCAGCAGGGATTTCTAAAGTATGGCTAGTCAGGGCAATTGTGCGGCGATCTCGCTTCAAATCCCTTGCCAGATTCTTTAACTCACGAATCATGGGGATATGGCGCTCACTATGTGGATATTTAAGGATCGGATGCAAATCCCGCAATACATATAAAACGTTATCCCCATCTTTAGTTGCTTTATCGCGCTGAGCAATCCTTGACAAAGCTGCCATCACCGATCCCTTATCAGCATTATTGTCACTCCACCCTCTCGCAATATCCCAAAACAAAATGCGACGACTGGGGCTAGATTGTAAAGCCACCTCCGTTAAAATCTCTTCGACTGGCTCTTCTTCGGCAGTCACTATATATATAAGTGGATATTTTGCCCGAAGTAATAGATCAAACTGCTCTATCAGAGCCTTATATACTCTGCTTTTGTTAGGAGATAGGGGATCTGGCAAATGTGGCGACATAATCGCAAGTATATAACAATCGCAACTTCACAATTCGTGATACATGCCAAAACCCAAAATAATAAGTGGTGGCGCTTTGCGCCACCACTTATTATTTTCTCAACCTTGAATTGACAAGATTTTTCGTTAACTGAGGTTTGTTTCCCCAACCCTTGACTGGGAAACAAACCTTTATAACGCCCCAGACTGGGAACCCTATACTGCGGCAAGTAATGGTTCTTCGAGTTTGGTTAATCTTTCGGTTAACAATTCTTCGAGTGTGACCAGTGCTTTGGAGAAGCCTTTAATCCCTTCATCAAGTTTCTCAGATGCCATGCGATCGCTAGCGTGCATAGCATCAAATGTCGCCTTGTCCATGGGGATCTTGGCAATCTCAGATTGAGCAGCGATCGTGGGATCAAGCTTACGGACTAGATTTCCCTCTGTATGCTGCAACTCATCTAGCAAAGCAGGAGAAATGGTGAGGAGATCACAACCTGCTAACTCCACTATCTCGCCCATATTGCGGAAACTTGCACCCATAATTTCCGTTTTATAGCCAAACTTTTTGTAGTAGTTATAAATTCGCGACACTGACAATACCCCTGGGTCTTCGTGAGCGGGGTAACTATCGCGACCCGTATCTTTTTTGTACCAATCGAGGATGCGCCCCACAAAGGGAGAAATTAATTTCACTCCTGCTTCAGCACAGGCGATCGCTTGGTGCAATCCAAATAGCAAGGTCAAATTACAATGAATACCTTCTTTTTCCAACTCCTCAGCCGCCTTAATCCCTTCCCAAGTGGCAGCAATTTTGATTAAGACCCGCTCACGGGAAATTCCATGGGCTTCATACTGAGAAATCAAATAATGCGCCTTAGCTATAGTTGCTTCAGTGTTATAGGAAAGTCGTGCATCTACCTCAGTCGAAACACGTCCGGGAATAATTTGCAAAATTCTCATGCCAAAGGCGATCGCTAAGCGATCGAAAGCCAAAGAAACTACCTGAGCAGGTAGGGCATTTTTCCCTAGGTCTTTTCTTGCCTCTAAGAGCGTTTCATCAACAATTTCCTGATACTGAGGCATTTGGGCAGCAGCCGTAATCAAAGATGGATTAGTAGTTGCATCTTGGGGCTTCACCATTTCGATCGCATGGATATCACCCGTATCTGCAACAACGACAGTCATTTCACGCAACTGATCGAGAAAGTTTTTGGGTAAATCATTAGGCATAAAATCCTCCATATCACCAGTTATTACTGGCTACCTCTGTACGCCTATCTTAGCTTCAACAATTTTGGAGCTTCACCAACCTTTAGAGTAATTACAAGATCATTCTCAATAAAGGCATCAATCGCACATATTATTCTTATAAACAAAGTTTTATTAAGAAGTTTATAGAATGGGTTTACTTAATAATCAATAGTTAGTCATCTCAATTTATTGCGGGATAAAGGATTGCGGTAGCTAGAGACATTCTAAACAATTGTTACAAACTCTCTGGAGCGACACAACCCTAAACCTATAATTACCTCATCGTGGCACAGCGACTCTTGTACAGCAGTACTTATCTCATTCATAGATTCAGCACTATGAGAGAGCTTGCCTAATCGTTTAATCTACTTTGTCTTAACAGTCTGAGAGAGGAAAATTTACATGACAATGACTCCTCAAAAGCCAGACACAGAGGTAAAGGTATCGGTTGATCGTGACGTAGTCCCAACTTCCTTTGAGAAGTGGGGACAACCTGGTCACTTTGATCGCACCCTTAAGAAGGGACCAAAGACAACAACATGGATTTGGGATCTTCATGCCAATGTGCATGACTTTGACAGTTTCACAACCGAAGAAGATACTGCCCGTAAGATCTTCTCCGCTCATTTTGGGCATCTAGGTATTGTCTTCATTTGGCTCAGTGGTATGTACTACCATGGAGCCAAATTCTCTAACTACACCGCTTGGTTGTCTGATCCTGTCAGCATCAAGCCCAGTGCCCAAGTGGTCTGGAACGTTTTCGGTCAAGATATCTTGAACGGAGATGTTGGTGGTGGTTTCCAAGGTATTCAAATCACTTCTGGTTTGTTCCACCTCTGGAGAGCATCTGGTATCACCACGGAGTATCAACTCCTCTGCACCGCAATTGGCGGTTTGGTGATGGCAGGTTTGATGTTCTTCGCTGGTTGGTTCCACTACCACAAGTCAGCTCCTAAACTTGAGTGGTTTAAGAATGCTGAATCGATGATGAACCACCACTTGGCTGGTTTGCTCGGTTTAGGTTCTCTCGCTTGGGCTGGACATCAGATCCACGTTTCGATTCCTGTCAACTATTACCTTGACAAGGGCGTAGCTGCTAGTCAGATTCCTGCACCCCATGAGTTCATTCTTAATCCTTCCTTGATGTCGGATATTTTCCCTAGCTTTGCTCAAGGCGTAACTCCTTTCTTCACTTTGAACTGGGGCGCTTATGCAGACTTCTTGACTTTCAAGGGTGGTTTAAATCCTCAAACTGGTTCTTTGTGGTTGACTGACCAAGCTCACCATCACCTTGCGATCGCTACACTTTTCATCATCGCTGGACATATGTACCGCACCAACTGGGGTATCGGTCACAGTATGAAGGAAATCCTCGAAGCTCACAAGGGACCTCTAACTGGTGAAGGTCACAAGGGATTGTATGAAATCTTCACAACCTCTTGGCATGCTCAACTTTCTTGGAACTTAGCTTTGATGGGTTCTTTGAGCATCATCGTTGCACAACACATGTATGCGATGCCTGCTTACCCCTACATTGCCACTGACTATGCTACTCAAATCTCTCTATTCACACATCACATGTGGATTGGTGGATTCTTGATCTGTGGTGGTGCAGCTCACGCTGGTATTTTCATGGTTCGCGATTACGATCCTGCTAAGAATGTAAATAACTTGCTTGATCGCGTAATCCGTCACCGCGACGCTATTATTTCCCATCTCAACTGGGTATGTATTTTCCTTGGTTTCCACAGCTTCGGTCTTTACATCCACAACGATACCATGCGTGCATTGGGTCGTCCTCAAGATATGTTCTCTGACACAGCAATTCAGTTGAAGCCCGTCTTCGCTAACTGGATTCAAGGCTTCCATGCTGCTGCTGCTGGTGTAACTGCTCCTTACGCAACTTCTAGTGTTAGCCCCATTTTTGGTGGTGACACTGTAGTTGTTGGTGGCAAGGTTGCTGCCGCTCACATGGCTCTTGGTACTGCTGACTTCTTGGTACACCATATCCATGCGTTTACCATCCACGTCACCGTATTGATCCTCCTTAAGGGTGTTCTTTACGCTCGTAACTCTCGCTTGATTCCAGACAAGGCAGAACTAGGTTTCCGTTTCCCTTGCGACGGTCCTGGTCGTGGCGGCACATGCCAAGTTTCGGCATGGGATCACGTATTCCTCGGCTTGTTCTGGATGTACAACTGTATTTCCGTTGTTATCTTCCATTTCTCTTGGAAAATGCAGTCTGATATCTTCGGTACTGTCGATGCAAGTGGCACTGTCACCAACATGGCAGGCGGCAACTTTGCACAAAGCGCATTGACCATCAATGGTTGGTTGCGTGACTTCTTGTGGGCACAAGCTTCCAATGTAATTCAATCCTACGGTTCGGCATTGTCGGCTTATGGCTTGATCTTCTTGGGTGCTCACTTCATCTGGGCATTCAGCCTCATGTTCCTGTTCAGTGGTCGTGGCTACTGGCAAGAACTCATCGAGTCAATCGTATGGGCACATAACAAGCTCAACGTAGCTCCTGCTATCTCTCCTCGCGCTTTGAGCATTACTCAAGGTCGTGCAGTAGGCTTGGCTCACTACCTCTTAGGTGGAATTGCCACAACTTGGGCATTCTTCCTAGCCCGTTACGGTGCACTTGGGTAAACTGGCTTAAATTTAAACGGAGAAATTGAAGTAAAAATGGCAACGAAATTTCCTAAGTTTAGCCAGGCTCTCGCACAGGATCCTTCAACCCGTCGGATCTGGTATGCGATCGCCACAGCGAACGACTTTGAAAGTCATGATGGTGTCACCGAAGAAAGTCTTTATCAAAAGATCTTTGCTTCTCACTTCGGACACTTGGCAATCATCTTCCTGTGGACATCTGGCAACCTGTTTCACGTAGCGTGGCAGGGTAACTTCGAGCAATGGATTAAAAATCCTCTCACCACTCGTCCTATCGCCCATGCGATTTGGGACCCTCACTTTGGTAAGGCAGCAGTTGAAGCGTTTACACAAACCGATGCTGCTGGTCCTGTAAATATTGCTCTCTCTGGCGTTTATCAGTGGTGGTACACCATTGGTATGCGTAGCAACCAAGAGCTATTTGGCGGCGCAATCTGGATGTTGATTTTTGCTTCTCTCCTGCTATTTGCAGGTTGGTTGCACCTACAACCCAGCTTCCGTCCTAGCCTTTCTTGGTTCAAGAATGCTGAATCCCGTCTCAACCACCACTTGGCTGGTTTGTTCGGTGTTAGCTCTTTGGCTTGGACTGGTCACTTGGTTCACGTAGCTATTCCTGAAGCCCGTGGCGTTCATGTTGGTTGGGAAAACTTCTTGAGCGTACCTCCTCATCCAGCAGGTCTTGCACCTTTCTTCACTGGTAACTGGGGTGTATATGCTCAGAATCCTGATACCGCAGGTCATGTCTTCGGAACAGCTCAAGGTGCAGGTACAGCAATCTTGACCTTCTTGGGTGGCTTCCATCCTCAAACAGAAGCTCTTTGGTTGACTGATATTGCCCATCACCACTTGGCGATCGCAGTACTATTCATCGTTGCTGGTCACATGTACCGCACCAACTTTGGTATCGGTCACAGCATGAAGACCATCATGGAAGCCCATAATCCTCCTAAAGGCACTCCTTTTGGTGGCATGATCGGCGAAGGTCACAAGGGTATCTATGACACTTACAACAACTCGCTTCACTTCCAACTTGGTTGGCACTTGGCTTGCTTAGGTGTTGTAACTTCCTTGGTTGCTCAGCACATGTACTCGATGCCTTCCTATGCGTTCATCGCTAAGGACTTCACCACTCAAGCTGCTCTATATACTCATCACCAATATATTGCTGGTTTCTTGATGGTTGGCGCGTTTGCTCACGGTGCGATCTTCTTCGTTCGTGACTACGATCCTGAAGCTAACAAGAACAACGTGCTTGCACGTATGCTTGAGCATAAAGAAGCAATCATCTCTCACTTAAGCTGGGTATCTCTCTTCTTAGGTTTCCACACCCTCGGCATCTACGTTCACAACGACGTAATGCAAGCTTTCGGTACTCCTGAAAAGCAAATCTTGATCGAGCCTGTATTCGCACAATGGATTCAAGCCGCTCATGGTAAAGCTCTCTATGGATTTGATGTTCTTCTTTCTAACGCAAACAGCATCGCTTCTACTGCTTACCCCAATAGTGGTAACGTTTGGTTGCCTGGTTGGTTGGCTGGTATCAATGCTGGTGACAACTCCTTGTTCCTCACAATTGGACCTGGCGACTTCTTGGTTCACCATGCGATCGCTCTAGGTCTACACACCACCACCTTGATCTTGGTTAAGGGCGCGTTGGATGCTCGTGGATCTAAGCTCATGCCAGACAAGAAAGACTTCGGCTACAGCTTCCCTTGCGACGGCCCTGGTCGTGGCGGTACTTGCGATATATCTGCATGGGATTCCTTCTACCTCGCTATGTTCTGGATGTTGAACACCATCGGTTGGACAACCTTCTACTGGCACTGGAAACACCTCGGTGTATGGCAAGGTAACGTTGCTCAGTTCAACGAATCCTCTGTCACCATCATGGGCTGGCTCCGTGACTACCTATGGCTCAACTCTGCTCAGTTGATCAATGGCTATAACCCCTATGGCATGAACAATATCTCTGTTTGGGCTTGGATGTTCCTCTTCGGACACCTAGTTTGGGCAACTGGATTCATGTTCTTGATCTCTTGGCGTGGTTACTGGCAAGAATTGATCGAAACCCTAGTATGGGCACACCAACGCACACCTCTTGCAAGTTTGGTTCAGTGGAAAGACAAGCCTGTTGCTCTATCCATCGTTCAAGCTCGTTTGGTTGGCTTGGCTCACTTTACAGTCGGCTACATTGTTACTTATGCAGCCTTCCTGATTGCCTCTACCACAACAGCTTTCGGTTAATCTAGCTTGCTAGTTAATTAAAAAAATCCCTCACAGCAATGTGGGGGATTTTTTTGTAAAAGTGTCACATCTCAAAACCCAAATAAGTGAAGGCGGCACTTCATGCCGCCTTCACTTATTTGGGTTTTATGTTTACGTTGCTACAAGAGTGGCAAATATAGAGATATCACGTCGTTGATTTTGCCAAAATCACCAGTATCCTCGTCAAAATGATATTTTAAGAGTATTCAAGCGCTTGATATCGAACAATCTTTACTTCATTTTTACTAAGAACGAACCTGAATATAAACCTAAATCACAAGCAATTAAATTAATTGAAAATACGAATATGACTAATCTGCCTGAGTCCGTTAACAATTCTCAGCCACAGGAAGAAATCTCTACAACTGAATCTGCAATTACTGTAACTACTGACAAGACAAAAAAAGGTAATTGGTTGAACGGGGCATTTGGTGCAGTTGCAGGAGCCGCAGGAGCAGTTAGTAATGTAGCTAATACGGTTGGAAGCACGGTTACTGGGGCGGCAAGTGTAGTAGGTGGTAATGTTGCGAGTGCTGCGGGAAATGTTGGCGGTGCGATCGTTAGTGCAGGTAGTGCAGTTGGTGGCATAGCAGGATCTTTTGGTAGTGCAGTTAGTGGAGCAGCAGTGGCAACCGTAGGATCAGTCGGTAGTGCAGTTGGTGCATTTACCCAGACAGTTAGTGGTGCTGTTGTTGGTGGAATTTCCTCGGCAACTAGTAGCACTGGATCTGCGATCGAGGGTGTTAGTAATAATCCTCTAATTCGTAAAGCTGCTGAGATCTTTAATGCTGATTGGTTCCTGAAAATATTAGATCAGGTAGATGTTACGGCATCAGAGGCTGAGGTAAAACGCTTAAAACAAAAATACCCCAATGAGTCAACCTATCAAATCTCGCAAAGAATCATTGGAAAAAAAGCTTTGTTTGCTGGTGCATCTGGATTTGCCACCACGATTGTCCCTGGTTCTGCCGCAGCATTGTTTGCAGTTGATCTGGCTGCCACAACTTCTCTGCAAGCTGAGATGGTTTATCAAATTGCCTGTGCCTACGGAATGGATCTTAAGGATCCAGCTAGAAAAGGAGAAGTAGTAGCAGTATTCGGATTAGCTTTTGGTGGCAAAATGTCAATCAAAGCAGGATTAGGCCTGTTACGAAATATTCCAGTTGCAGGAGCTGTGATTGCTGCAAGCTCTGAAGCAGTGATGCTTTACACCCTTGGACAGGCTAGTTGTGCTTTTTATGAGGCAAAGCTGAACCCTGTCAACTTTGAAGAAAAATTAGTAGATATCCAAAAAGATAGCGAAGAACGTTTAAAAAGTGCAATTCCACAAGAAAAGATCATTGATCAAATTCTCGTTCATGTGATCTTGGCAGGTAATCGAGGCAGAAGTAAAGAAAGTGTTTTGGCTGACTTGAAAGCGGCAAATCTTAGACCAGAATCGATTGATGTGATCGCTGAGTATATGGATTCACCACTTCCACTTGAGATGTTACTAAAGGACATCAAGCCAGAGTATGCTTTATCTTTGTTTGCCCAATGTCAGAACTTTGCAATGTTAGATGGCATTATGACTCCTGAAGAAGCCAAAGTAATTGACATGATTCATCAGAAATTCAGTTAAGAATAAAGCCTTTATCACTTTGATATATAAGCACATAGGATTAACTCTTCTGAGAATAATGATTCCAATTTAGAACCTATCGAACAATCATTTTGTATGGCGATCGCAGTCGTAGTTACAGACAAATTGTCTATTTTGTCTATAATGTAAGAAAAAGGGCAAATCTATGCAAATTGTTTCAGCAACAGAAGCCAAACAATCTTTTGGTTCAGTTATCGACAAAGCGCAGCGCGAGCCTGTAATGATCCGTAAACAAAATCGTGATGTCGCTGTAATTATGTCTATTGAAGACTATCAACGCATTACACGCATTAACATTGCAGAATTTCAACAATTTAGGGATAAAATTGGCAAAAAAGCTCAAAATCGTGGCTTAACAGAAGAAAAGTTAAATGAACTTTTGAATGATGATCAATAGTTCTATGCGTTTAGTGCTGGATACAAATGTCTTAGTCAGTGCAATTTTGTCTCCAAGCTCTATCTCAGCCAAAGTCTTGAATTGGGGAGAAGATAATGGCGTTATCTTATATTCTGATGCTACCCTCACTGAAGTTTTATCTGTTTTAGGACGCTCAAAATTTTCTAAATATATTGATCATGAAGATATTGATGGATTATCTATTCGTGTCAAAACAGTGTGGTTATTTGTCGAGATTTTAAATCAAGTTCAATTATGTCGCGATCCGAAAGATGATAAGTTTATCGACCTAGCACTAAATGGCAATGCTTCACATCTGATCACTGGAGACAATGATTTGCTTGTATTGAACCCAATTGCAAATACTTCAGTAATCAATCCACGTACTTTTGGGGATGAGATTATAAATCTTTAAAACAGCAGCAACCATGGCGGAATTAGATGATCTCGTTTTTCAGCAAAGCGATCGCGATTTTCCAAAATGACATGAAAAATTAGACAAGTGAAATGGGCAGATCTTGCAGATCTTCATATAGGGGCTTTGGGATGTAGGAGCTTTTTGATGCAATATGTTAGACTTCATAGCTACTTTGGATAATTAAGTCAACATTAAACGCAATAGCAATTGAAAATCATGAGAATGCGATCGCAAAATCAGCAACATCTTTTATCTGCTTTTGTGCGCGTTACCCTTGCTGCTGGAGCATTTTCCTTAATCTCACTAAATCTAGATCATACTCAAAGCATTGCATTGTCAAAAAATCTCGGGGCTTCAGAAACATCAACGAGATTTCTCTTCATTGACTTACAAAGCCATTGGGCACGCAAGTTCATCGAAGGATTATTGTCTAATCAAGCTTTAAGTAATGTTTTAGTAGCTCCTGACTCCATTAGTCAATTTCAGCCCGATCGCTCTGTTACTCGTGCTGAATTAGCCAACATCTTAGATATTGCCTTTGGTAATCGTAATTCTCCTAAAATTACTACCCGACTGAATGAGCCAGCTACTAAGGCAGAAGCTTTTGTGCTGGTTGCCCGTGAGCTAAATCTAAATAATCAGTCTGTCAAAACACCTCAGGCTTATTTACTATCAATGTACCGTGACGCTTCTCAGATTCCTGACTATGCTGTTCCTGCGATCGCGGCGCTGACAAATGAAGGGCTAGTTACAAATTATCCCGATCCACGCATTTTAGAACCTAAGGATATGCTCTCTAAAAGTGAACTAGCAGTTTTGCTTTATCAAGCACTTGCCTATCAGAAAAAACTGCCATTCTTGAAATCACCCTACACAATTAATCCCAATCGCCAATTGTGGGATCGTGAGCTAATGCAGGTAACAAGCCTCGAAGTCAGCATTAGTCGCCGTACTGTTACCGCTTTTCATGGCGAAATCCCCTTAAAAACCTATCCCGTTGCAGTTGGTCGTCAGGGTTGGAGTACCCCCATAGGCAATCATCGCGTTTTACAAACCATTGAATATCCTTCTTGGCAAAACCCTTTTACGGGAGAAGTGATCCCTAGCAAAGATCCCGAAAATCCACTAGGCGATCGCTGGATTGGCTTTTGGACAGATGGCAAAAACTGGTCGGGATTTCACGGCACTCCTAACCGTGCATCAGTGGGACAAGCTGCCTCTCACGGCTGTATCCGTATGTATAACGAGGATGTGCGCGAATTATTTAGTCAGGTGAATGTCGGTACTATGGTGAGAGTATCACCATAAAAACAGCGACTCCAAGAGCCGCCGTTTTCTATGACTTTAAGACCCGAATTACTGTACTTTGAGGAAGATTACTAGCGTTAATTTCTAAAATTGATCCTTCTAATTTCTTGATACTATCGCTAGGCATAAGCGCTAGAAATTCATCAATAGATGCTAGCTGGCAAGACTTACTGGATTTATCGGTACGATAATACACAGGAATAACAATACGCGGATTTAGTTCTTTGACGATCGCCTGTGCCTCGACTGGTGAATAGGCTTTTGCTTGTGAGGGGTCATTACCTTGTTCATTACCACCTATGGGCAAAATCAGTACATCAGGACGACCAATCAAAATTCTTTGAGACGCATTAATTGGTGCAGCCGCACTACCCAAGTGAACTATAAAAATACCAGATTGTTTCCATTTCCATGCCACATTGCGCCCAAACCGACGACCTCCAATGCGATCGTGCTCCATCGAGATTCCTTGTAGGTTAATCCCCTTTAGATTGTAGGAACCGGGTTCTGACAGAACACGTTGATTTTTAGGCAAATTCTCTAAATACCCTTCATCCAGTAGCCGTGAGCTAATCAAAACATAGTCAGATTCAGCTACGGGAGCAGGCAAATTAGCAGTACAGCCCGCAGGACGGAATGGATGCGTTAAGAACCTTACCCCATCTCCTGAGACTAAAAATGACAGATGCCCTAACCATTGCAATCTTAATGTTGAGTTAGTTTGTGAGTTAGCGGCATCAGCGATGATTCCTGCGGTAAATGCTGAAATGAGTCCACCTTGAGCGAGTCGAAGAATTTGTCTGCGGCGCATGTTGTTTAAAGTAATGATTTATTTTGAGCTAATTGATGGTTCAGACTGTGACGCTTAGTCCTTTTAAGAAGTTTCTCAGTAAGTCTTTGCCTGCCTCAGTCAAGATGCTTTCAGGATGAAATTGTACGCCTTGAATGTGAGGATATTGCTTGTGTCGGACTCCCATAATTATGTCATCTTCAGTCCATGCAGTCACTTCCAGTACATCAGGACAGTTCTGACGATCAATCACTAAGCTATGATATCGAGTCGCCGTGAATGGATTGGCTAGTCCTTCTAAAATGCCAACTCCTTTGTGATAAATTTGCGATGTCTTACCATGCATCAAGTAAGGTGCTGAGACCACCTTGCCGCCATACATCAAGCCCATACTCTGATGTCCAAGGCAAACCCCAAGAATCGGAGTCCGATCGCCAAGATCCTTAATAATATCTAGTGATACACCCGCCTCCTCAGGACGACCAGGACCTGGGGAAATTACGACTCCTGCGGGATTAAGTTGCTTGACTTCTTCAATATTTATTTCATCATTGCGCTTAACTAGGATTTCACCGAGGGCAGGAAATTCAGGGAGCAGTTCGCCCAGATATTGCACAAGGTTATAAGTAAAGCTGTCGTAATTGTCGATAACGAGAATCATGGTAACAGTTCTTGTATTTGTAAGGCTTTGGGCTGGAAGGCGATCGCCAATTTCTTACTCAATTTAGCCTTCTCAATTTAACATTAAGTGCTGTAATATTTGGGGATTCGACTGGCACTACCACGAAATTTGATTTTATGAAACCAGTTTTTGGCATTTTCGCATCAGTCTTAGTAGTCAGTACCTATGGGGCAGATATTGCGATCGCCCAAATACGCCAAAAACCACCCCAAAAGGTGCAGGTACAGCAACAAATTGTTGTGCCGCCCAATGAGACTGCCGATCAATTGTTGGAGCGGGGCAATGCCTATGTGCGTTTAGGAAATGTGGAGGGGGCTATTGTCATTTTTCGAGCGGCGATTAAGAAAAATCCTGAACTCACTGCGGCACACTATAATCTTGGGCTTGCCTATGCACAGGCAGGTAATCTGAAGGCAGCTATTTATTCTTTTCAACGAGCTACAAGACTTGATCCTAAGTTTGCGATCGCCTATAGCAATTTGGGTGCAGCTCAGTTACAGTCAGGCAATCCCGACCAAGCCATTCCCAATTTACAAAAAGCGATTAGCCTTGATCCGAATCTTTCCGTTGCCTATTACAATCTGGGGCTAGCCTTTAAGGAAAAAAAAGATATTAATAAGGCGATCGCTAATCTGAACCAAGCTCTAAAACTCAATCCTCAAGCCTCTGAAACAATTTATAACTTAGGCTTATTAATCCAAACTCAAGGGGATCTTCCTAAAGCGATTGCCTATTACTCTAAAGCTGTGCAGCTAAATCCTGAATATGCAGAGGCTTATTACAATTTAGGTGCAGCTTTGTTCATTCAAGGACAAACAGAACAGGCGATCTCACAACTTAGTAACGCTCTGCAATTTCGCAAGGACTACGCCGAGGCTTTTTATACATTGGGGGTAGCCCAAGCGAAATTAGGAAAGAAGCAAGAGGCAATTCAATCTTTTATCCAAGCACAAGCTTATTTTAATCAGCAAAAAAATGTGGCTTGGGCACAACAAAGCGATCGCCAAATTCAGAAATTACGCAGTGGTTAATGATAAGGGAATTCCCCAGATATGAATATTTGCATCTTCGCCTCCACTAATTAAAGTCTGTCCATCATGACTAAGTGCGATCGCATTAATAAGATTGATATGTCCATGCAGAACTTGAATTGGTGCACCTGTTTCTAAATTCCAAACTCGAATTTCTTTATAACTAGCACTAATTAGGGTTTTACCGTCACGACTAATGATCAGCGATTTCACCCAGCCCCAATGACCTTCAAGGGTGCGAACTGCTCTCCCTGTTTGCAAATCCCAAACCTTAATTCGTGTATCGAGACTGCCACTGACTAAGGTCTTTCCATCGGGACTAATTGCAAAGGAGAGAACTCTCGCGGAATGTCCGATAAATTCCCAACGGAGCTTGCCAGAAATAATATCCCATACACGAATGGTCGTATCCCAACTACAACTGGCGATCGCTTTACCATCGGGGCTAAGCGATACCGAATCCACGAGGCTAGTATGCCCCCTCAGGGTTTGAATTTCTCGACCAGTTTTAATGTCCCACAATTTAATCGTGGTGTCTTGGCTACCTGTAACTAGAGTCTTGCCATCGGGCGTAATTGCCACCGAATTGACATAACCAATATGTCCCGTTAAGGTCAGTAACTCCTTACCAGATCGCGCATCCCAAAGTTTAATCGTCTTATCGCGACTACCACTCGCTAAAATTCTGCCGTTAGCACTTAGAGCGATCGAAGTCACAATGTGAGTATGTCCACGAATTAAACCGATTTGTTTACTCTGTCTTTGATGAGAATTGTCTCCCCTGCCTAAATCCCATACCTTAATCGTGAAGTCAGCCCCAGCACTATATAAGATACGTCCATTTGCTGATAGTGCTAGAGTTGAGATCGACTCTTGATGCCCTCGGAGAGTATCGACAATATCAAATAGATGAAATTGGCTATAGTTCTCGACGATTTGACGGATATATGGCTCAGGTCTACGCCAGAGTAATAATAGGGCTGTACGTTGAACTTTGAGAGATTCATCTTGCAGACCTTGCAATATTAAATTTAAACCAGTTTCGCCATAATTTAGGGCTTCGCGTAGAGCCGAAATTCTAGGCGCGATCGCAGGACTAGCTAATCTTCTTTTGACTCCTTCAATTCCACCCAAAACAACCCCACCCAATGGCGGTGGTGCTTGACCTCCAAGGACGGCATCCTGTGATTTTGGTTGCTGATGATATTTTGAGATCATGGACTCAATATGTAGATTATTTCCTATCGAAATTTTTGATCAAAAGAAATACCCCAAGTTTTTAAAAGTGTTGTAAAGTAACACTTTTAAAAACTTGGGGATTTGGATTCGCTTGCAAATCACTGGACAAGATATGAACTAAATTTCTGTAAAAGTTACCGCACAGGTATTTGTGCCTTCTCCCATACCTTTGTGATAGAAAGTCAACTTGTAGTTAGGGAATTTCTGGGACTTCTGTACCATATCTGAGGCAATTAGCAATAAATGGCGATCGCTAGCTGGTAAGTGAAATAATCCCCGCTTAATACCCGTTTTGATGCCATCTTCAATTACCTCAGTCAATCGAGCAATTACCCGATCTAATTCGAGGCGATCGATAATAATTTCTTCGGGTTCATTATCTACAGAAGATTCTTCCTTAGAGTTGACCACAGGAGTATTTACTTCGGACATAATACGCAATTTTTGATTTGGAGATTTTGCACTTATGGACTTGCCATTAATTAAAGTACCTGTGGCTTCGACTCCGTTCAGCCAAAGTTTCAGCTAGCTAGCTGAGCGAAGTCGAAGCTAACTTTGGTAGGACATTTTTTATCCGCAAGAGCCTTAGGGTTCTGTAATTTAACAAAGAAGCAAGTTTTGATGGTGCAGCGCACCATCAAAACTTGCTTCTTATTTTACGGTGAAGCTCCTATTTGTTTTGTAATTTGATGACCAGTGCTAAGCAACACCCATCTAACAATTAAGCAGCCTTAGCAAGAGCTTCTTCTAAGGAATGTTCAATATCCGAAAGTTGATATTCTCCATAAACTTCACAGGAGTTATTGGGACTTTCAATTAGTTTGATGCTATGTAGTTTTGCCCCAATCTCGCGAATTGGCTGGGTGAGCACCTTTTGAATATAGACAGCAATATTTTCGGCAGTCGGTACAACTTCAGCAAAGTAGGGAATATCTTTATTGAGGAACGTATGATCCATCGGATCTAGTACATATTGATCGAGTGCCTTTTGGAAATCGCTCAAATCAGCAATCATGCCAGTACGAGGATCGATTTCACCAGAAATAGAAACCTCTAAATGGTAATTATGTCCATGACCATGAACCCGAGCACATTTGCCATAGATAGCAGTATTCTCTTCTAGAGAAAGTGTGTCTAGCGCGAGCCGATGGGCGGCGGAAAAGTGAGTACTAATCGTTAAATTTGCTTGCATGTCATTACCTTGATAATCAGCCCAGAGTTCAGGATGTTCGTATAAGCGAATATTGACCAATGGCAGGTGCGGAGCCAGACGCTGCCAAATCACACGGGCAATATTTTCAGTAGTGGGAAGGGTTTGTTGGAATTCTTCCCATACTTGGTTAAGGTAGGAAAAATTTAATTGCGTCGTGACTTCACGAGCAAGTGTATGCTTGACATCTGAAAGATTCAGCACCATGCCCGTATTGTCGATTTCCCCCTGCATCCCAACGTACAGAACATAGTTGTGACCGTGGGGCGGAAAGTTAGTACATGCACCGAATTTGGCATGATTTTCCTCATCTGGGATTTCGGGTAGCCAGTAGCGATGACTCGCAGAAAATTCGGCTCGGCGATTAATTACACATTTAGCCATCAGGAATAAGCCACCAAAGACAAGGTTTGATGAATTGTAAATTTATTTTAATAAGGTAACATTTTCAGCGATCGAATCAAAATTTGTAGTCATGCTTTGTCTCTATAGATATATAGATATGGTATTTTCAGTTCCAGACACTTCTCGCAAAATTTGCAAAATTTGCAAAATCCCTAAGAACTATGACAGTTAATGCACAGATTGGCATTATTGGTGGCAGTGGACTCTACAAAATGTCTGCCCTAACTGATATTCAAGAAATTAATATTGATACTCCCTTTGGCAAAACTTCTGATGCCTTTATCTATGGCAAGCTTGCAGGGACACCCGTAGTATTTTTAGCGAGACATGGGCGATCGCACCATTTGCTACCAACTGAAGTTCCCTATCGCGCCAATATCTATGCCCTGAAAAGTCTAGGCGTGGAATACATTATTTCTGCTTCGGCGGTTGGATCTTTACAGGAATATGCCAAGCCTCTTGATATTGTGTTGCCTGATCAGTTTATCGATCGCACCACTAGCCGCACATCAACATTCTTTGGTGAAGGCATTGTTGCTCATGTTGCCTTTGGCGAACCCATTTGTAAGTCGCTCCTATCAGTTGTTGCCTCTGCCGCCGAAAGCATTGATTTAGGTCGCAACAAAGTTCATAAGGGTGGTATTTATCTCTGTATGGAGGGGCCGACTTTCTCTACTAAGGCAGAATCTTTGCTCTATCGTAGCTGGGGCGCTAAGGTAATTGGCATGACTAATCTCACTGAGGCAAAGCTCGCCCGTGAAGCGGAAATTGCCTATGCTACGATCGCTTTAGTGACCGATTATGATTGCTGGCATGATGATCATGAAAGCGTCACCGTAGATATGATTATCCAAAATTTACAAAAAAATGCGGTTAATGCCCAACAGGTAATTCAAAATGCTGTGGCAAAAATTGCCGCGAATCCACCAAAGTCAGAAGCCCATCATGCTCTCAAAACTTCAATCCTGACCGATTTGAGTAAGGTATCTGACGCAAGTCGCGATCGCCTAAAAGAAATTTTGCAAAAGTATCTCTAATAAAAAAGGCGGCGCATAGCGCCGCCTTTTTTATTAGTAGCTAAGTCCTTTAACAGTCTCGAAGAAAAATCTGGCGTTATCTTCGGGAGTGGTGGAGAGAATGCCATGTCCGAGGTTCATGATGTGACCCTTGTTACCAGCCTTCTGTACTACTTCGAGAATGCGATCGTGAATATAGCTCTGATCCGCATAAAGTACACAGGGATCAAGGTTGCCTTGGACAGGAATATCACGACCAATGCGATCGCGGGCATCAGCAAGATCCACAGTCCAGTCAACACTAACGATATCTACACCAGACTTCGGCATCAGGTCAAGCACACCCGCACTACCACTAATATAGAGAATCATTGGGGTGTTGGGATATTTCGCCTTTACCTTATCCACAACCATCTTTTGGTAAGGCAGCGCAAAGGTTTTGTAATCAGTTGGGCAGAGATGTCCAGCCCAAGAATCAAACATCTGCACCACTTGAGCGCCACACTCGATCTGGTGGATTACATAAGTACCGATCATTTCGGCGATCTTAGTCAAAAAGCTATGGATAATCGCAGGCTCTTTGTATGCCATCGCCTTGATTGTGGAATAGTCCTTAGAACCTTTGCCTTCAACGGAATAGGCTGCTAATGTCCAAGGTGCGCCCACAAATCCAAGAATGGTCGCTTGATCTTTAACTTCTTCTTTGATTGCGGTCAGAATCTTGCGAATGAAGGGGACGGCAGTATCGGGATCAAACTCTGTAAGTGCGTCAACTTGGGCTTGAGTCCTGATAGGTGACTCAATAATTGGTCCTCTACTTTCGATGATGTCAAAGTTAATGCCGATACCTGTGAGGGGGGTGAGGATATCGGAGAACATAATCACGCCATCGGGTTGGAAAGCGCGAAATGGTTGCAAAGAAATTTCGGCGGCTAATTCAGGGATTTCCGAACGCTCTCTAAATGTTGGGTATTTGTCGCGCAGATCTCTATACACCTTCATGTATCTTCCTGCTTGGCGCATCATCCATACTGGTGGACGATCCACTGCTTCACCTCTTGCTGCCCGTAGCAAGCGATCATTTCCTCCCATAATTAACTCTTTCCTATGTTTTAAATTTTTCTTATTATTGTGCTTTTGAATTATAGAACGTGACGTACCAGACATAACTAAAGTAAATAGGAGCGCTTTGCCCCGCTATTGGCGCTACTCTGGCTAAATCCTAGAGGAGGTCATCGGTTCATGCCGAAATTTAGGCTTTATTTAATTTCTAATTGTGATTTGATTCCTTATACTTTTTTTAAGATATGTTATTAATACTTAAGCTGAGAAAGTTTCAGAGTTATAGATTGCTGTGCGCTGTAACACATGCCTAACCTCTAGTAAGCTATTGATACTGTCTAAGTAAAGGTTTCAGCTAAGCTGATCGCTAGGTTTAAAAACTGTGATTAAAGAAGGGGCAAATTTGACAAAGGACACTGATGTGTTAAAGGACAAGGCATCAGAGATAACATTGCCATATGCTGAGGCGAACACACCTCAGAAAAACTTTGTGGCGATCGCGATCGCTTTTGTAATCGTAGCGATCGTAAGTATTCTCTGGCTATTACGTCCACCGCTCGACCCATATACACAGTCAGTACTTAGCCTGTCAGGAGATCCCGTACAGGGACGATCAATATTTGTGATGAACTGTGTGGCTTGTCATGGACAATGGGCAAATGGCAAAGTAGGCCCAAGTTTGCACGGAGTGTCCGAACGTAAGTCCGATGCCAAACTAGTCCAACAAGTGGTTAGCGGCGAAACACCACCAATGCCACAGTTTCAGCCAAGTCCACAGGATATGGCAGATTTACTAAGTTATTTAAAGCAACTATAAGAAAGAAAAAAGGGAGCGCGACGCGCTCCCTTTTTTTTAGCTAACAGCTAAGTGCTAACAGCTCCTTAATTCCCTTATCTGCTACATCCAGCATCTGATCTAGTTGCGATCGCGAAAATGTATCAGATTCTCCAGTACCTTGCACCTCAACTAGCTTGCCCGTACTATCCATCACCACATTCATATCGACGCTAACTGCCAAGTCTTCTTGGTAATTTAAGTCCAAAATAGGCTTGCCATCAATTAAGCCAACGGAGACAGCCGCAACAGCATTGCGAATTGGCGATCGCTCAATTTTCCCTTCTGCCATTAAGCGATCGCAAGCTGCCTTAAGAGCGATAAATCCCCCTGTGATCCCCCCTGTGCGCGTACCGCCATCGGCTTGTAGGACATCAATATCTACGGTAAAGGTGTAATTAGCGATCGCGGTCATATCTAGGGCAGCTCTAAGACTACGCCCAATTAACCTTTGGATTTCTTGAGTACGACCTGATAGTTTGGCAAATTCACGCTGTTGACGGGGAATGGTGGACGCAGGCAACATCCGATATTCCGCAGTAAGCCAACCTTGATTGCTCCCCATGAGAAACTTGGGCACACCCTCATCAATTGATACAGTGCAGATTAATTGGGTATCACCAAATTTTGCCAATACTGATCCCGCAGGTGCTTTGGTAAATGGTTGTTGTAAGTGAATGGGGCGCAGTTGATCCCATGCTCTACCGTCGGGACGTTGAAAATCGGATGAATTACTCATAGTTACTCAATTATTTCTTTTTGGGTTTCGGCTTTCTTTCTAGCAGGGCCCGACTTTGTCTGACAAAAGGAAAGTCGGGCTTAATTTCAAGTGCTTTATCATAGGCAGCGATCGCCTCATTATCACGATCCAGTTTTGCTAGAGAAAATCCTTTAGCAGCCCAAGCATCAGCATTATTGGGTTCTAGCTTTAAGGCTTCTTCGATCTTGACTAGGGCTTCCTGTGGTTTATCGTTACGATTGAGCAAGATTGCCTGAGCAAGCAGTTCTTCGGCAGACTTATTAGGGCTAGCGGTTGATAGATTGGGACTAGGAATTGGTAAGGGAGGAGGGGGCGAAGGTAGAGGAATCGTGATAGAAGCAGTAGGAACTTCTGTTTTGGTGGGTGTATGCGTTTTCGAGATCGCCACAACTGATGAGATGGCAGCAATAATCCCCGCAATGATCGCTAATTTTTTCCAAGGATAGGCCTTTTGTTGCTGGAGCTTACTGACATTGGTAGAGTTAAACCGACTTACGCTAGGAGATGCCTGCGTATTTGTGGGTATATCAGTTGATTGGACGATCGCTTGGGGCGAAGTAATAATTGTGGAACTGTTATTAGCATCTACATTAGGATGGCTACTAATTAGCGTTGGTAAGTCATGCTCATTAATGCTAGATAGAGCAGCGATCGCTGTTAAGACTTCTTGGGCAGTTTGGTAGCGTTGACGAAAGTCGTAGCGCACCATTTTATCGAGGATATCGAGAAATTGCGGTGAATAGTTGCCCTGTACATGCTCACGCCACATTAATTCCGCAGTTTCAGGATGCTCACCAAACAAGCGCGGCTCAGCCCCTGTGATTGCCTGAATGCCGATCATCCCCACTGCATAAATGTCACTACTAAAGCGCGGCTTGCCATTGACCTGCTCGATTGGCATATATCCGGGGGAACCGATCGCGATCGTCAGATTTGTATTTCCCTGAGAGTCCCCCGCTAAGCCATTAATTTCCTTAACTGCACCAAAGTCAATCAGCACAATTTGACGATTTGCCTTGCGCCGAATTAAATTGGCAGGCTTGATATCTCGATGCACTATGCCCCGTTCGTGCACAAATACCAATATTTCTAAAATCTCTTGCAATAGGGCAATGACTACAAACTCAGGCGATCGCTTGCCATTGCCGATCTCTTTAGTCAGATCTGTGCCATCGGCAAATTCTTGGACTAAATAAAATTCTTCGCCTTCCTGAAAGTGGGCAAGTAAGCGCGGAATGCGATCGTGCGAACCCAATGAGTAAAGCATTTCTGCTTCTTTATCGAAGAGTCGCTTAGCGGTTTCCAGCACAAAAGGCTCACGGGAAATCGGCTTAAGCTGCTTGACCACACAGGTGGGATGGGTAGGTAGGTCAATATCTTCCGCGAGATAGGTTTGCCCAAAGCCACCACCACCAAGGTGACTAATAATCTTGTAATGCCCTCTAAGTATGGTATTTAACACATTTACTCTATGGGTTATTGATAAAAATTTATAGCCATTATCGCAAAGACTCAAGCATTAGGGACGCGAAAGAAAATAAAGAACCAGATTTTTTGTGGCGTGGCTTTGCCACGCCACAAAAAATCTGGTTCTTTATTGAAATTTTGTTATGGATTTATGCAAACATTTGCTAATATATAAATCGCTCTGAAATCGAGCAAGCAAAACAACGGGTGACTGGCGCAGTGGTAGCGCATCGGACTCTTAATCCGCTGGCCCTGGGTTCGAATCCCAGGTCACCCATTTTTAAAGTAGCAAAATCCCAATCATCATGATTGATCATAGTGATTAAGGACATGTAGGAAAATAAGGAACCAAATTTCTGTGGCGCGGCGAAGCCGCGCCACAGAAATTTGGTTCCTTATTAAATCGCAGGATCCTTAGGTACTTCAATTCCTATAAATGATTGGTTTGAGCATAAGGAACTAGAAAGTTTTAGAGTTTGGATAGAAGACTTTATTTATATTTAAGTGATCGCACCGTAAATGTAGTGATAGGTGATTGCAAAATGGCAAATAAATTTGCGCTGAGGATGCACTTAGAGCATGATTGAGAAATAATCGCTCTATTGTCCGAGGATTTCCGAGGAGAAATTATGAATTCTACATATAAGGCATTTTGGCTAGAAGCAGGCGATCTCGTTGTGATTGACCAAACCCAACTTCCTTTTAGCCTAGTCACTAAGACCCTCAAAACTAGCGCTGATGCTACACTTGCTATTAAAGATATGACTGTGCGCGGTGCAGGCGTAATCGGTAATGTTGCCGCCTTCGGGGTGTACCTTGCCGCTAGGGAAAGCAAGGGTGATCTTGTCAAAATTAAAGAACTTGCCGCAGTGATTCGTCTTGCTCGTCCTACCGCCGTAAACCTGATGTGGGCAGTCGATCGCCTACTCTCCGTATTAGAAAAAGCTGCTACTCAAAACCAAGATATAGTAGAAGTTGCCCTCAAAGAAGCGATCGCTATTGCCGATGAAGATGTGGTTGGTACACGCAATATTGGTAAATATGGCTGTGAACTCATTGAAGCGATCGCTAAAACTAAACCTAAGGGCGAACCCGTAAATATTCTCACCCATTGCAATGCAGGATGGTTAGCGATCGTCGATCGCGGTAGTGCCTTAGCACCAATTTATGAAGCTAACGAGAGGGGAATTAATGTTCATGTATGGGTTGATGAAACTCGTCCCCGTAATCAGGGCGCGAATTTGACCGCATGGGAACTCGGACAATCGCAGATTCCACATACATTGATTGCTGATAATACGGGGGGGCTATTAATGCAATATGGCAAGGTCGATCTCTGCATTGTTGGAACTGATCGCACTACCCGTAGTGGTGATGTCGCGAATAAAATCGGTACATATCTCAAGGCTCTTGCCGCTTTTGACAATCATGTTCCATTTTATGTAGCCCTGCCAAGTTCCACTTTTGATATGCAGATTTCTGATGGTGTGAAAGAAATAGCGATCGAAACTCGTAGCGCTGATGAAGTTCTCTATCTGCAAGGGCTACAGGATGATGGTGCGATCGGTAGAGTCCGTGTTGCGCCTTTAGAAACCACTGCGTTAAATTATGGATTTGATATCACGCCTGCGCGACTAGTCACAGGCTTGATTACTGAGCGCGGTATTTGTGATGCGGATGAAACATCAATCTCGGCTATGTTTCTCGATTTGATTCCATAATTAAAAAGGTGCTTTTGCACCTTTTTAATTATGGTTAATTATGAAATTTGGAAATCTTCGATTTCGATTACATCACCGATCGCTGCCATCGTCATCACATCATCACGCACCTTGGCTGTAACACTGACTTTCAATCCCTCTTGCAAAATCTCTTCGGGAGCAGGTTGCCAAATCTCATATTGCTCATCGGTCACGGTCATGATCGCCCAAGTGCCTGTCCCAATATCGATATATTCTATAGTCCCAGTAATTTGAATGGTCATCTTCTTTTAGGAGTTGTAAATTTGTTCTCAGAATTATTGCTATAGAAATTTTCATTGTGTCGTGTGCAAAATAGAAACTTCTATAGCAATCCTAAATCATTGGTAAAAAATAGGGCTTCGACTTCGCTCAGCCAACAACATATACAGATGGCTGAGTACAGATGACTGAGCGGAGTCGAAGCCATCTGTACTCATTTGTTTGCGATATATCAATGATTCTGAAGGGTTAAATAGTGGCAGTTTCTGACTTAATCGATAGATAGGCGCAACCGAAACAGAGGATGGCATTAACACTGAGAAATGCGATCGCAGGTAGACCTTCACCAATCCACATCATTTGAGGAGCTAACACTGCACTAGTGGCTAAGCAAGCGGAAGTTCCAATCGATGCTCCCATCGCGAACCATTTCCATTGAGGATGTCCCAAGAGAATGACTAAGAGTCCCAATGGTAATAGCACACTTGCCGTAATTGGGTTGAGTGCATTGGTATTAGAAAACGCATTACCTAATTCAGGAAGAGAACTTCCTGCAATGCGGAAAGGCATTTGGGTAATATCAAATAGATAGAAACCTCTCAGGAAAAATAGACCTGCACCACCAAAGAAGATTCCATTCGTAAAAGCCCAATTCCATCGAAAAGGCAACCAGCGATTGATCAACCATGCGAGTAAATAGGAACCAATCACCATAATTAGCTTCGGAATTAAAGCGATCGCACCACCATCAATCCAAAAACGAGGACTCAAGTAGCCATTATCTCTTGCCCAGCGTAAGAAATCAGGAATTCCCAATTGTCCTTGCGAAGCCAAATTCACAGCCGCCGCCGCATTGAGATGACCTGCTCCATAGTAATTAAGCGTATCATCATCAACCTTGCGTGAAGACTGTTTGAGAACTTGCATTACCTTCTCTGGATCTTTCACTCCTGAGGCTTCGATCAGAGCAACGACACCCGCAACGTGAGGAGATGCCATACTAGTTCCCTGAAAAGAACGAAATACGGATTCCTTAGTTTTTGGGTCAATCGTATTTTGTAAAATGCCCCCTGACATATCACCTTTCTCGCCATTCTTGCCCTTTGCGATCGCGCCTCCTGGGGCTGAGATATCAATACCTGCACCGTAATTAGAATAGGGAGCTTTCTCGCCAGTGGAACTGGTTGCGGATACGGCGATTACCTTGGGATAGCGAGCGGGATAGAAGGCAGCATTACGATTGGAGTTACCTGCTGCCGCGACGATAGTTACACCTTTTTTGTAGGCATAGTCGATCGCACTTTGCATGAGCTTACTTTCGCCACCACCACCGAGGCTCATATTAATTACATTCGCGCCATTATCCGCCGCAAAAATAATTGCCTCTGCAATATCGGAAATTGTGCCCCCACCTGATGCGGAAAGTACCTTCAGTGGCATGATATTGGCTTCGTAGGCAATTCCTGCTACCCCAAAGTTATTATTCGTTGATTGAGCGATCGTGCCTGCTACATGGGTTCCATGCCCATTGTCATCACTTGCATCTTCGCGATCGTTAACAAAATCGTAACCCTTAACAAAATTAGTATTCTTTAAATCGTCAACTTTGCTTACGCCTGTATCAATGACCGCAACAGTAATCCCTTTGCCTTTAGTCTTTGCCCATGCTTTCTCGACATCGATCGCCTTGAGATTCCATTGATCTTTATACATAGGATCGTTAGGAGTTGTGCCACCAAAGAAGTCCATAGAATAGACATAGTTTGCCTCGACATATTCCGTCAGTTCCTGTAGCTCCTTTGACTGTTTTAGCTTTTCGAGGACTTGAGTATCACCTTTGACAATATAAAGGTTATCTCCCTTAGAAAAAGCACTATTAAACTTCGGCTCGATACCGTATTTTGAAGCGATCGCCTTCAGTTCGCGATCGACCTGAGCAGGAGATAGGGTATCCCGAAAGTTTAATACCATGGAGTCAAATTTACCTTCGCCTGCTAAGCCTCGGTAAGTTGACAATGCCCAAAATAAACCTGCAAAAAATAAGCAAGCGAGCAGAAATTTTTTCATAACTTAAAAACCTCGATCTCAAGTCCCTAGTCGCTATTTTTATCATATAGTGATTTTCATTTTGCCGTAAGCAAAATGAAAACTCACAACTCTTACTAGGACTGATTCTTTGGATAGTACTAAATAGGTAAGGATGGGCGGCGCGAAGCGCCGCCCATCCTTACCATAGCTCTTATGTAATGAATTACATCACAGGGTGAGGTGATTCATTGCATAAGAGCTATGTACTAACTACTACCTGTCCTTTATCAATTTTGGCAGTGTAAGTTGGTAGTGGTTTCTTCGCAGGTTTTTCAAGAACTGCTCCATCGGGAGCAAACTCAGCATCATGACAAGGACAAACATAAGCTTTTTTGTCAGCTTTCCAAAGCACGGTGCAGCCCTTATGGGTGCAGGTGGGGTTGACTGCTAATAGACTATCCTTGTTCTTAGGATCGCGGATGACGGCTATTTGTTTGTCAGATGAGACTAATACGCCATCCTTATCAAGCTGAGCAACTGCACCGATCTCTTTAAAATTTTTGCTAGGGGTCGCAGCGACACTTTCGGGTGCAGATTTAGCTGGCGAAGCTGATGTAGGGGGAGCTGATGTGGTGGGATTAGAGTCAGTACAACCTAGTAATGATGATGGAAGTAAACTCACTAACCATCCTAAGCCAAACCAAGAAAGTAACTTACGGCGATCCATATTTTTTCTCTATAGTTCTCTATATCGTTGTGAAGTGTGATGTAGAAGCTCAAACAACAAAAGTTATCTCACTAGACTGGGAAAAGCTATAAGAGTTTCCCAGTCTAGTGATAGGTTTGTTTTCCGACTTCGGCGGAAAAACAAACCTATCGCTTGCGTGAAAAGTGCTACATAGCATTTGTTTTTGAGACATCTTGTAGAAATGACTGGAATAGACAAGGGGCTTAAGCCCCTTGTTAAGGCTAATAAAACCTTCCAAGATGATTAACTTATTTTTTCAAGCTGCCTAAACCTAGCCCAAATATAACCTAGTCCTTAAATATCAGCATTCATGCTGTATACAAATCATCACAATGATCGCTATACATGGTTGAGGTTTACTAAAGTTGACATATATCCATGTACACATTTTTCGAGCAAACCGATCATCAAGATGTTAAAACGGATGCCCAACCCCAAGTAAAACTGAATACTTACTTGAAGTTTGCGATCGATCCTCAAACCATTGGCTTATTGGAAAGTGAATTTACGCAGGAAGTGTTAACGATTAAAGCTTCTCATGTCATGCCAGTACCGAATAAACCGTCCTGCATTTTAGGGATTTTAAGTCGGCATCGTCGTGTGTACTGGGCAATTGATTTAGCAATGCTCCTAGGTTTCCAGCCCCTAGATCCCAATATCCGCCTTTACGAAGTGATTTTGACATCTGTACAGGAATTATCGCTCGCTTTGATTGTTCCTAGCATTATGGGGGTTGTCCATCTTCCTAGCAATAATTTTGAGAATGATATTTTCGCTCTCCCTGCAACACTGAAACCCTATCTGAAGGGCTATATTCACGGGGAAAGCAAAGAAGGTATGGCTTATTTACTCAAAGCGGAGCATATCTTACAGTCAGCAATTTTACATTCGTAGTTTGATAGACACTTGATAGGCATATCACTTCTTTATGCCTATCAAGTGTCTATGGCTTTACATTCATTGCTCCTGAAATTCGATAGAATAATCTGAACTTGGGTGCTCCTTAGTACATACTCATGCAATCACTTCCATGGAATCTTGCCGCAATGTGCTCATTGAATTTGTCTATAGGGAAGCTCATGCTCAAATCCAGAGCTTAGGAAGTGGAATTAGACATAAATATAACGTTGATGAAGTCATTGCCTATGCTTTAAATCGCTTGCCCGCTATGTTTGCCTCGACGGATATTGAATTGCAGCAAAAGCGGCAAGAATGTATCTTGATGCGAGAAAATATTACGAAGATGACTCGCCAAGCCCTGATTGCGGTACGCCGCGATCCCTTACGCCAACCGCAACCACTGGCGGATATTGAGTTAGCTAATGCTCCCTATGCCTTGTTGGGTGTTCAAGAATTATTGGGTTGGCAAAATCTAATGTGGTGTGATGTTCCTAAAGCTTTGGAAGAGTCTCTAGAAAATGCGATCGCTAAATATAATTCAGGAAATCTGTCGCCAAGGGTAAGTAAGTACGGGGCATTAGGGAGAAGGCAGATTAATACCCAAATGTATTTGACTAAGACTTCTCAAAAATGTAGTGTTGCGCCTGAATCGAAACAGAGAGAATATGATGCTTATATGATTGAATCTAATCATCTGGTGCATTCTCTAGAAAGACTGGTGATTAGAATGGCACAGAATCGTGCTCAAAATTTCCCACCTTCGGAACTGAAGTTTATTCGTTTAGAAGATGTGCTTGCGCGGACTTTAAATCGTTTACCACCGTTATACGCAACTTCAGAAAAAGGATTAAATCATTTACGTTATTATGCCCAAATGAATATTGGTTCTGAAGTAGCGATTATAGTGCATGAGGAGATGCTGGAAGTGCGGAATCTGAGCTATCAGAAAATAGATCCGTTGATGTTTCAGCGCATTCGTCATGAGAGAGAACATTCCTTAGTCAAGGTTCGCAAGTTATTACTGAATCGCGATGTTAGATGGCAAAATCTGCTGGAAGTAGTATCCCAATCTTTGGAACTGGCTAAAAATGGAAAAGTCTGTTGGGAGCGATCGCCATCTAAAACATCGGTTATGTAGTCCTACATGGTTTATGGAAGCGCTCCCCTTCGGGGGCGCTTCCATAAATCCAAAAATCTACTGTTTTTCGTGGTAATCGTACTGACATCGATATCGTCATTTGAACCTTGCTTTGCAAGGCTCAAATGACGAAAAATGGTAAGCATCGCTTAGCGATGCTTACCATTTTTCGCATTCGTCGAACTGACGTTAACATAGAGATCAATGTAGAGATCAATGTAGGCATAGCCACTGATCTGTTCAATATCGTAGATGTTAGGAAAAGTTCATGAGCGATCGCTTAATTCGCGCTATTGCTGCCGATGCTAGAGTCAGAGTTGTTGGTGTTAATGTCACCGAATCGATTAATGAAGCCCAGCGCCGTCACCACTTGTCTGCTGTGGCAACCGCAGCCCTTGGCAGGGCTATGAGTGCGAGTTTGTTGCTTGCCTCGAATATGAAACAGCCTCAAGCTAGAGTCAATGTGCGGATAGCGGGAGATGGTGGTTTAGGTCTGGTTTATGCAGATGCTGGCTTTGATGGTACTGTGCGTGGATTTGTGTCTAATCCCCATTTCGAGTTGCCAGCCCTTGAAAATGGTCAGCAAAATGTGGGCGGTGCGATCGGTACGACAGGTTTACTGAAAGTGTTACGAGATGTTGGTTATGGTGAACCCTATAGCAGCACCGTTGAGTTGATTTCGGGAGATATTGCTGAGGATGTGGCTTGGTTTCTGGCTTCCTCAGAGCAAACCTATTCCAAGTTAATGCTGACGGAAGTGCTCGATCATGAGGCGATCGCTGATCCTAGTTCTAGCAATAATCCTGTGAAATTTGCTGCTGGTATATTGCTACAAATCATGCCTAAAGCTGCTTTACGGGCGGCGAAAACTTCTAATTTCTCGCAGGTGGATTTGCTGTCTCAATTAGAAGCTAAAAGTGATATCACCAAGTTTAAGGATCTGTTGACGCAAGGTAAGGCGATCGAAGAGGTGATGGCAACGCTCCTTGGCGATCTCAATCTGGAGATTTTGCCGATGAGTAAAGATGTGCGTTTTCATTGTCGATGTACGCTTGAGCGGATGCTAGCGGCAATGAAAATGTTTGGCGAGGAAGATTTGCGATCAATGATTGCGGAAGATGAAGGCGCTGAGGCGACTTGTCATTTCTGTAGTCAGGTTTATCACGCGACGACTGATCAGCTAAATAATTTGCTTAAGGAATTACAGCTTGAGGCAAAGGCTTAATTTGTAACAGTGCTTATTAGAGTATGGGGCAATTCCTCTGTGGGTTGTCCCATGTAAAAATCAGTGGCTTCGACTTCGCTCAGCCATCCATAAACTAATGGTTGAGCGAAGTCGAAGCTACTCACATTTCTTTTAGGATTGCTATATAGTAGATTCAATTAAAATCTAGAGTGTTTTAATTGAATCTACTTTAAATGTGGCTTCAGCAGAGTAGAGAAAGTGATCGCTTGCATCAAGATAAAATGATTACAATTTAATCTGACAAAAGCTATGGCTAAAACTTTGACAATTACGCTTCCAGATAATTTGGAAGAAGAGTTAACGGCTCAAGCGGCACGCCTAAATCAATCACCTGAAGCGATTTTGTTACAGGCTTTAACTAGGCAGTTAAAAATTTTGTCTGAGGTTAGCTTATTGCCAGTTATAGAAACAGATCCACTCTTACGTTTAATTGGCTCTATAGATGTTGACATACCCGATCTTGCTGAAAATTGCGATCACTACATTGGGCAAGATCTTTATCAGGAGCTAAAAGTGGATGGGTAGTTTGTTTGTTGATACGTCAGGGTGGGCAAGTCTTTTTATTCACTCCCAAACTTACTATCCACAAGCAGAGCAGTATTTTCGCTTAGCACTTTAGCAAAAACAAAAACTTTACACCACAAATTATGTAATTGCTGAGTTGGTAGCACTATTAAATAGACCACTCCGAGTTTCGAGGTCACGAGTTTTTGAAATCGTGGATGCAATCAAAATAGTTGATTATGTTGAGGTTGTTCACATTGATAGCGCAACTGATGCTTTAGCATGGACTCTTTGCAAAGGCAGAATAGATAAAGCTTGGTCTTTGGTTGACTGCTCGTCTTTTGTAGTGATGCAAAAATTAGGTATTCGGGAAGCTTTAACCACCGATCAACATTTTGAGCAAGCAGGGTTTGTCCGTTTGCTTAAATAAAAAACATTACATAAAATTTTGGAGAGTCATCGTAAAATTAATCCAAATTTCTGGAAGTTTTAAGCAATTAGAGCTTTAAAGCGCATTATCAATACCATTCCCACCATCACCAAAATCGTCGAAACCATCAGCAAAGTTTTCGGTGCATAGACAATCCTAAAGATCTCCGACTTTTTTGGTGATTAGCAAAAGTTATCTGTACTAGCAAAGAAAAAGTCGGAGATCTGGGAACCCACAGGTTACTTTTGCTTACCTGCTTATTCAATACGATCGCGCTATCATTAACGTGAGTTCAACTAACAATGGAAAAACATTATGGACTTATGGAGTTTTGTGATTGGTGCAGGTGTCTTCTTTGGTGTAGGAAGTTCATCTTTTAAAATTGTCAATCAAGGCGAAGAAGCACTAGTCGCATCCTTTGGTAAATACAAACGCAAACTACCTGCGGGTCCCCACTTTATCCTGCCCTTTATTGATACTGTTAGCTATAAAGGATCGATCAAAGAGCAAGTATTAGATATTCCTGCCCAACAATGCATCACCCGTGACAATGTGCCAATTACCGCCGATGCGGTGGTCTATTGGCGAGTTGTCGATATGGAAAAGGCATATTATCGTGTCGAGAACTTACGACAAGCGATCGTCAATATTGTGCTGACCCAGATCCGTTCAGAGCTTGGAAGCCTAGAGCTTGATGAGACATTTACGGCAAGAAATAAAATTAACGAACTCCTATTGCGCGATCTTGATGATGCGACCGAACCTTGGGGGGTAAAAGTAACGCGGGTAGAGCTACGTGATATCTTGCCAGCTAAGGCAGTGCAGGAGTCAATGGAATTGCAAATGACAGCAGAGCGTAAAAAACGTGCGGCAATTCTGACATCTGAAGGCGATCGCGAGGCAGCGATTAACAAGGCTAAAGGTTTAGCGGATTCCCAGCTACTCAATGCGGAGGCTTCTCAAAAAGCGGCGATCCTAGAGGCAGAGGGACAAAAGCAATCTCGCATTTTACGTGCTGAGGCGGAGCGTCAGGAACAGGTGCTGAAGGCGCAGGGGACGGCTCAGGCGATGCAAGTATTGTTGCAATCAATGAAGGGCAATCCTCAGGCACAGGAAGCATTGCAATTTTTATTAGCCCAAAGCTATATCTCGATGGCAACAACGGTTGGTTCTAGCGGTAGTAGCAAAGTGATGTTTATGGATCCGCGATCGCTACCTTCGACTTTAGAAGGTTTGAAGTCAATTGTTGATACTCCCATCGATACCACCGATTTACCAAATCAAGATTGGACTAAGTAATCAAAAAGGCTCGCTAAGCGAGCCTTTTTGATTACTTGATTTAAACAGATGGACTAATCGGAATCCGTTTGAGTAAATGATATTTACAACCTGTGGCAAGAATATGAACGCGCAAATTGTGAATTGTCAAAGGCGCAGAACCACTTACCCATAGTTGGTTGCTATAGGAGACTTCACCTGGATCGACCACAGTTACCGTGCCACGCCCCATCACACGCATGATGTTATTCGGTTCAAAGATGGCTACCGTGTCTTCATCGATGCCAATGCCAATGCGGTCAGGATGAGCCGCGATCGCTGTCATTAGACGTGCCATGCGGTTACGGTTATGGAAATGCTGATCGACAATAATTTCAGGCAGGATATTCAAGCCTGTACTCATATTGACCAGTTCCTTATGGGGAGACTCACCACTGCTACCACCAGAAATCATGTGATAGCCCATAGCGGCTGCCCCAGCACTTGTACCAGCGAGAACTAGACGCTGTTCGGCGATACGTTTGGCGATCATAATGGCAAAGGGGGTGTCAGCGATCAAGCCGCAAAGACGGAGCTGATCACCACCTGTCATAAAAATCCCTGTAAATCGATCCACTAATTTTTCGGCATCAGGATAGTCGTCGTGAGGACGCTCACGAATATCTAGTACTTCAACTACCTTTGCACCGAGATCGGTGAAAATATCATGATAAATTCGTCCGATAATATCAGGTTCTCTAGAGGCACAAGGAATTATGGCAATTCGAGCTTGGGAGCCGCCAGAATTTTCTATAAAGGCTTTGAGAATCTTGCGGTCTTGGACTTTATCCTCTCCACCACCGATTACCATTACCGCCGACTTAATAATTTGAGTCATGCCCCTATCTGTTGCCACATCTTCATCTAAGTTCAGCATATTAGCAGATTGGTCAACAAATTGTTTTAGACGATCAATTAGGCTAACTTGACTCATTTTGTTTTTTTGTTGACTCCCCAATGGTTGGAATTACCTCCATTGACGCTACATGACTAGAAAAACGATACACAACTTAAATTGTATAACTTTTGCGTGATCGCAGATTAATATTTGCCAAAAAAATAAGAGCGCTTAGCGCTCCTCTTCTGGTGGTCTTAATCACTTTGCCAGCATTCACGACTTAATAAATCACAAATGCGATCGCGTAGTAGGTAATGATTTTCTTCTAATTCTCGTTCGATTTGACACCATTCGCGATCGCGGAAAAAACGGCAAAGGGTATGAATAGGCTGACTACGGCTAAGCCTTCCACTTTCGAGTAGATGTCTTGCTTCGTCTTGGATAGCGCCGATGGAATAATAAAGTGAGTGCAACATAACCAGACTCTCTATGTAGGTTTTTGCGTAAATTTAGGTTCTAACGGTCAATGATTTACTCAAAGCCTAGAACTTACAGACTATTGTGATCGCCAAGTGAGTTAAGACATAAAAGGCAAAAGAGAGTTGCGGCGCATTGCGCCGCAACTCTCTTTTGATTTTTGGGACTGTCCTAACATAAAAATGGCTACCGATATATCAATAACTTGTGTCTGTGTAGAGGAATACAAACTTTAATTATTTTCCCATGTAGTTCCGTCCTCTTCATAAAATTACATGAAACTCAAAACAATAAAATATTTCATTAATTTCATGAAGATATAGGAAATGTATCAATTTATACTTTTTGCACAAAGGTCTTGCCAAGTAGCCCTTGGGGACGTACCAATAGAACGATGAGTAGGAGGGCAAAGGCAACTGCATCTTTGTATGCGGACTGATCGGATGGGACAAAGGATTCGGCAAGACCTAAAACTATACCGCCCACGACGGCTCCAGGGATATTGCCTAGTCCACCTAAGACGATGACGGCTAAACCTTTTAAGCCAAAGCCAATACCGAAATATGGTCCTGCGATGCTGACGCTAGATCCAACTAATGTACCTGCCAGTCCACCTAAAAAACCTGATACAAAAAAGGTGAGCAAAATGAAAAAGTCAGTATTAATACCTAAAAGGCTAGCGGTAGTGGCATCTTCGGCAACGGCTTTCATCGCTTTACCGAGTTTGGTGAAGTTAATGCCATAGGTCAAAATGGACAAAATAATTACGGATACGCCAAAAATCATAATTTGGACAGTGCGAATCGCGATCGGCTTATCAACTGTGCCGAAGTTGATGGCGGCGGGTAAACTGCCATAAATATTGGCAGGAAAGTTGTAGCTTTCTGCCCCAACAAGATATTGAATAATATTTACGATCGCTACGGCCACACCTAAGCTGGACACTAGGGTAAGTAAGGGATCGGCTTTGCGATCGCGTAGAGGTCGAAAGGCAATTCGCTCGATCAAAACGCTGACTCCACCTGCCAGTAAACTGCTTACAAAAATGGCAACAAAAAACGGTAAATGTAATTCTTTGGGTAAGGAGAGATTGGCTAAGATGCCATTAAATCCAAAGGCTCCTCCGCAAAGCACATAGGTAAAATATGCACCAAGGGTAAATACAGCACCATGAGCAAAGTTAATAATTCCTAAAATCGAGAATACTAAGGTATAGCCGAGGGCAAAAATGGCATAAACACTGCCAATGGATAAGCCGTTTAAAAACTGCTGCAAAAATACTGACAAGTCCATATGCGTTTTTGACTATGAATTTTTCTTATGAATTTTTTTAAGGATTTTACACTTGTGCTTACAGGATTAGTGATCGCAATTACAGTTACGCCTGCGTCATCGGCGATCGCTACTCTCAAGTATCCTCACACTAAGCAGTATATAGATCAAAACTTAACTGCTTCGGGTTCATCGCAAGTAATTGAACTACCTGATACGGGCACACAGAATGACAGTTGGAGTTGTGGTCCGAATTCCGCAGCAAGGTTATTGCGCTATTACGGACATGATGTGGACTATGCAACTGTGCGGGCTGCCACGGATAAGAAGCTATTTTTGCCGCAAAAAATGCGGAACCCCTTTAATAATCAATGGATTGAGGTGCGAACAGGGACACCACCGCAGACTTTACAACAGGTGATGCAGCGATGGGAAGGCGATCGCGTGAAGAAATCGCCCCAGACTAGCTTTAATCGTTTAATTAATTTAGTGCGATCGGGTAAACCAGCGATCGCCTTGGTACGGGTTGGCAGTTTCCAAATTCCATATATTGGTTCAATTCCCTATTTGCATTGGATCGCAGTGACAGGAGCCGATCCAGTCCAGCAACAAATCTATTACACCGATACCAATAGCCAAGTTTATTCCTTGTCATACAAAGATTTTCAGTCTCGATGGAATTTGGGCTTAGATCGAGATGTGAGTAATGCGATCGCCAATATCCTCAAAAGTAATGGCGTAGAAGCAAGGACTATTGTCTGGATTGATCGGTAAGGGTTTGCATAGCAAAAGATATTTTTTAAAAGGTTTGCGAAGCAAGCCTTTTAAAAAATATCTTGGTTTGGTTTTGAGCGTAAAGAGCTGTAAAATTTGCCAGTTTAACCCGAACTGGCGTTAAGAAATGAGCTAAGAATATCTGCCTGCTTAGGCTCTTGCGGATAAAAATGTCCCACCAAAGTTATCTAGCTTCGACTTCGCTCAGCTAACGTTCGACTTCGCTCAGCTAACGTTCGACTTCGCTCAGCTAACGTTCGACTTCGCTCAGCTAACGTTCGACTTCGCTCAGCTAACGTTGGCTGAGCGGAGTCGAAGCCACAGGTACTTTAATTAATAGCAAGTCCCTTAGTAGGCGGCTTATTCTTAGCTCATTAGTACCTCTTGCTGCTGGGACTCTAGAAACTCGCGAATACGTCTAATTTGGAACTCACGGGCATAGCTGAGAATTTGCTTGGTGAAGGGTACAAAAGCAGGATCGGTTTCTTGGAGCAGTATCACTTCATCTTGAATGGCAAGAATATCGCCGATACGTGCCATTTGGATTAATTTGTCTAGCGTGCAGGTTGGGGGAAAGATTAAGGGTTGAGTGGTTTCCTCAATATTGCGATTACTGCGATTATTGGGATTGCTATCTAATCCATTCGGCAATGGGGCATCACCAAGCGCGAGATCATCATATTGCCACTCTAAATTGAGCAGCGATCGCATCGTATGGAAGAGGCTGTCGGGATTGACGGGTTTCGCGATGAAAGCATTGCAACCCACATTTAGACTCAGTTCACGATCTTGGCTAAAGGCACTGGCGGAAACCATCACAATGGCAGTCTTCTCGAACATGGACAACTGCCGTAATTGCTTCGTAGTTTCATGCCCATCGAGTTCGGGCATGACCATATCCAGCAAAATTAAATCTGGGGCAAAAATCTGGGCTTGGTTAATACAGTCATAGCCATCGATCGCTTCGGCAACAATAAATCCGAGGGGGGTAAGCAGATCGCTCAAGACCATTCTATTTTCGGTTTTGTCGTCAACCACTAAGATTTTGCGGCGATCGCCATAGTACCCAGTGATCGTGCGACTATCAATGGTGTTTGTGATGTTGTGATTGGGAACTTCTGCCAAATCAATTTCAAACCAAAAAGTACTACCTTCATTCAAAGTACTGGTGACTTGGAGTTGCCCTCCCATCATTTCCACAATTTTTTGACAAATCGGTAAACCTAAACCAGTGCCAGAATAGCGACGGGAGCGCTCACCTACCTGTTGAAATGGTAAAAAGATTTCCTCTAGTTTATCGGGATCGATGCCCACCCCAGTATCGGCGATCTCAAAGCGCACTTTGTAGTTCTTCTGTTTGGTGTTGCTAGAGTTGAGGTTATTAGATTCGTAGGGCTGAGCACTGACGCTGAAGGAGACACTGCCGCGATCGGTGAATTTGACTGCATTCCCAAATAAGTTGATCAGTACTTGACGCAGACGCTTCTCATCACCATACATAATTGTAGGAAGAGGGGTGAGGGGTTGATAAATCAATTTCACATCCTTCGCATGAACCTGCAATTGAAACATATCAGTGATACTTTGCAGGAGTTTAGGAAGGTCAAACTCACTGGTATTAAGTTCTAGTTTTTTTGCTTCAATTTTGGAAAGATCGAGAATGTCATTTAATAGCGTTAATAAATGCTCACCACTGCGCTGAATAATTTCTAATCCTGAACGGTGTTTTTGCGGATCATCACTGCGCTTGAGGATTTGGGCATAACCTAAAATCCCGTTTAAAGGAGTGCGTAACTCATGACTCATATTAGCGAGAAAATCACTCTTGGCTCGGTTTGCCATGTCCGCAATCTCTTTGGCGGATTGGAGTTCCTTTTCCGCCCGCTTGCGATCGGTAATATCTGTGCCGACAGAAAGAATTTCAATTAATTGCCCCTGATCATCATAAATGGGCTTATTTGACCAAGTTACCCAGACTCGTCTTCCATCTTTACAGATATTCTCATTCTCATTGAGTTGATATTTTTCGGGACTCTGACAGATATCCTCAATCATTATCCGAAGGTCTTCGCCTGTAATACTTTCGGCTGACACAATTGTTTCTAGAACATAAGAACCAATAATTTCTTCTAATTCATATCCAAAAAACTTCAATCCATAGTCATTTAAAAAGCAAATATTCCCCTGAGTATCCCAGCGTAAAATAATACAGTTAGCTGATTCGACTAGATCACGATATTTCTTTTCACTCTCTTTAATATTCTCTTCGATTTTTTTACGATCGCTAATATCTTTTACCGCATAGATCGCGAAGGCCTGACCACCAAATTCAATAGTTTCTGAAGAGATTAATCCCGTAATAACTTTGCCTGCTTTAGTAACAAAACTTGCCTCGTAGTTAAAAACTCGCCCATCTCTTTCTAAAATTTCCAACATGCGATCGCGTTCCCGTAAATCTAGCCATAGATTCAAATCAGAGGGAGCCGAGCCAATCGCTTCTTCGCGACTATAGCCTGTAATCTGCGTCCATTTGTCATTAACATCAACATGTTTGTTCGTACCAGCAGTAATTAAAGCCATGCCATCGGGACTAGACCGAAACGCCTTGGCAAATTTTTCCTCAGATTCGCGCAGGGCAGCTTCTGTCATTTCATGTTCGAGGATTTCCTGCTGTAGTGCTTGCGTGCGTTCATCAACTTTCTGTACTAGTAATTGCGAATATTCCTCTAATCTGGTGTGCGATTTTTTCATTTGGCGACTCATCTGATTAAAGGCTGTCGCTAAGATTGCGAGTTCCTTAACTACGCAAGAATATTCAACTTTTTGATTGAGATTACCATTAGCGATCGCCTGACTTGCAATGCTTAATTGCGTGATTGGGCGACTCAGCCAACGTGCCGAAATAACACCAAAGATAGTAGTCAAGCTCAATGCGATAAAACACAAGATAAACGTTGAGATCGTATTTTCTTTGATTTGGGAGAGAAATTCCGACGCAGGTACAACTACGACAATGCACCAGTTCAATCCCCTCAATTCAGATGTGTTCTTGAGGCTGTCTACCTGTAAGTAATGATTTTCGCCATCAAATTTAATTACTGATTGCAAAAGTTGATGATTATCCTCAACCTCTTGTGATTTGAGCCATTCAGCTACTTTTTGAGTTAATTGATCTTGACTTTGGTCTGCGAAAATACGCTCAGGGTTACTATTTCGATTGTTTTGCTTGTTAGGATCAGCAATAGTAGCTTCTAAATTAGAACTTGCGACTAGCCTTCCTGCATGATCGACGATAAATGTCAGTCCCTTTTGACTAACTTTAGTTTCCTTGAGAAATTCATTGATATCTCCCAAGCGCATGGATACACCCAATACACCTTGAAACTCGCCATTGGAGTTGTAAATAGGCTTAATTGCTGTGATTGCGGCTTCACCAGTTATCGATTCTGTATATACTTCACTCCAAGTACTTTGTTTGGACTGCATGACTTTCTGATACCAAGAGCGATCGCTGAGCTTAAGGCGATTCTTTGCCATCAATGGTGATTTTGCTCTTCCCAAATTGTCTGCCATGTAAGCGGCTGTAGCATCTTCTACGGTGAACTGGTTCTTGAAGCGGCGTGCACCGATGTATTGCCCCGAAGGAGTAGTGACGTAAATATTACTGATATGGGGAAAATCTTGTAACTCTTTCCAAAATAGAGTTTGGATTTTCTGCTCATTAGCACCATCGAGTTGCTCTAAATCAATATTGTTTGCATTGATTTGATTGAGGGTGTAGGGAAGCTCTAAATAGGAATTTAAGCGATCTTGGACTTGTTCTGTAACTTTGCGATGGATCTGATTGGTGAGATTACCGATCGCTTCATGGGTGTTGCGAAAGGTTAACCAACTAATTAAGCCGACAATGCCGAAGGTACTGAGCAGAAATGGCACTGTGATCAGCACAATCAAAGGTACTTTGAATCCATTGCTTTCACAACTGATGCTAGCTCCAGTTGTGACTACTTTAGAAGTTGTGGAAGGAAGGATTGGTGTTGTCATGGGCTTTTTTTAGTCAAAACCTAGTCTTCTCAACGCGAGGCGACGATTTTGCCATACTTGAGTCTCTTGGGGAGAAATCTGAATTGCTTTATCATAGGCGGCGATCGCTTCTTCTAGTTTACCAAGTCCACTGAGGGCATTGCCTCGACTATACCAAGCGAAATGGTCATCAGGATTAATTTCCAAGGCTCGATCATGGCTAGCGATCGCATCTTCATAAAGTTCTAGGCGGCTGAGCACCAAACCGCGATTATTCCAAGCGTAATAGTCATCAGGGCGGATTTCTAAGGCTTGATCATAGCTAGCGATCGCTTCTGTATAGTTTCCCCAATGCTCAAGGGCTTTTGCACGGCTATACCAAATTTGATGATCATGGGGCTTATACTCTAGGGCGCGATCGTAACTTGCTACCGCTTCCCCATATTTACCAATACTTTCAAGAGCATAGGCTCGACTAAACCAACCTTGCACATAGTCAGGTTTGAGTGCTAATGCCTTTTCGCAATGCTCGATCGCTTCTTCATACTTACCGAGCACACTATAGACTAAGCCCTTGCCACCATAGGAATAATAGTAATCGGGCTTATGTCTAAGGGCGATATTGTAACTATTGATTGCCTCTTCATAACGCCCCAACATACTTAAGGAGGTTCCCAAATTATGCCACGCTGCATAAAAATCTTCTTTGTAGGAGAGTGCTTGGCGGTAGTTATCTATGGCTTCTTCATGGTGATCGCTCAGGTCTAGGGCAACAGCACGGTTATACCAAGCTAAATGGTTATCATTACGAATTTGTAAGGCAAGATCGCAATTAGCGATCGCTTCTTGACAACGGTTTCCTGCAACTAATAGACCACCTTGCTCTAGTAATAGCTCGATGCGTCGTTCAGAAATTAATGGTTGAGCATCAATTAACTTTTGGAGATCCTCATACTTGTGATCGCGCTCTTCCTCACTAATTTGAGCATATGCCTCATAGCGATCGCCCCCCACCCAACGAAAGGCTTCTTGTCGTAGTAGCTCCATGTCCGTGGGGAATTCAAACACCTCAACGGAATTATTAAAAAGTTCAGGAGAGCTATTAATAAAAAACTTAAGTGCAAATAAGGGTAATAGAAATACAAAACAAATTGAAAATTTCTCTTTAAGTTTGGATTGTAATAAACTCAAATGGGCAAGCGGACGTGGAATATGTTCTAACTTTTCGCTTAAGCTACTATCAGCAATATCGTCAACTTTGTTTTCTAGAAACTCTTCAATACCTGTAACAAATAATACCTTTGCCTCATGTAAATCTGTCCTCTCAACTAACATCTCGTAAAAATCAGCGATCGGTTGATCAAGCCTTAATACATTGATACTTCGATGGGCTGTATCTGTTATTGACCTTTTTATAATTTGCTCTCCCTCAGCAGGCGAACAACGCACAAAAAGCATTGCAAAATCTTGTTTTTGCCTCAATAAATTTAATAAGGTTTGATATTCTGTCTCTGGATTTTTTAGAGCGTCTTTATCCCAAATGTTTCCAGTGTAATTCATGGCTCTCCAAGTTGACTGAATACTCAAGCCAATCATAGCAAAGTTGTAAAAATCTGTTGCATTTCGTGATTGCAAAAATAAAGGCGGTACTTTAGTACCACCTTCATAGTTTTTTAGGCATCGTATACAATATCTACGATTTCTAGTTCTTGTTTAGTTCCTGCAAAGGGATTATCTGGTGTCAGAAAAAGCATACAGTGACATTCTTTGCGTTCACGCATTGGCACACAGGGACAATTCCAATAGGTATCTTTGACTTCAGCTTCCTTGTCTTCGTAATAACGGCAAGGACAAAGCGGAGAGCCTAGTTCTTCTTTATGCTTTGCCAAGCCTTCGATAACGGCATTGGTTACGCTAGGATCGGAGCAAAAAAAAGTCCCTGTGTTTTTAGCGTATTTTTCGGAAAACTTTCTCATCGCTTCAAAGCTTTTGGAGGAAGCTTTGTTTTTCCCACGATCTGACTCTGACTCTGGTTTAAGGGACATAAACTAAAAAAATTGCAAAGAAACGGCTAATTATTACCTATAGCATGAAATCGCTACGCTACCATTGCGAGAAATTGTCTGATTCAATAATTGCAAACAAGAATTTTTGCTAAAGTAGTAACTAGGAAAACTGAAGACCTATCAGCCGTACCCGTAAATATGGCATATGGCAAGTATGACAAATACTTATGGCAAACTCATATGGCAAACATATGGCAACTAAAGTGGCAGTCAAGGTAAAACTTTATATTTGTGTGAGATTAGCGATCGCGGCAATCTTGGTCAACATGATTGTCGGTATTTCTATGACGCAAGCCAATGATGCTGATAGTTCTACCAAGAAGCTCGGTGCAGTAAGGACTTTGCCGAGTTTGCAGACAAGAGCACAACCTCCCTTGCAGCCTACAACTTTGCATCTGGGTATGTTGCAGAGGCAGTTTTTTGAATATGCCAAGGACAATAATTGGGTGGCGATCGCTACGATTCATCGCGGTGAGTTCACGGTGCATCAGTTGCAACCTGGAGGCGAAGGTTTGTATGCGTTGCCCGATCGCAAGCTAGTCTATGTGCGTGGCTTTACGGCGAATGTTTACTTTGAAAGCGATCGCTTAGTAGGTATTCGTTTAGTTCCTGATAATCGCGATCGTGCCCTGACTGCTCCCGAATTATTAACCTTAGTGAGGGCATGGTTCCCCGATGATGCCTTGAGTGTGATCTATCAAGTTGCACCATCCGATCCTCGTAAGAGCATAGTTGAAACGCTAATTGGTACAATACCAAAGGCTTTTGAATGGGATTTAGGAAAAACGAGTTTGCCCTTTTGTCGCACCATTGTTTTTCCTGCCCCCGTTCCAATAAATACCTTATCGACCTGTAGTCTAAACTTGTAGAGAGCGCTTAGCGCTCAACCCCAAACCAAGAGATATTTTGAAAGTTTTGCTCGGCAAGACTTTCAAAATATCTCTTGTAATTCATTTGTTCGATAATTGCTGTAAGCCATTTGTTTCTCAATCTACTGACAAATTATTTCCCATGCAAAAACGAGTTCTATCTGGTGTACAACCAACTGGCAACCTCCATATTGGCAATTATTTGGGGGCTATTCGTAACTGGGTAGAGACTCAGGCTGATTACGAAAACTTCTTTTGTGTTGTCGATCTGCACGCGATTACAGTCCCTCACGATCCGAAAACCTTAGCTAGCAACACTCGCGACATTGCGGCTTTATATATTGCCTGTGGGATTGATCCGAATATTTCCACAATTTTTGTGCAGTCCCATGTATCCGCCCATGCCGAGTTAACATGGCTTCTCAATTGCATCACGCCGCTAAATTGGTTGGAGCGAATGATCCAATTTAAGGAGAAGGCAATTAAGCAAGGGGAAAATGTGGGTGTGGGGCTACTAGACTATCCCGTATTAATGGCAGCCGATATTTTGTTATATCAAGCGGATTTAGTTCCAGTTGGTGAAGATCAGAAGCAACATTTAGAACTGACGCGGGATATTGCGGGAAGGTTTAATGATCAGTTTGCGCCTGTGCTGAAAGTGCCTAATCCTTTAATTCGGAAGGAAGGGGCAAGGGTGATGAGCCTCACTGATGGAACTAAAAAAATGTCGAAGTCTGATCCTTCGGAAATGAGTCGGATTCATTTGCTCGATAAGCCCGATGAAATCGCAAAGAAAATCAAAAAATGTAAAACTGATGCTGTACGTGAGCTAGCCTTTGATGATAGCGATCGCCCTGAAGCGAATAATCTTCTCGGTCTATACGCAATTTTTGCGAATAAGACTAAGGAGAAAGTGCAAGCTGATGCTGCGACATGGCGCGGTTGGGGTGATTTTAAGACTGTATTGACTGATGCTGCGATCGCTCATCTTGAGCCAATTCAAGTTAAGTATAACGAAGTAGTAAAAGAGTCAGGCTATCTAGATCGCGTATTAAAAGAAGGTCGTGAAAAGGCTTCAGAGACTGCTTTTAAAACCCTCAATGCTGTCAAAGATGCGATGGGTTATTTACCACCTTTATAATAGTTAGTTAGATATATCTCACTTCCCAAGCAAGGGCTTAAGCTCCTTGCTTGAATCTTATAAATTTGCAATATGCAAAAATTTACTCAAGTTTCTCTATTAGTTAAAGTCAATGACTAAAACAAAAAGCACATCAAAAGATAATCAGAATAGCAAGACCGAACAAGGAATCACAAGAATTTCTGTTTCTCGATATAAGTCACTTGCGGAAGAATGCAGTATTGAAATAGCTCCTTTAACTATTCTCTCTGGTGCGAATAGCTCTGGTAAGTCTAGTATCATGCAGCCATTATTATTAATGAAACAAACTTTAGAATCTACCTATGATGCAGGTTCTTTAAAGTTAAATGGTGCAAATGTTCGCTTAACTTCAACAGATCAAATATTTACAAAAGTCGTTAATAGTTCCTTGTCTGCAAGTAATGTATTTTCTGTTTCCATAGAAATGGGAAAACAGAAAATACTGGAGAGTATTTTTAAAAAGGTAAATAAAGTTAAAGGCATACAGATTTATTCTTCAATGTATAAACAGGAAGACCTAACTATGACCCTACGATCAGATATGACCCACGAAAACATAGTAAATAGTCTTCCCCCTCTGATTCAGGAATATTATAAGAAGACATATTATGATCCTGTAACAGAGAAACATAAGTTTTGGATTGAAAGATATAAATGTTTGTTGTATGTGGACTCTTCATCTTTGATGGCAGTAGAAAATTCGCGGTTTGCTGCATCTGTAAACTTGCTTGAATTAATACGTTTACTTAAAGCATTTGGCAATGATGGTTTATGTCTTTCTATAGAAACGCAAATTCGTCAGTTGATACATATACCAGGATTAAGAGGAAATCCTGAGCGTACTTATCCTGTTAGCTTTGTAGGTGGAGGTTTTACTGGAACATTTGAAAATTATGTTGCTAGTATTATTCATCATTGGAAGATCTCTAAGGATGAGAGGTTAAAACAACTAAGTGATTCGCTGCAAATATTAGGATTAACTTGGAAAGTTGATACAAAGCAAATTGACGATACACAAGTTGAGGTTAGGGTTGGGAGAGTGGCAAATAAAGGGAATAGTAAATCTACTGATATGGTTAGCATTGCTGATGTTGGGTTTGGATTATCACAAACCTTGCCAGTAGTTGTAGCTTTATTAGTTGCTGAACCAGAGCAATTAGTATATTTAGAACAACCAGAAATACATTTACATCCTCGCGCTCAAGCTAACTTAGCTCAGCTACTTGTTGATGCCGCAAATCGAGGTGTTAGAGTCGTTGTCGAAACCCATAGTGAATTATTAATTAGACGAGTACAATCACTAATTGCTGAAGATAAAATTGCTGCTGAAAAAGTAAAATTGCATTGGTTTAGTCAAGATGATAATGGCTTTACAAAAGTCACTACAGCAGAACTTGATGAAACAGGGGCTTTTGGTGACTGGCCAGAAGACTTTAGCGAAATTTCTTTGCAAGAAGAGAGTCGTTATTTAGATGCTGCTGAATCTAAATTGATGGCAGTCTAAATTATGTCGAAGAAAGCTAAAGTTTCTAAATTGTTAGTTATTGATGCCTCGATTGCGAGATCTTGCGGTGCGCCCAATGCTACTTTTCCTACATCAAAAAATTGTCGGGATTTTCTTAATGCCGTATTGACGATTTGTCATCGCATGGTACTCACAGATGACATTAAAGAAGAATGGGATAAACATCAATCAATTTATGCGAAAAAGTGGCGTTCAAGTATGGTTGCTAAGAGAAAAGTAGAATATCGATCTGATGTAACTAGGAATCAAACGCTCAGAGATAGACTCGATAAAGTTGCAGAAAGCGATAAACCGCGAGAGGCGATGTGGAAAGATTGTCACCTTTTAGAAGCAGCGATCGCGACTAATCAAATAATTATCTCCTTAGATGAAAAAGCTAGAATCCCCTTTGATAAAGCTGCTAAGTCTATTAGGGAATTGAACGAAATTATTTGGGTTAATCCAGATAAATCAGAAGAAGATGCGCTTATATGGTTATCTAATGGAGCGCTAAAGGAAAAGCATAGGAAATTGGGACATTAACAGTTGTCAAGAATAACTTAGTCAATTTATTGTTGAAGCATTACTTAGTAAATCCCCTTGCAAACCCGCAAAGCCTTATAATAGTAAGACACTTAGTAAGAATTGCCTATCTCACGCGGGGCAAGCAGTGCCAAGCCATGCAAGGAGAATTTAAGTAGCCGTATGACTGATATCTTAGAAGATCGGATTATTCCAACAGACCTACGCGGCGAAATGTCGCGATCGTATCTGGAATATGCCATGAGCGTGATCGTCGGTCGCGCCCTGCCCGATGCCCGTGATGGACTCAAACCCGTACACCGTCGCATTCTCTACGCTATGCACGAGTTGGGCTTGAGCGCCGATCGCCCATTTAGAAAATGCGCCCGTGTTGTCGGTGATGTAATCGGTAAATATCACCCCCACGGTGACACGGCAGTGTATGAAGCACTGGTACGGATGGCGCAGGACTTTTCGATGCGTGATCGCATGGTCGATGGTCATGGTAACTTCGGCTCCGTGGATAACGATCCCCCTGCGGCGATGCGATATACCGAATGTCGCTTAACCCGTATTGCACAGGTGGGTCTAATTCAAGATATCGAGCGCGATACGGTTAACTTTGGCGATAACTATGACGGTTCGCAACAAGAACCGCTAGTCATGCCAGCGCGAATTCCCCAGTTACTGCTGAATGGCTCTGCTGGTATTGCTGTGGGGATGGCAACCAATATTCCGCCCCATAACTTAGGCGAGTTGGTGGATGGTCTAGTAGCTTTGATCGCTGATCCTAGCCTCAGCGATTTAGAGTTGATGCGTTATATCCCTGGACCTGACTTCCCGACGGGAGCTTTGGTATTGGGCAGTGATGGCATTCGCGAAACTTATACGACTGGGCGTGGCTCGATTACGATGCGGGCGGTGGCAAGTTTTGAAACCCTTTCAGGTGTGGGGCGACAGGATCGTGAAGCAATTATCATTACGGAAATGCCTTACCAAACTAATAAGGCTTCTTTAATTGAAAGAATTGCGGAAATGGTCAATGAGAAAAAACTTGATGGTATTTCCGATATTCGTGATGAAAGCGATCGCGATGGAATGCGGTTAGTCATCGAACTCAAGCGTGATGCCTATCCCAAAGTGGTATTGAATAATCTCTACAAATCCACACCTCTGCAATCGAACTTCAGTTGCAATTTGCTTGCCCTTGTTGATGGCGAACCAATTACGCTGACTTTGCGCCATGCCTTGCAAGTCTTCCTCGACTTCCGTTATGAAGTAATTACGCGCCGCACTCAGTATGAATTGAAGAAAGCGCAAGAACGCGATCATTTATTACAAGGTCTATTAATTGCTCTCAATCATTTGGATGCCGTAATCGCTTTGATTCGGGGAGCCGATGATAGCAGTGCTGCGAAGACGGGCTTGATCGAAAACTATGGATTGTCCGAAGCGCAAGCTGACGCAATTTTGGCGATGCAATTACGCCGCTTGACTGCTCAAGATGCCGACAAGATTCATGATGAGCATAATCAGTTAGTTGCGAAAATTGCTGACTTACAAGATATTCTCCAAAATCGCGAACGTATTCTTACGATTACCCGTGAAGAATTAGAAGCAATTAAAGCGGAATTTGCAACACCCCGCCGCACAAGGATTCTTCCTAATGAAGGTGATATTGATACAGCGGATTTGATCGCCAATCGCGAAACGATTGTGATGGTGACGCAGCAGGGGTATATCAAACGGATGCCCGTCGATACCTTTACGGCGCAAAATCGAGCGACTAGAGGTAAGGCAAGCGCCAATGTTAAAGATGATGATGCGATCGCCCATTTCTTTGCCTGTCGTAGCCATGACAAGGTTCTCTTCTTTACTGATCGCGGTAAGGTCTATGGAGTGAAGGCATATGAAGTTCCTGAATCAGGTCGGGCGGCGCGTGGTACGGCTGTCGTGCAGTTATTACCGATCGCTGCCGATGAGAAAATCACCACCGTATTACCAATTAGCGAATTCAGCGAAGATGAGTATCTAGTGATGCTCACGGCTGGCGGTTATATCAAAAAGACTAAGCTTCCTGCCTTTGCGAATATTCGTTCCAATGGATTAATTGCGATCGCCCTTGAAGAAGGTGATCTATTACGCTGGGTGCGTCGCGCTAAAGCCGATAACACAATCATCGTCGGCTCCCGTCAAGGGATGTCCATCCGCTTCCGTACTGACCATGAGCAGTTGCGCCCAATGGGACGTGATACTCGTGGTGTGCGATCGATGCGTCTGACGGGTGATGATGAAATCGTAAGTATGGATATTCTCCCCGCAGGACTTGCAGAAATCGAGGAAGTTGAAGGTTCTGAAGAAGACATCGATTTGACAGTTACCGCCAATGAAGATGAGAATTTGGAAGCTGATACGGAAGCTAATAACGAGAAATATCAAGGACCTTGGGTACTGGTAGTCACTAGAGGCGGCTATGGTAAGCGCGTTCCCGTCAGCCAGTTCCGTATTCAAAAACGGGCAGGTAAAGGCTTGCGGGTGACTAAGTTCAAAACTGGTCAAGATCAGTTAGCTTCGCTCTGCCTAGTTGATGAAAAGAACGAGTTGATGATCGTTACTAGTCGAGGCATCGTCATGCGTCAGTCCACTGATGCGATCGCTTGTCAGTCTCGCACAGCAAGAGGTGTACGTCTGCAAAGACTAGATGCTTCCGATGCGATCGTGGGTGCAACTTTAGTTCCTCCTGCGTTAGAAGAGGAGAGTGAAGAAGCGGAAATTCTAAGTGGTGATGTGGAAGTAACTACTATAGAAACCGTTGCGGAAACTTCCGAAGAAACCGAAGATTAGAGATATAAAAAAAGGGAGGTGACACTTTGTGTCACCTCCCTTTTTTAATTACATCCAGTCATCATCATCATCGTAGGAAACTCTGGTGTTGGGACGACGGCGATCGTCTTCATCTTTACCACGTTTGTTGCGACTGGCAAAACTACCAATGCTTTCGAGAATGCCACCGAAGAGATCGTCATCCTCATCATCGTAATATTCTTCCTCGGCATAGAGTTCGCTAGACAGGGCATAGAGTGCCTCTTGCAATTCCACTTGAGCGCGATCGATTAGAGCGTCATCTTCCTTAGCAATAGCATCCTTCAGTTTCTTAATCGAACCTTCGATTTGTTTGCGACGCTCATAGCTGAGTTTATAGCCATAGTTGAGAGCGAGATCCTTGAGTTGACGCTCGGCTCCCACTGCCAAGTTATCAGCGCGATTTAATTTCTCAATGCGCTCTTTCTTTGCCCGATCGCGATCGGCATATTGCTCGGCTTCCGTGACCATGCGTTCGACTTCTTTTTCATCGAGGGTCGAAGCACCGCGAATGGTAACACGACGTTCTACACCTGTGCGGCGATCGCTAGCTGTCACTGCTAAAATGCCGTCTGTATTCAAATCAAAAGTGACATCGACTTGCGCCGTACCGCGAGGTTGGGGATCGAGTCCGCTAAGTTTAAAGCGACCTAACGACTTGTTATATTCCGCGAGATCCCGTTCACCTTGCACCACATGAATTTCTACCGAGGTTTGATTGTCTTCGGCAGTGGTGAAAAGTTCCATCTTTCGACAGGGAATTGTTGTATTTCTGGGGATTAATCGCTTAACTACGCCGCCCGATGTTTCCACTCCTAAGGATAAAGGCGTGACATCCAGCAATAAAACATCTTTAATTTCGCCAGATAAAATCGCTGCTTGGATCACAGCACCGATCGCAACGACTTCATCGGGATTAACACTTTGACTTGGCGGTTTGCCGATCGCTCTTTCCACCATTTCCTGCACTGCGGGAATACGAGTAGAGCCACCAACTAGTACTACTTCATCGATTTGGCGCGGACTAATTTGAGCATCACGCAACACGCGATCAAGGGGAATTTGTAAACGCTCTAGTAAATCGGCACTGAGGCGCTCAAATTGCGATCGCTTTAAACTCGTTTCTAAATGTAGAGGTCCTTCGGCGGTTGCGGTAATAAATGGCAAGTTAATTTCAGTTACGCCCACTGTGGAAAGCTCAATTTTTGCCTTTTCGGCTGCCTCAGTTAATCTTTGCAAGGCTTGGCGTTCTTTCCGCAGATCTACACCATCGGACTTGAGAAATTCTTCGGCGAGGTAATTCACAATTTGGCGATCGAAGTCATCCCCTCCTAATTGGGTATCCCCTGTGGTTGCCTTGACTTCAAACAATCCGTCACTGACTTCTAGCACCGACACATCAAATGTGCCACCACCAAGGTCAAATACTAAAATTTTCTTGTTGGATTTTTTGTCTAATCCATAGGCTAGGGAAGCTGCCGTTGGTTCATTTAAAATGCGTTTGACTTCGATCCCCGCAATTTTGCCTGCATCCTTGGTGGCCTGACGCTGAGAATCATTAAAATAGGCAGGAACCGTAATCACTGCACCAGTTACAGGTTCTCCCAAATAGCGACTCGCTTCATCCACAAGCTTGCGAATAACCATCGCCGAAATTTCTTCAGGCGCAAAATCCTTTTCGAGACGAGAACTACGTAACTTGATATTACCCTGTTCGTCCCGACGGACTGTATAGGGGACGCGCTTAGTTTCTGCCGAGAGTTCACTATGCTTGCGTCCGATAAAACGTTTTACAGAATAAAAAGTATTGTCAGGATTTAGCACCGCTTGACGACGTGCCATTTGCCCGACAAGGCGCTCACCATCTTTAGTAAAGCTAACAACTGAGGGAGTGGTTCGGCTACCTTCTGAGTTCGCAATTACTATGGGTTTGCCACCTTCCATAACGGCTACCACAGAGTTTGTCGTACCCAAATCAATACCTACAATTTTGCCCATGCTTGACGTATATCCCTCTTCGCTTCCCAAAACTGCTTAGTAAACAGCTTATTAATTTTTATTTTGCCTTACTTTATCAATATCCTAGCTCTAAACACACCGCTATAGACAAAGGGCTTTAGCCCCTCGTCTGTTGATTAGCAGATTTAGCCTAGCCGAAAACTTTATTTTTCCAAGCTGTGATTGTGTCAATTAATTCTTTGCGGGTATTGGCGAGTAGTAAGTAGCGGTAGACAAACCAGATCGAATAGCCAAAACCAACTAGTTCAAAGACACTCGGTAGTATAGGTAATTTATCTAAAAATTCTAAAAGTGTAGAAGCGGCAATCAATATAGGAATAATGGCAATGACTGTAAGGGCGAGCGTAACATTTGCCTTTTTGCCTTCGCCGAAATATTCTTGCCAAGTTGCTGTGACTTTATTCCAAAGCTCAGTGGTAAGTTCAGGTGTATTTTGGGGGATAGCAACTTCTGTGCTAGGTTCTGGTTTTGATTTTGCTGGCTCAGGTGCAGATACTACTGGCTTGGTAGCTGCTGGCTTGGTAGTTTCATGAGCAGGGGGCTTGGGTGCTGCTACTTCGACAGGTTCGACTAAACTTTCTGCGGCTGCTTCAACAGTAGTTTCTTGGGGTTCCATGATTGATTTGTTTTTTTAAGTTAGTTACTAGTCAATATTATGGTGAAATTTTAACAACATTTGTATCGCTTAGTAGATCAAAAAACTAAAGGCAGCGCTTAGCGCTGCCTTTAGTTGGTGAACAGTTGGTGAAGTTGAAAAGTATGATTAAACTTTTCGTAGTGATTGTTCAAATTGATTACGATTTTCAAATACATCAAATAAATCCTTCATTGATGTGGCTTCTAGCAAAAAGTCTACATATTCACTAATCGAGCAAAGGGCAAATCTGCATCCTGTTGCTTTGGCACTCCGCAATGCAAAAACTAATGCACCTAAACCTGAGCTATCCATTTGTTTAAGATGCTTGAGATCGACCAGTAAAACATCAGGTTTGCGATCTAAAACATTACTAGCTTGTTGCCGAAAATAGTTGGTGCTAGTTGCATCAAGATGTCCTGTCGGTTGCATAACTTCAATACGCATTTCTCTTCTCTCCTTTTCCCCCAGTCATGAGGTGCTACAAATATCTAAATTAATCTAATAAGTCTAAGTGGGAATTTAATTAACAGAGTTGATTAAATTTTTTGTATAGATGTCTGGATAATCACTTTGAGGAAAATTTCAAGTTGAGAAGCTACTTTTAATATTTAGAAAGAAAATCATCTAAATAAAAATTTGTGGCTGCACAACCTTCATCTCTTACTTAATGAATACATACTACTTCCTAGGCTCAGTATTTGTTTAAGCAAAAGTTATGCAAAGGTTATTAATCTGTTTAGCAAAAAGTTATTTCTGTTGATTTTCTTATTTACGCGATACGGAAAGGCGATCGCGTAAGTACCAACGCCAAGGAAGATCGATCCCCTGTGTAATGCCGATGCGAGTAGTTTGATGAATTGGTTCTTTAAAATGTGGCGATCGCGCCTCTAGCCATAAATCAAAATATGGATGCAGGGTAATACCGTCAAGTTGGCGATCAATTTTCAAGAGGCGACAAAGCTTGCCTGGTCCAGAACCTGCGCGATGGGGTTTATCTTTGGGATTGCTCCAACTGGGTAAGCGATCGCATTCGATGGCGCGAATGAGTACCGCACTGCAAAAATCTTCGCGATCGGTGACGATATTAACGCAGTGATAAATGCCGTAAATTAAATAAACATAGGCAGTACAGGGTGCGCCAAAAATTGCCCCATTGCGTTTAGTCTTGCGACGATAACCATGACAAGCAGGATCGGTAGCATCATAGGCTTCAGTTTCCACAATTAAGCCCCGATATTCAATGCCATCTATGCGGCGGACTAAGGTGCAACCTAATAAATCTGGGGCAACCTCATAGGCTGGTCGTTCAAAAAAAGCTTTTTCTAGCAACATAAACACTCCTAGAAAAAATCTATCTAAAAAATAGGCAAGGGTGGGCGGCGCACCGCGCCGCCCACCCTTGCCCCATTTAGGAAAAAATCTCGCTTTGCGAGATTTTTTCCTAAATGGGGCAGTTTACCCAACTGCTAACTCCATCTAACCAAAATTCTTTTTTCCAGATGGGAGCATCTGTTTTTAATGTATCGATCGCATAGCGACAGGCTTCAAAAGCTTCGGCGCGGTGGGGCGAACCCACAGCAACTAAAACACTGATTTCCCCAACTTTGAGCTTACCTAGTCGATGGTGAATGACGACCTCGGTAATATCAGGAAATCTTTCTCGACAGCGATCGCTAATATCTTGAAATACTTGTAAAGCCATTGCTTCGTAAGCTTGATAGTCCAAATAATCAACGGCTCTGCCCCCCGTCTGATTGCGTACCATGCCACTCATGAGTACAACTGCCCCATTACGAGCATTGTCTGCGATCGCATAGACAGCCGCTACATCTAAAACATCATGGGTGAGGCGAAAATTCTTAGTCATGGGTAATGTGCTTAGATAAGCAGTGCTTTACGCTGCTTATCTGCAAGCTTAATCTTCGTGTTCTTCAAATTGATCCACTAACTCTTTATTTGGTGGTCCAAATGACACGTAAATCGCATAAGCCGTTAAACAGATCACGATGACAGCAATAGTAACTGCGATCGAAGTTGCGTTTTCCATGAATTGAACCAATGTTTTAAGTTATTGTTACGATTATACTATTTACTAACAATCGTTTTTAATAGACAAACTTTATGTCACAACGTACTTGGCTTGGCGATATTCTCAGACCCTTGAATGCAGAATACGGTAAGGTTTCTCGCGGTTGGGGAACCACTCCTCTGATGGGCGTGTTCATGGGATTATTCCTTGTATTTCTGGTCATTATCCTCCAGTTGTACAACTCTTCCTTGATCCTTGAGGGTGTTAACCTCAACTGGGGCGGCTAATTTCTAGTTAGGCGCGATCGCAATATCAAAGGCACGCTCTGCGTGCCTTTGATCTATTACAAAACTAAGTTGTCTATACATAAGGTCATTTCCCATGAATATTTTTGGTATCGGCTTGCCTGAGATGATTTTGATCATGTTAGTGGCGTTGCTGATTTTTGGTCCCAAAAAATTACCAGAAATCGGACGTAGCATGGGCAAAGCGATTAAAGGTTTTCAAGATGCTTCCCGTGAGTTTGAATCAGAATTTAAGCGTGAAGCCGATCGCTTAGAACAGACTACTGAAATCGCTAAGGCTCCAGTGCCAGCAACCCCCGAAGTTGTCGCCACCCCAGTAGCATCTGCCCCATCCGAAGCAGTCAAGGAAGTAGCAAACGCCACGGATGCTTGAGAATCAGTCTATTTCCCTAATCGTCGGTCTGGGTAATCCGGGCACAGAATATGAACGTACCCGCCATAATATTGGTTTTATGGCGGTCGATGCCTTAGCTAAAGACTGGAGTATCTCCTTAGGCAAGGAAAAGCGGTTTTATGGGATCTTTGGTGAGGGGCGTTTATCTAGCTCATTAGCCCATAACGGCAAAATCCGTCTGCTTAAGCCTACGACCTATATGAATTTATCAGGACAGGCAGTTCGTGCCTGTGCCGATTGGTTTAAATGTAGTCCCGAAAATATTTTGGTTATTTACGATGATATGGACTTGCCCCTAGGTAAGTTGCGATTGCGCCCCTCTGGTTCCGCAGGTGGTCACAATGGTATGAAGTCCATCATTTCGCATTTGGGTACGCAAAACTTTCCGCGTCTGCGCCTTGGGATTGGGCGTGGAGGTAATAAAGAAAATCAGGCGATCGCTACCAAAGCTAATCAAAATGTTACTAACCACGTCTTAGGGGGATTTACGGCTACAGAAAATAAAGTTTTGCCTGAAGTCCTAGATCTGGGTAATTCCACAGTAACGAGTATTTTAAGGGACGGCTTAGAAAAGACGATGAGTTTGTATAACAGTCGTGGTATCGATTTTTAGATTTTGAAGACGATGGGATAGGCATTATGCCCATGACCTTCCTTCTAGAGACTACCTAACAAGGTATGATAAAACCAACTTTCAGGCATCTTGAATGTACTTTTTGAATTGCTGGGACATGCAAGTGAGATTTCATCATAGTGTGAGGAGACCATAAGTTATGAAAGCCATGATTCTGGCGGCGGGTAAAGGTACGAGGATTCGCCCCATCACAAATATCATGCCTAAACCCATGATCCCGATCATGCAAAAGCCTGTTATGGAATTCTTAGTTGAATTGCTGAGACAGCATGGCTTTGATCGCATTATGGTTAATGTGAGCCATCTGTCCGAAGAGATCGAAAACTATTTTCGAGATGGTCAAAAATTTGGCGTGCAAATGGCTTATTCCTTTGAGGGAACTATTGTTGATGGCAAGTTACAAGGTAGCGCCCTTGGATCCGCAGGTGGACTGAAAAAAATCCAAGATTTCTCGCCATTTTTTGATGATACGTTTGTTGTTCTTTGTGGTGATGCTCTAATTGATCTCGATCTCACTTATGCTATTAATTGGCATCGCCAAAAAAAATCTCTAGCGACCATTATTACCAAGACAGTGCCTAGAGAGCAGGTTTCCAGCTATGGCGTAGTTGTGACAGATACTGAAGGAAGGATCAAGCAGTTTCAGGAAAAGCCTAGTGTCGAAGCGGCTCTTAGCAATACGATCAACACAGGTATTTATATTTTTGAGCCAGAAATTCTGGACTATGTGCCATCAGGTGTGGAATTTGATCTTGGTAGTGATTTATTCCCCAAATTAGTTGCAGCGGATCTCCCATTCCATGCGATTTCGATGGACTTTCAATGGGTGGATATCGGAAAAGTCCCCGACTATTGGCAAGCCATCCAAGATGTTTTATCCAATAAAATCAAAAATGTGAATATTCCCGGACATGAAGTACATCCGGGCATCTATACGGGTTTAAATGTGTCTGTAAATTGGGACAAGGTTGATATTCGTGGACCTGTTTATATTGGTGGGATGACCCAAATCGAGGATGGGGCAACCATTATTGGTCCAACGATGATTGGGCCCAATTGCCATGTTTGTAGTGGTGCTGTGGTTGAGCGGAGCGTAATTTTTGAATATTCGCGCCTTTCGGATGTGCGGTTAGTCGATAAGTTGGTGTTTGGACGCTATTGCGTTGATAAGACAGGTGCAACGATTGACCTCCAAGCGGCTGCTTTGGACTGGTTGATTACTGATGCCAGACATCAACAACAGAAATCGCAATCTCCTCTAGAGTTTGCTAAAGTTCTGTCTTAAAACAAAGGGTGGCACATGCCACCCTTTGTTTTACTCGGTGTTTTTATCTGCGGACTCGCATAAATTGATCAATACCTTTAGCGATCGCCTCTGCCATCAGCTTCTGATAATTGGGATCACTAAGATTTGCAGCTTCTCTAGGATTGGTCACAAATCCAGTTTCCACCAAAATTGCAGGCATCGAAGTTCGGGTAAGTAAGTAAAACCCTGCGGCTTTTGCCTTGCGATCATTGGCTCCTGTACTAGCAATAATTTGTGATTGGACATAACTCGCCAATTCTCGCCCCACTGTAGATCCACGCGCATGGAAAGTCTCAACACCATTAACAGCACTATTGAGCGAAGAGAGGGAATTTGCATGAATGCTCACAAAAACATCAGCATTAACCCGTTCAGCTAGAGCAACACGGGGTTCGAGATCAATTTCTACATCATTGGTGCGAGTGTAATAAACGGTGAAGCCCATACTTTGCAGGCTTTGACCTAAAATTAAGCTGATAGGTAGTACGATGTCCTTTTCGCGGACTCCATTAGCGACTGCGCCAGGGTCGCGTCCACCGTGACCAGCATCAACGAGAATTACCCCACGGCGGCGATCGCCAGTATTTTGTGGCAATGGTGTGGCATTGCTGTTAGGCAAAGGTATTGGATTAGTCTGCGAGATGGGTTTGGGAGATTGTAAAACGCTATTGAGAGAAACTTGTAACTTAATCTGCTGATTATTTAAGCGTTGAGTTTCACGTATTTGCCAACCAGCGATCGTTTTAATACTAATTTCTAAGGAGTTTCCAACCTGCTCTAGGCGAATTCTTTCAATAGGGCTATTAGCAGCTAAAGTGGGTCTCTGAAAATTAGCCGCAATTTTAGTATTAGGGATAGTTACTTTATACATCCCAGAAGTTCGATCAATCGTAGTTTGATAGCTTAATGATTGATTAGCCTCAATTATGACTTGACCGTTGGTACTAAAACTCAGTCTTGTAATTTCCGAAGGTCTGTTACTGACTTCTACAGGAACTGGACGCGGAGTGTTAGGAGTTGATGCTATGGGGATCGTTTGGATGAGGCGATCTCGTGTGGCGTGAAATGATAGTTCATGAGCTTCTATTTTTGAGCTAAAGATAGTTTCTATGTAGCTACTAGCAATGCTAATGCAAACTCCAACTGCTAGTTGACGATATTGCAAAATAATTCTCCCAATGGCCTAAATATTCGCAGATTGAGCTATTTAACAGCTAGATTATTGTTTCTGTAAAATTTTTCGAGCATCTATCTTCGGTTAGACTTGAAAAATTGATCGATGCCTTTAGCGATCGCCTCAGCCATCCGCCTCTGATAATTGGGGCTAGTCAAATTTGAAGATTCGGCTGGATTAGTAATGTAACCTGTCTCCACCAAAATCGCAGGCATAGAAGTCTTGGCAATTACATAAAAACCTGCACCCCTGATGTTGCGATCGCTTGCTCCTGTACTAGCAATAATCTGGGAATGAACATATCTAGCTAGCTCTTGCCCAACTATTGAGCCACGAGCATGATAGGTTTCTACCCCACTGACGCTAGATGCATTCACGTCTAAGGAATTAACATGCACACTTACAAATGCATCAGCTCTGGCATTTTCCGCAATTTGTACCCTTGGCTCTAGATCTAAGTCAATATCGCTAGTGCGTGTGTATATGACGGAATAGCCCATTTGCTGTAATATTCCGCCCAAATACTTACTAATTTCTAAGGTGATATCTTTTTCATATACCCCATTGCGAGTAGCACCTACATCAGGCCCCCCATGTCCAGGATCGACAACGATCACTCCTAAACCCTGTCTGTTTGGGGTTGAGACTGTTCCTGAGGGATTATTACTTGGTAGGTTAGTTGGATTATTGGAGGGGACTTGCGAAACTCGATTGGATGAAACTTGTAAATTGATTTGTTGATTGTTTTGGCGTTGGGTTTCACGTATTTGCCAACTGGGACTAGTTTTAATTCCAATTTCTACCGCATTTCCAACTTGGGACAGGCGAATTCTTTCAATGGGGCTAGTCGCTAAAAGGGTAGGACGCTGTAAAGTTGGTGAAATATTAGCGTTAGCAACCCTTAAATTAAAGGTTCCTGAAACTCGATCAAGACTAGTTTGATAGTTAACAGGTTGATTTGCCTCGATTATTAATTGTCCTGTATTACTAAAGCTCAATCTTTGGATTGAGGCTGGTTTGTTTGTATTTATAGGATTACTGCTTACAGGAATTGGCAAACTAGGCGTTATGGGAGTTTGAGCGAGATTGGCTGGAGTGAGTAATAAAGTATTGGTTGCGGCGATGTACTGACTTTGCCAAGCCACTTTGCTATTGGGATCATTGCTATCGAGGTCAAAAACTAAACGCGCGATCGCAGGATTATTTTGAAATTGAGCAATTCTGACCTGTTTGACACCAAAGCGGTTCATCGGCAGGCTAGATTTGTGTAATTCCTTCACCACCGCAGTATTTTGCAAATCCACAATCAAGCGATCGGGATTATCTTCGCGTTGAATGCGGATTTCAGGATTAGCATTCAATGTCAGCATCAAGCCATTAGTCGTAGGACGAATACTATTGAGCCTAATGCTATTGGATTGGTCAGATGTATTTTGGGCAATTACAGGTGTTAGTAAATTGCTTGGCTTTGCTGTTTGATTAGTCCCTGAGACTGTTGGCAAGGTTTGAGAGTCTAACCCATAAGCCACGCGGCTGGATGAGTTTCCCAGACTCCATCCATAGCTAGTAGCCATGCTCACACAAATTCCCAATGCTAGTTGTCGATATCGCAAAATAGTTCTCCCAATGGCATAAAGATCCGCAAGTTGAGCGATCGCACAGCTAGATATTTAACTATTTGTAATTGCTTGATTTATCTTCGATAGGATTTTAAGAATTGATCGACCCCTCTCGCGATCGCCTCAGCTATCCGCTCTTGATAAGAAGGATTCACCAATCTTGATGCTTCCGATGGATTGGTAATATATCCAGTCTCCACAAGAATGGCAGGCATCGAAGTATTGCGAATTACATAAAATCTAGCTGACCTCACACCACGGTCATTTGCACCTGTACTAGCAAGAATTTGCTCATGTACCAATTCTGCAAGATTCTTTCCTAGAGACGCACCGGGAGCATGATAAGTTTCAAGACCACTTACCTGCGATGCATTGGCATCTAAAGAATTGACATGAACACTAACAAATACGCTTGCTCTAGACTTCTCTGCGATCTGAACTCTTGGTTCCAAATCCAGATCGATATCTTCGGTGCGAGTATAGACCACTGCGTATCCCATTTGCTGCAATATTCTGCCTAGTTGCTTACTAATCAATAGCACAATATCTTTTTCGTATATGCCATTGCGAGTAGCACCAACATCGGGACCGCCATGTCCTGGATCAATTACAACTAATTGCCGACCAGTATTATTGCCATAGATTAGTTGTGGCTGGGATCGAGGGATTCTGGGAACACTCGTATTAACTGGCCCAACACTTACCAGTTGCAAAGCGATCGCCTGAGCATTAGTTCTAGGGGTTTCTCTTATTTGCCAACCTGCAATCGTTTTAATACTAATTACAACCGATTCGCCAACTTGATTAAGCCGAATCTGCTCAATCGGACTATTGGCTCCTAAGATCGGACGACGTAGTTGTGCTGAAATCCTTGTAGCGGGAACAGTGACGCTATAAATATTATTAGCCAAGTCCAAGCTGCTACGGTAAGTAATTGCTCGACTTGCTTGAATTACCAGTTGCCCATACCCATTAAAGGATAAACCATCAATTGTTGTGGGTATATCGAGCGGCAATGATGCTATTGATGGATTTTTAGTTGTGTTATTGTTATTGGCTGATGATGACGAAACTGTTATAGGTTGCATCATCAATGCTCCCTGATCTGTATCAAAAGAGCTTTGCCAATACTGGGGTTGGGGATTGTCAAGATCAAAACCCAATCTCGCGATCTCAGGGGATTTTTGAAACTGTACTACTGTCAGAGGGCTTACACCATCAGGATTTTCAGGTACTGAAAATTCAGGTGACTGTTGTGTGTCCTCGTTTATCTGTAAGCCCAGAATATTGCGTTTTACACTAATTGACCGTGACAAGTTGAGCTGAGGATTACCATCCTTAAATAACAACCCATCAGAATTAATTTGGGTATTACTTAGTCTCAGCGTCTGTCCACTAGATAATATCTGTGCTTGTAGAGAAGTCTTCTGTAGTGATTGAGCAAGAGCATCCTTTGCCTTGGTTTCCTGCACATCCAGAAGGTTACTACCCAATAAGCACATCAAACAACATAGCGATCGCTTGTAATGTTGGTTCAGTTGGTTCAAGAAAAAATACTCCCATCAAATCGACTAGAGAGTGCCTATCAAAACTTTAAGACAGCAATTCTACAGGAGATAAGGCAACTTTTTCCACTAAAGGCAACTTTCCTAACCATCGGCGCGATACTTGAGCAAAACGATCAGGTTCACCACTCACAAAAAAGCGAGTTTCAGCACGTCCACAACGATTGTCTAGACATTTTAAGCCCATCAAATCTAACTCCTGTGCCGCCGCCCTCACCACATAGGATGCAGGATTTACCAAAGCCACATGGGAAGGCAAAATTTGACGTAAAACTCCAGATAAATGGGGATAGTGCGTGCAGCCTAAAACCAAAGTGTCAATATTTGCCTCGATCAGTGGCTGTAAATATTGCTTTGCAACTTGCATTGTGTAGGGATCTTGAATGCGATCGGACTCAATCAAAGGGACAAACTCTGGACAGTCCACTTGAAAAACCTGTGCTTGGGGATCGCTCTCACAAATCGCCCTGACATAGGCTTCACTCTTCACAGTTGCCGTCGTCGCAATTACGCCAATCCTTTTACCCTTGCCTACAGCTGCTCTTGCCCCGGGCAAAATTAGCCCCAAGATAGGGATATCAAAATCTTTTCTAACGATATCTAGGGCTAATGCCGAACTCGTATTGCAAGCCATGATTGCCATCTTGACTCGCTCAACCTGCATCCAGTGCAAGATCTCGTAGACATATTCAATAATTTCTGCAGGCGATCGCTTTCCGTAGGGCAATCTCGCTGTATCACCAAAATAAACCACTGACTCATTAGGCAGTTGGCGATGAACTTCTTGTAAAACCGTAAGTCCCCCAACCCCGCTATCAAAAACACCAATAGGGAACCGAGCTTCCTGCTGCAAAACCATGCACATCCTCACACTTCACATGCATCACAGTAAAGCATATTTTTTCAAAAGTGCGTATCAGCCTAACTAATTAACCGTAAAAACAATTGCCCTAGACACTTATACTTTTTCTAGGCAGACAGCAATTTGCTATGCGATCGCTGGTTGACCAAAACACGTCAAACATATACATAAGTAACAAACAACACCTAAAGGATCATCGTTATGGATTTATCTCTTATCCCACCACAACCTAAAGCAGGCATCCTCAATGTCTTGATCGAAATTCCCGCAGGTAGCAAAAACAAGTATGAATTTGATAAAGACCTCAATGCCTTTGCTTTAGACCGTGTCCTATATTCCTCTGTTCAATATCCCTACGACTACGGCTTTGTTCCTAACACCCTTGCCGACGATGGCGACCCACTTGACGGCATGGTCATCATGGATCAACCCACTTTCCCCGGTTGTGTGATTCCAGCCCGTCCTATCGGAATGCTCATCATGATCGATGGTGGCGATCGTGACGAAAAAATTCTCTGTGTCCCTGCCAAAGATCCTCGTTACGCCGATGTCAAATCGCTAGCTGATATCGCCCCCCACCGTCTTGACGAAATCGCTGAATTTTTCCGCTCCTACAAAAATCTAGAAAAGAAAGTTACCGAAATTAGAGGCTGGGAGGGTGTAGAAGCAGTTCAAGCACTCGTAGCTAAATCTATCGAAGCAGCTCTACCCAAGTCCTAAAAAATTTATCCTAAAAACCTTGTCTTAAATGACTTTGGATTTTTCCAAAAAACTTTCTTAAAGGAAGCAGTTGACAAAGGAATGGAAGGTAGATATATTAGTAAAGCGCTGAAGGGAGTCAAAGCGAAAGCGAGGCAACCTGAACTGAAAGGAGAGGCGCGAGAACCTAGACAACCAAATAGTTTGAAAGCTTTAAGAAACCAATAAACCTCGTCAAGAGAATAAAGAGACTGGATTATTGAAAGATAACCAGCTATCCGACAGGATAAGCGAAAAGCAAAAAAAAGTCAAACCCATCCGAAAGGAAAAAAGCTTTATGTGAGTAGGAAGGAATTCTGAAAGGATGAAGACACCATGGAGAGTTTGATCCTGGCTCAGGATGAACGCTGGCGGTATGCTTAACACATGCAAGTCGAACGGGTACTTCGGTACTAGTGGCGGACGGGTGAGTAACGCGTAAGAATCTACCTACAGACTCGGGACAACAGTTGGAAACGACTGCTAATACCGGATATGCCTTCGGGTGAAAGATTTATCATCTGTAGATGAGCTTGCGTCCGATTAGCTAGATGGAGTGGTAACGGCACACCATGGCGACGATCGGTAACTGGTCTGAGAGGATGACCAGTCACACTGGGACTGAGACACGGCCCAGACTCCTACGGGAGGCAGCAGTGGGGAATTTTCCGCAATGGGCGAAAGCCTGACGGAGCAATACCGCGTGAGGGACGAAGGTCTGTGGATTGTAAACCTCTTTTGTTAGGGAAGATAATGACGGTACCTAACGAATAAGCATCGGCTAACTCCGTGCCAGCAGCCGCGGTAAGACGGAGGATGCAAGCGTTATCCGGAATTATTGGGCGTAAAGCGTACGTAGGCGGTTTTGTAAGTCTGTTGTCAAAGCCCGAGGCTTAACCTTGGAAAGGCAATGGAAACTGTAAGACTAGAGAGAGATAGGGGCAGGAGGAATTCCAGGTGTAGCGGTGAAATGCGTAGATATCTGGAAGAACACCAGTGGCGAAAGCGTCCTGCTGGATCTCAACTGACGCTGAAGTACGAAAGCTAGGGGAGCGAATGGGATTAGATACCCCAGTAGTCCTAGCCGTAAACGATGGGTACTAGGTGTTGGCCGTATCGACCCGGTCAGTGCCGTAGCTAACGCGTTAAGTACCCCGCCTGGGGAGTACGGTCGCAAGATTGAAACTCAAAGGAATTGACGGGGGCCCGCACAAGCGGTGGAGTATGTGGTTTAATTCGATGCAACGCGAAGAACCTTACCAAGGCTTGACATGTCGCGAATCCTCTTGAAAGAGAGGAGTGCCTTCGGAGCGCGAACACAGGTGGTGCATGGCTGTCGTCAGCTCGTGTCGTGAGATGTTGGGTTAAGTCCCGCAACGAGCGCAACCCTCGTATTTAGTTGCCATCATTAAGTTGGGCACTCTAGATAGACTGCCGGTGACAAACCGGAGGAAGGTGGGGATGACGTCAAGTCATCATGCCCCTTACGCCTTGGGCTACACACGTACTACAATGGCTGGGACAAAGAGTCGCGAGCATGCGAATGCAAGCTAATCTCGTAAACCCAGTCTTAGTTCAGATTGCAGGCTGCAACTCGCCTGCATGAAGGCGGAATCGCTAGTAATCGCAGGTCAGCATACTGCGGTGAATACGTTCCCGGGCCTTGTACACACCGCCCGTCACACCATGGAAGCTGGTCACGCCCGAAGTCGTTATCTCAACCCGCAAGGGAGGGAGGCGCCTAAGGCAGGGCTGGTGACTGGGGTGAAGTCGTAACAAGGTAGCCGTACCGGAAGGTGCGGCTGGATCACCTCCTTATAGGGAGACCTATTTACTCTTAGACTGAACCAACACAGAATTAGGTCAGGAGTAAGTCATCCCAAGGTCGAACGAAGTTTATTGGAAAGCTTTCAAACTAAGTCAGGTTCTAAATTTGGCTAACAAAAAGGGCCATTAGCTCAGTTGGTTAGAGCGCACCCCTGATAAGGGTGAGGTCACTGGTTCGTGTCCAGTATGGCCCACTTGAGAAAAGGCAAAAGGAGAAAGGCAAAAGGAAAAACACAAACAAAAGTTTTTACTTTTTACTTTAAACTTTTTACTTGGACTCTGGGGATATAGCTCAGTTGGTAGAGCGCCTGCTTTGCACGCAGGAAGTCAGGAGTTCGAATCTCCTTATCTCCACCAAACTACTAACGAAAGACCAACAAAAGCGAAAGCAAGAGTTTAGCAACTCATCTAGTGAAGCAAGAAAGAGCAACTAGAGAGACTGCTAAATTCTAGCGAGAGCGAAGAATTTAGAAAGAACCTTGAAAACTGCATAGTAAAAAAAGTAACAAAGAAGCAAGTAGTACCGAAGTAGAGATACAGAGGTCAAGCTACAAAGGGCTTACGGTGGATACCTAGGCACAAGAAGGCGAAGAAGGACGTGGTTACCTACGATAAGCTGCGAGGAGCTGGAAGCAAGCCGTGATCCGCAGGTTTCCGAATGGGGCAACCCTAAATACTGCCCGTTGAATAAAATAGACGGGAAAGAGCGAACTCAGCGAATTGAAACATCTTAGTAGCTGAAGGAAGAGAAAATAAACAATGATTTCCTAAGTAGCGGCGAGCGAACGGGAAAGAGCCCAAACCAATCGGCAAGACTGATTGGGGTTATAGGACAGCAACACTGTACAACAGAGATTAGAAGAAGTGTTTGGAATGACACGCCAGAGAGAGTGAAAGCCTCGTAATTAAAAATCAAAATTGGCAAGCTGGATCCTGAGTAGCACGGTACACGAGAAATTCCGTGTGAATTCGCCGGGACCACCCGGTAAGGCTAAATACTCACTTGTGACCGATAGTGAACCAGTACCGCGAGGGAAAGGTGAAAAGAACCCCGGAAGGGGAGTGAAATAGAACATGAAACCGTAAGCTTACAAGCAATGGGAGGTCGATTAAACGACTGACCGTGTGCCTGTTGAAGAATGAGCCGGCGACTTATATGCAGTGGCAGGTTAAGGGGAAAATCCCGAAGCCAAAGCGAAAGCGAGTTTGATAAGAGCGATAGTCACTGTATATAGACCCGAACCCGGGTGATCTAACCATGGGCAGGATGAAGCTTGGGTAACACCAAGTGGAGGTCCGAACCGACTGATGTTGAAAAATCAGCGGATGACCTGTGGTTAGGGGTGAAATGCCAATCGAACCCGGAGCTAGCTGGTTCTCCCCGAAATATGTTGAGGCATAGCGGTATTGATTATAGTCTGGGGGTAAAGCACTGAATCGGTGCGGGCTGGGAGACCGGTACCAAATCGAATCAAACTCTGAATACCAGATGCACACAATACCAGTCAGACTGTGGGGGATAAGCTCCATGGTCAAGAGGGAAACAGCCCAGATCACCAGTTAAGGTC
>NZ_JAAVJL010000001.1:3447500-3694966 GCF_012863495.1 Pseudanabaena yagii GIHE-NHR1
ATCGCCACAGACATGAGCGCCAAAAAACTTGTCAGTATATAAAATCTGCGTTTTGGTGTCGTAGGTGCAAAGCTCATCAGGGTGGCGTGGGGTGGAGGTGGGAATAAATTTCAGAACATGCCCTTTACCAAGATCGAGGACTTCTTCACCACGCACAACTTGAATTTTGAGCTTGTCTCCATAGGTTTCCTCTAGACTCTGACGCAAGGCGATCGCCCCCGGATTTGTACAGACAAAGGTGAGGCGGTTATTAATTGCTAGTAAAGCCTTAAGGGTTTCAATGCGGTTTTGGTTAACGTGACCGAGAACTACATAACTGATATCGAGAATATTAATTCGCTTCCGCAACTCATCTAGATAAATTTCCGTAAATGTGCCTCCGGGCGGATCGATTAGCGCTTGCAAATTCCCTTGAATTAAGAATGAGTTGGCAGTAGTTCCTTTTTCTAGCGCATATTCGATTTCAAATCTCAGGCGATTCCAACTGCGCGATCGCAGCGCATAGGTTTCATCAGCAATGTAAATTACCTGTACATCGCGGGGTTTAGTTGTAGTCACGATCGCGGTCTCCAAAATTCTAGACTGTTGTTTCTAGTGTACTGACAGTTGGGAACTACCAAGCATTACAAAACCCAATTGTTTCAATAAACCTTATTGATGAAATGTTTTGTGGCGTGGCGAAGCCACGCCACAAAACATTTGGCTGTCCCTAATCATCACTGCCATAAGTCTTTGCCATAAATCGTTACAGTCTTTGGTCTCCAGATCAGGCAAGATCTACTTCTAAAATCCATCAAAACTGCTTAGGAAAAATCAACCATGTCAACTCAAGATACAGGTTGCTCCATTGCGCCCTATTTCAAAATTCCTGAAGGTAAGCTAGAAGAGTTTAAGTCAATCTGCGATCGCTTTACGGCTCAGACCAAAACCGAACCCAAATGTCTGTATTACGGTTTTAGCTTTTATGAAAATATTGCCCATTGCCGTGAAGCCTATGTAGATGCTGAGGCTCTATTGTTTCATCTGCAAAATGTAGATAGCATTTTGCAGGAAGCTCTTCAAGTTGCCGAGCTTTTTCGTTTGGAAATTCATGGATGCGAATCAGAGTTAGCCAAGCTCCGAGAACCATTAGCTCCTTTTAATGCTCAATTTTTTGTCCTCGAATATGGATTTCGCAACTAATTAAAACTATAGCTGTCGCCAAGTGTATCAGGACATAAAACCCAAGAAGAGAAAGGCGGCGCATCGCGCCGCCTTTCTCTTCTTGGGTTTTGCTTTTGTCCTAACATAAGTGACCGCAGCTATACAGTGCTTTGCACTTTCTCAAAAAACAAGAAATTTTTTAAAAGTGTTGCAAAGCAACACTTTTAAAAAATTTCTTATAGTCCATAAAGATTAAAGATCCTACAATGAGAATTATCTATAAATATTGCCATTCTCTTCGGTTCAAAATATTAGTTAAACATACGAGCTAATTTATTAAAAAGCCTAGAAGAATCAATCATTAATCTCTACTTATTCTAGATCTACTAACTAATGTCAATCTTTGCAAAGCTTGATGAACAAATGTAATGCCGAGTAAATTTGATGCTTCCGTAGTAGATATAATTAAAAGGTATCGAAGGCTTCAATATAGTCTATACCAAGGTATAAGGTCTTGATTATAGAACTTAACCAATGAGTTGTTAATCAAAAGTTTCTTGATTAAGTTTCTTAATCAATATTTAAGGCTTCAAACTTAATCCCTATTGATACAAGAATTGATCTAATCATTAATTTGGTTAGGGAGTTAAATCATTATGACTAGCTCGACTTTTGCCTCAGAAACATCTAGAAATGTTCCCAAAGAACAAGCATTAGTCCTTTGGTTTGAAGAAGTGGGAATTGCTGATATTCCGCTTGTGGGTGGGAAAAATGCTTCTCTTGGCGAAATGATTCGTCAACTTCAGCCTAAGGGGGTAAATGTTCCCAATGGGTTTGCGACCACTGCCTATGCTTTCCGTCATTTCATTGAGAAAGCTGGACTCGAAGCAAAATTGCGTGAACTCTTTGCCGATCTAGACATTGAGGACATGAATAACCTGCGCGATCGCGGTCGTATGGCACGCGCTTTAGTCCTCAGCACGCCATTCCCCGACGATCTGCAAATGGCGATCGCCATGTCCTATCAGAAACTATGTGATTGCTATGAATGCGGCAAGGAATCCGATGTAGCCGTCCGTTCTAGCGCCACTGCCGAAGACTTGCCCGATGCCAGTTTTGCAGGACAACAGGAAACCTATCTCAATGTCTATGGTGCGAATGAAGTTGTCGATGCTTGCCATCGCTGCTTTGCTTCACTATTTACGGATCGCGCCATTTCCTACCGCACCATCAATGGTTTCGATCATTTCGATATTGCCCTCTCCGTCGGCGTGCAGAAGATGGTACGTTCCGATCTCGCCTCCTCTGGTGTGATGTTCTCCATCGACACCGAGACAGGCTTTAAAAATGCAGCGTTAATCACCGCTGCCTATGGTTTAGGTGAAAATGTCGTGCAGGGTGCAGTCAATCCCGATGAGTATTTCGTTTTCAAACCAACTCTCAAACAAGGCTTCCGTCCCATTCTCGAAAAACGCCTCGGTACAAAAGAAATCAAGATGGTCTATGACATTGGCGGCGGTAAGCTGACCAAGAATATTCCTGTTCCCGTTTCCGAACGAGTCAAGTTCGCGATTACCGATGACGAGATTCTCAAACTCGCAGAATGGGCTTGCATCATCGAAGATCACTATTCAGAAGTACGCGGCAAGTTGTCACCGATGGATATTGAATGGGCAAAAGATGGACGCACAGGAGAACTGTTCATCGTTCAGGCAAGACCTGAAACCGTGCAGTCGCAAAAGTCAGGCAACATTCTTAGGAACTACAAACTGAATGGTTCTAGCAATGTCTTGATTACAGGTCGTGCTGTGGGCGAGATGATCGGTCAAGGTAAAGCAAATGTGATTTTGGAAGTCCATAACATCGAAGATTTCCAAGCAGGACAAGTGCTAGTCACCAACAAGACTGACCCTGACTGGGAACCAATCATGAAAAAGGCTAGTGCGATCGTCACCAACCAAGGTGGACGCACCTGCCACGCCGCCATCATTGCGCGAGAAATGGGTATTCCTGCGATCGTTGGTTGCGGCAACGCCACAGGCGTTCTCAAAACTGGTCAGGAGGTCACGATTTCCTGTGCTGAAGGTGAAGAAGGCAAGGTTTATGAAGGGCTAGTTCCCTTTGAAGTGATCGAGACTTCCCTCGACAATTTGCCTAAACTCTCTACCAAGATCTTGATGAATGTGGGCAACCCCGAAGAAGCCTTTGGTTTATCTTCCATTCCCTGCGATGGTGTTGGCTTAGCCCGTATGGAGTTCATCATCGCTAACCACATCAAGGCACATCCTCTTGCCCTGATGAACTTCGACACCCTCGAAGACAAGGCGGCGAAATGGGAAATCTCGCAACTGACAGCCCGCTATGAAAACAAGGCTGATTTCTTTGTAGACAAGCTGGCTCACGGTATCGGCACGATCGCCGCAGCATTTTATCCCAAGCCTGTCGTAGTAAGAATGTCCGACTTCAAGAGCAACGAGTATGCCAATCTGCTCGGTGGTCGTGCCTTTGAACCTACTGAAGAAAACCCAATGATTGGCTGGCGTGGGGCATCCCGCTACTACGATCCTAAATATCGCGAAGCCTACGGTTTGGAATGTCAAGCCCTCAAGCGTGTCCGCGATGACATGGGCTTAACCAACGTGATTCCGATGATTCCTTTCTGTCGCACTCCTGAAGAAGGTCGTAAGGTACTTGCAGAAATGGAAAAACATGGCTTGAAGCGTGGCGAAAATGGATTAGAAGTCTATGTGATGTGCGAAATCCCCAGTAATGTGATCTTGGCGGATGACTTCTCGCAAGTCTTTGATGGCTTCTCGATTGGCTCCAATGACCTCACCCAGTTAACTCTTGGATTAGATCGTGATTCTTCCCTCGTTGCTCATATCTTTGATGAACGCAATGAAGCGGTTAAGTCAATGGTTCGCACGGTCATTCAAAAGGCTAAGGCAAACCATCGCAAGATCGGCATTTGTGGTCAGGCTCCTAGCGATTATCCTGAGTTTGCCAAGTTCCTTGTCGAGCAGGGCATTGACTCAATCAGTCTCAATCCCGATTCTGTCTTGAAGACAATGCTAGAACTTGCCAAAATGTAGATAAAAAAGAGGCGCTTAGCGCCTCTTTTTTATCTAATAACTGATGTTACGTGGAAGGAATTCCTACAATATTGAAGGATCGGGGCTGGCACGGGGGCACAGCCCCTACAAAAAATTTAAATTATTCAGGTAGGGGCAACCCCCCCGTGGTTGCCCTGCTTAGCTAGCAGCAAGAAATTCATGCCCTGAGTTCCACGTAACACCAGTAATAATTTCCCTACTTGAGTTTAGATTCTGTTGAATCGGCTCTATGTTGGGCAAACAATATGACTTAAAGGTCTTAAATCAATAGTTCATTTCGTTACCCATAAAACAGATCGCTTATTCCCTATCACCAAACATTGATCGCACCTCACTACTCATAAATGCGATCGCCTATTTCCTCACCACCTACAAAACCTGATCGGCTAAATCTCAAAATCAAACAGAGATCGTCAAATACTATTTCTGATTATAATGAATATAAAAATTGTGGACAAAACGTATGATTTCCACCACTTTATCGCCTAGCCTATCACCTACGGAATATCTAGAGTGGGAAGTAACACAAGAAGGTAGATATGAGTATGAGTATGGGGAGGTTATTGAGGTGACAGGTGGAAAGCTTGAAAATAATGAAATTGCTCTTAATTTAATTGTACTAATCCGAAATCATTTACGTGGTAAAGGTTGTCGTATCCTTGGGGGGGATGCGAAACTCATGACTATTCCGAGCAATGTTTATTACTTTCCTGATGTAGTTGTTAGTTGCGATTCGCGCGATCGCAATGCTAGGGAATTTTTACAATATCCTTGTTTAATTGCTGAAGTCCTATCCCCTGCTACAGAAAGTCGCGATCGCGGCATTAAGTTACGTAACTATCTAAAAATAGACTCATTACAAGAATATATGCTCATCAATTCAGATTCTCTAAGTATTGAGTTCTATCGTCGTAGCGATCGTACAGAAGTTTGGGAATATCTAACAATCAATAGTTCTGATTTAACTGTTAACGATCCCGAAGTTCAACTAACTAGCATAGATCTTATTCTTTCACTGTCACTTATCTATGAAAATGTTGACTTTAAGCAATCTTAATAGCCTATTTCCTGCATCAAGGAGCGATCGCCCCTCATCACCCATAAAACCCGATCGCCAATTCTCAAAAATCAAACAGCGATCGCCCCTCACCACTCACAAACCTGATCGCCTATTCTCCACATCAAACAGCGATTGCTCCTCAACACAAAAAATGATCGCCTATTCCCTAAACAACAAATAGCGATCACCCCTAACCATCCATAAAACCCGATCGCCTTTTCCCTCAAATCAAACAGCGATCGCACCCTCATCACCCACCAACCCGATCGCCTAAATCTCCACATCAAGCAGTGATCGCTCCCTTCACCACCCACAAACCCGATCGCCTTTTCCCTCACATCAAAAAGTGATCGCACCCTCAATCAACAACCCTGATCGCCTATTTTCCAATCAAACAGCGATCGCACCCTCATCACCCACCAACCCGATCGCCTAAATCTCCACATCAGACAGCGATCGCCCCTAATTCATCAAACTCGTAGCTGATCTAGTAATTCTCTAGAAATGCGATCTACTTGTGGATGAGATAAACGAGAACTATTTGGCAAATCCATTTCATCAATGAATGGAGAAATGTTAAGCCTTTGACCTTGTATACGACCACTGTCGAAAAGTAATAAATTGTTTTTCGTCCGTGTAACTGTCACATAAAAAAGCCTTCTTTCTTCTTCAATCCGTCCAGCATCTTTAGCCATCTTATTAGGAAAGATTCCATCATTAACATCAAGGACAATAACTGTATCAAATTCTCTCCCTTTAGTACGCAATGCTGTCATTAATTCAACTTTAGCTTCGCGTGAATCATTAGCGGTAGATCTTTCAATTGCCCTGTCTATATCCTGTAAAAATAGCTGAAAATCTTTTTCATAGTTAACAGCTAAATCAGCAAGATGGCTAAAAGGTGGATCAGAGTAGAAAATATCATCTTTTGATCTCACAAAATCTTTTTGAAAACCAATAAAGACATCACTTGCTACTTTTACACACGCAACGACTGAAAACTTTTCAAGGAAAGATTTTAAACGTATTGAAACATCTCTAGGATTAACATAACCTTTTTTGAATTTCCCTAAATAGTCTCCAAACATATCTACTGCGGATTGAAGAGATTCTGGTTGATGTTGCATTAACCATTCTTCAATTTCTTGCTTTTCTACCTTACTCAAAGGAGTTCTCTGGACTCGCTTCAATAAAGCCATCATGTCCCCAACGTTTTCTCTAATAGATCTAGATTTTGTATAAACACTTGGCAAAGACAAAAAACGACGAAAATCTTTGAATGCTTCTCCTGCAAATACGTTGAGATCGGTATCAATTGAAAATTTGATTTCTCTTTTTGTGAGTAGAATTTGAATTGGGATTAGCTGACATTTTTTCCGTCCTACAATAGCAACTGTATGCTTAGGATATTTTTCTACAATATCTGCAATTAACTCATCAACAATATTCAAAGTTATGTAAGCGGCTGGCACTGATACAACGCGAATGTTTGCACTCTCTGCACTGACAGGAATCATTCTTTTAGGAATGCGGCTAGTGTTGTGGTTGATGAGTTTCTCCGAGTGCGTAACTATATTTTGAGGACATCTGTAGTTCTTCTCTAATGTGATAGTCTCAAAAGTATTTCCATGTAAAATCTGTCCAAAACTCATTTCAGGTTTTTGGATAAAAACAGACGTGCATCCTCGCCACTCATAGATACACTGATCATCATCTCCAACAATTACTAAACTGGCATTTGAAAGATGGACTATTTGAGAAATAAGAAAAAGATCGAGAAGATTAATATCTTGAAACTCATCCACAAAAACATGAGAAAATTGCTTTATTCTCAACCAGCCTTGAGCCTGAGGACTATTAGCAAGTTGAGTCATTGCCCAGTATTTTTGATCTTCAAGTGTGATCAATTTAGATTCCCATAATTTATCACTGAGGTTTTTCCAAAATGGCATCCATAAATTGACAAAAACATTTTTGAAATCACCATTGATTCCAATATCCTCTACTAGTTTTTCAATGAGTTGCGACATACCCAACGCTCTAACTAAATCATAATGGCTCTGAAGGTCTTCAACTTCATGTTGATGATTAAATCCAAGACTCTTCATCATGTTTGTAAGTTCTAGGATAGGAGAACAAAGCTTTGGATTAACTTTATCCCTCCAAATATTACTTTGTTCCATTATTATTTTTATCAAATTCATAGCTCTGCCAAGACCTTTTCCATTGGGAGCAGCTATTTGTAAAGATTGATCTATGGATTTTAGGAGATCATAACCAAAAGCATTTAATGTTGAAACCTTGATAGAAAGATTAGAAGAGGATGGAATTTTTTTAGCGATACGGTCTTGAATCTCTTTAGCTGCTGCATTTGTGAAGGTCAAACATAAAATTCTTGCATTTGGATTATTTGCTAAAACATTTACCGCCTTAGCAGTTAATGTTTGTGTTTTGCCAGAACCAGCAGGAGCGACAACACGCATAAACTTTGCTTGAGATTCAACAACCTGCTCTTGAGATTCATCTAGAGAAAATTGTGCCTGAACCCTATCCCGATTTTCTGCTATAAGCGTGTTTGTCAAATCTTGCATAAAAGCTCTTGCTAGTATGCGTACATCCCCAGTTCTAATCATTGATTTTAGAAATATCTTTGCAAATATCGCATTATTATCTCATATTTATGATGATTATAATCATTTCAAGACAATAATCATATTTTTTGCTTGGTCTACAGAGTATTCATGCTTTCAAACTTAAGTGATGGGAATACTGAAAGTGCTGAAAGCTTTTCCCGCCTTATCCTTTATGATCTTAATTTGATTATGCTAACCTAAAAATACCTTGCATTCAGGCATGATAAAAATGTCAACCAATAGCCCAACAATATTTGCAGAAGAATTAGCCAACGAGCTAGACAAAATCCCTGAACAATACTGGTCAAACCTTTTGCAGATTATTCGTTTATTTCGTGAAAGCGTTACACCAGAATCAGAAAGTCATTCTCAATATCCTGCAATTGTCGAAGCCATTGAAGATTTAGGGCTTGTCAATGCCATGCTAGAAGTTAAGGATGAAAAACCTCTTAGTCTCCAAGAAGCACTTGCCGAAATGGAAAGAGAATGAACGTTAATTATCTTCCTAGCTTTCTTAAAGAACTTAAAGCTCTCAAAAGTACTCCTTACTTCAAACCCATAAACAGCCTTGTATTTGAGGAGATTCCCAAACTTGCTGGGTTAGCAGATATCAAAAATGTCAAAAAGCTACAGGGGTATGAAAATGCCTATCGAATCAAAGTAGGAGATTATCGAATTGGAGTAATCTTTGAAAACGAAACCGTTACATTTTGTAGAGTACTGCATCGCAAAGAAATTTATCGCTATTTCCCATGAACTAATTCTCTTGCTGCAACATATTCAATACAAGCCTTAAAATCTTCCTGCGTTAGATCAGGAAAATCTTCAAGTATTTCTGCTTCGGTCATATCAGAAGCTAAGTATTCAAGCACTTCATAAACCGTAATTCGCAAACCACGCACACAAGGTTTGCCGCCTCGTTTATTTGGCTCAATCGTGATGTAATTTCGGTAATTCATATTTGTAGCCTAAAGAATAGGGCGGCATAAGCCGCCCCTTTTTTATTTTACTCTACACCTTCAATTCGGTCTTCGAGTTCTTGATATAGCTCACGCAATCTATCCAGATTCTCTTCACTGGTTTCCCAATAGCCGCGACCATTGACTTCTAGAAGCGTACCAACAATCTTACGGAACGAGTTGGGGTTGAGATTTTTGAGGCGATCGCACATCTCTTTATCATTCACATAGACATCATTGACATCTTCGTAAACCCAGTTATCCACTGCTCCAGCCGTAGCTGACCAGCCCATCGTGTTCACAAGGCGCTTCGAGATTTCGCGCACACCTTCGTAACCACTCTTGAGCATTCCCTCATACCACTTGGGATTGAGAATCTTCGTGCGGGTATCGAGGCGGACAGTCTCAGTCAGGGTGCGAACTTGAGCATTAGCGGTGGTAGTGTCAGCGATGAAGGAGGCGGGTTTTTTGCCATCTTTGCGGAGACTGCCAACGAGTTTGGTAGGGTCAGAGTCGAAGTAGTGGGATACATCGGTGAGACTGATTTCGGAAGAGTCCAAGTTTTGGAAGGTCATGTCAACGGTCTTCAGTGAGGCTTCATAAAGCTGACGCTGTTGAGTGTTGCTGACCGAACCACCAAAGGCGAAGGACTTGCGCGATAGATACATCTGTTGCAATTCTTCTTCGTTTTCCCATGTGCTGTTTTCGACAGCGAGGTTAACGTTAGAAGAGTAAGAACCCGATGAGTTGCTGAATACGCGAGTTGCGGCTTGATTGATGGTTAAGCCAAACTCTTCTGCTTGGGCGATCGCGTGTTTGCGGACAAAGTTCATTTCCAAAGGCTCATCAGCTTCGGCTGCCATTCTCACGGCGCGATCAATCAAGTCCATTTGGTTAACGAATAAATCGCGGAATACGCCAGAGCAGTTGACGACCACATCAACGCGAGGACGACCCAACTCTTCGAGGGGAATCAATTCCAAACGGTTGACACGACCGAGGGCATCGGGCATAGGCTTCACGCCGATCATGCAAAGGACTTGAGCGAGGGATTCGCCGTAGGTCTTGATGTTGTCAGTTCCCCAGAGGACGACCGCGATCGTTTCGGGATAGACTCCATTGTTGTCTTGACGTTGACGCTCTAAGAGGCGATCAACCACAGTTTTAGCTGCTTGCACTGCCGCACTCGTCGGAATCGAGTTAGGATCGAGGGCGTGCATATTCTTGCCAGTAGGCAGCACCAAGGGATTACGGATTGGGTCACCACCGGGGCTAGGGGTAATGTAATCACCTTCGAGAGCTTTGATCAAGCCGCCGAGTTCGTTGTCCGCGACAATTTGCTTGAGACAGAACTCTAGGAATTCAAACAGAGGCTTGATATCATCTTTATTAACATTGGGATAGCCATTCTCTTGGAAAACTTCAATCCAAGGCTCAGTTTTACCCATTCTAAAGAAGTTGAGAACGGAGAGCTTGGAAACTCTGCCATCGTCATCAGCTTTTGCTTTGACCAATGCGCCTACAGCTTTATTGGCGATCGCCCGAATGTTTGCCAAAAGTTCCACATCGGCGTAAATACCCTTGTCGCTGGATTTGTAAAGCTGCTCGATATCGCGTCCGATGCTTTCACACATGATCCGTAGTAACGATTTCATGTTGTCTTCGGGGCGATCGAAGCTGGCGATGCTGGTCAACACGTCGGTGACATCTTCGACTTTGGGCGGTTCGCCAACAACGTGCAGACCACAAGGGAGAACGCGGGACTCAATTTCCATCAGCTTGTTGTAAACCTGACCGATGATGTTATCGCGTTCCTCAAGGGACATATCCTTGGCATCTTGGTCAGGAAGTTCAACATCCTTATCCAGATTGACTAGGCGCACCTTGTCCATGATCGTATTGGTGATTTGGACACCACGACCACCGAGACGCAGATCCTTGTAGGACGCAATCAATTCGCTCAGTTCTTGCAGGTTACGGCTTAAGCCTGCATTTTCGGGCGCAGGGGTAATGTAGCTGATGATGGTGGCATAACCGCGACGCTTAGCGATCGTGGCTTCTGAGGGATTGTTTACAGCGTAGTAATAGATGTTGGGTAGCGCTCCGATCAAGCTATCGGGATAGCAATCGCCAGACATACCCACTTGCTTTCCGGGCATGAATTCCATCGAGCCGTGAGTCCCGAAGTGGAGGACGGCATCGGCTCCCCAGATATGGTTGAGATAGGTGTAATAAGCTACGAAACCGTGATGGGGTGAAGCGGATTTGCTAAAGAGCAAGCGCATGGGGTCGCCTTCATAACCGAAGGTGGGCTGTACGCCTACGAAGATGTTGCCATATTGCTTCCCGTAAATGATCAAGTTCTGACCATCGGAATTGAGATGTCCGGGAGCAGGCCCCCATTGCTCGATAATGCGATCGACGTAGGGAGTATGGGCTTCATACTCAGGCACAGACATCTTATAGGCAACATTCAGTTCAGGACTGCCAACCATTGCTTCAGGGTTGTGCAGAATCTCGGACATCATGTCGTGGGATGTCTTGGGTAAGTTCTGAACATCATAGCCATTATTACCAAGAGCTTCTACGACCTTATGAATGGAAGAGAATACATCTAAATAGGCGGCAGTTCCGATATTGCCTTTATCAGGAGGGAAGCTGAAGATTGTAATCGCCAGTTTCTTCTCATGGCGAGGCTTGCGGCGGAGGTTTGCCCACTTGATCGCACGGTTGGCGATGGTTTCAAGGCGATCGCCTAAAGCATGGGAACGACCAGTCATGCTATCGCGACCCGAAAGCACAATCGGATCAAGTCCACCATCAAGTTCTGGCAAAGCAACTTGAAGCGCAACTTGCACAGGATGTAAACCCAGATCGCTATCTTGCCATTCTTCTGTAGTTTGGAAAACGAGCGGCAAGGCTACCATGTAGGGACGGTTCAACTTTTCGAGAGCTTCGATCGCCTTGGGGTGATCTTGCTTAGCGGGTCCCCCAACGAGAGCAAAACCAGTCAATGAAACGACGCTATCAACGATCGCCCGATCCTTTTGCTTAGGATCGTAGAAATATTCTTCAACCGCTTTCGAGAAATCTAAGCCCCCATTGAATACGGAAATTACTCTAGCGCCGAGGGATTCCAATTCCTGTACCATTGCCACATAATGCGCGTCGTCGCCAGTAACGAGGTGAGTACGTGCCATCAGCAACCCTACGCAAGGCGCGAGGGGATCTTTCATGTCATCGGGAATATCGGTACGGGCATTATACCAATCCAGATATTCGGCTGTATTCTCGAACATTTTCGGTGCGAGAGGATGCCATAGCCCCATGTCTAAATAGGTAACAGGGTCTTTGATAATTAGAGGAGCCGCACCATTTTCTTTTGCTCTTGCCTTCACGCTAGGCAAATAATTTTGAGCAAGCATCAATAGGAAGTTTTCAATATTTTCTGTCGAACCTCCTAACCAATATTGGAAGCTCAACATGAAGTTACGAGCATCCTGCGCCTTATCAATAGGCATATATTTGAGAATCTTCGGCAGAGTTTGCACGACCTTGAGCATACTGTCTTGGAAAGAACTGCCCGATTTCTCCTTACGCTTCCGCATAAACTGGGCGATCGCACTCTTAGATTGCCCTAGGTTTTCCATACTAAAGCTGCCCATTTTATTGAGTCGCATGACCTCTGGCATTGATGGGAATACGACGCAAGCGGATAGGCGATCGCGATGGGGTGCGACTGCTTGAGCAATTTTCGTAGCAAGATCATCAATAAAAATCAAAGACGCGATAAAAATATCCGCCTCAGCAATATCTTCTTTAAAAACCTCGTAATTTTCTGGACTACGAAGTTCCTCAATTAAATAACCACTTACCTCGATCGCTAGGTTGGGGTTGTTTTTATTAATGGACTTTACAGCCGCCGACATAGCGCTCTGATATTGAGGTTCAAGCACTACATAGACCAACTTCATTAAGACCCGACCCTGTAGATTTTCGGGAATGATACGTCTACTAGATAATGTTGCGATCGGTGGCACAGAAGTGAACATGCAGTCTCCTTAAATTACTGTCCTGATTTTTTGGGGATTTTATATATTGCGTTTGGTTATGTGTTGCTCAAACTGTTACATAGTGCAACAATTTGCAATTAAAGATTTATACCTATTCACTATTTAATACCAGACAACCATTGCAGTGGTTGATTTTGGGCAATAAATGCAATAATTTGAAATTGATTTGTTTACATTTTGTTACATTTCTTAAGCTTAATGACGGCAAAATGTAAACATTTCTTAAATATCTTATATGTTGCGGGCTCTCATTTGTGAGTCTGTGATCGCTATAATGCCAGTAAATGCCCTGAACTCAAAGGAAATCTTTATGAATTGGCAGCAAGCTGCAACACCCTTACATCGCTTTTATAGTTGCTTGCCCTATCTCTTGCCCATGTCGGCGGGGGTGATTTATGGAGCCGTTTTATTTCAACAGTTCCCCTTGCTTATCCTTCCCTTTATTCCTTTCATCTGGATCTACAGCAATGTGCTGTCATTCCCACTAGTGCCTTTTCTGGGATTAACAGGCGAGTTTTTCTTATTTATGGGCTTATATTTTTTGGTAGTCAGAGATGCCCGTATTCCTCGATTTATTCGCTTTAATACGATGCAAGCATTGTTAATGCAAATCGTCTTGTTTATCGGTCAAATTCTCTTCCAATTCCTTGAGCAATTATCCAATGCTGCATTGCCATCGGTAATTAGCGCGATATTTGCTAACACAATGTTCATTGGAGTGATGCTATTAACTGGATATGCAGTTTATCAAAGTATTAAAGGTGAATACTCTGATATTCCTACACTTTCACAAGCTGCATCATTTCAGTGCGAGGTGTAAAAATGGTACGACGTAGTTCAGTCGATTATTTAGATAGGCTTTATGCCAGTTTGCCTTATATATTACCGATTACTGCTGTAGTATTGTTTGGGGCATTTTTGTTTGAGCAGTTTCCCCCATTAGCAACAATTTTTACCCCTATTTTCTATCTATATAGAATTCTAGCAATTTCAATTATTGATTTTATTTCAATTCGCTTTGTTGCTTGGTTTTGTGTATTTATTTTTGTAGTTAGAAGCTATAGAGTAAATCATTTTATTCGTTTCAATGCGATGCAAGCGTTACTGCTAGATATTATTGTTGCTCTTGTAGGGGCATTCACTGAACTTTTAGCACTGATCTTAGGAAAGCTAGCCTTTTTCCCATTCATGCTTCAGATAATTGCTAGTGTTACTTTCTTAGGGATCACAGCCGCATCTGTATATGGCATCTTTGAATGTATTCGCGGTAAGTACGCTGATAAAATTCCTGTGATTTCTGATGTTGGCTATTCGCAAATACGCTAATTAATCTGAGCCGATATAAATCTTTCAATACCTGAGTAATCTCGATGGATTTGAATGTTTTTATATTTGCCATTTGTTTGTAAAAGCGATCGCACAGTTTCCGCTTGACCTTGCATCATCTCAATCATCCAAAATCCACCAGCAATCAAATATGCTGGTGCAGTATTTACTAATTCCCGAATGTCATCAAGTCCATCTTTGCCACCATCAAGGGCTGAGTGTGGCTCATGATTGGTCACTTCTGGCTGTAAATTTAAAACTTCATTACTAGGAATGTAGGGAGGATTAGAAACAATTCCTACTAATTGGTTTTGGAGATCTAATTTCGCTAATGGCTCAAACCAACTACCATGATGAAATTGAATTATCTGGTTATTTATCTGGTTATTTATATTGGCATTGGCATTAATTTTGGCAATTTCTAAAGCAGATTCACTAAAATCAACCGCATGAATTTGTGCTTTTGGGAAATGCTGAGCTAAGGCGATCGCGATCGCGCCACTACCAGTTCCTAAATCCACCCAGATCCCATTTTGATAAATCGCATCTTGGCAATGCTCGGCAATAATATCAATGATTAATTCCGTTTCAGGACGGGGGATTAAAACGGCGGGAGTAACTTGTAATTCTAAATCACGCCATGTGACTGAGCCTGCTAAATACTGCACAGGTAGGCGATCGCTTAATCTTTTTTGCCAGAGTTGATCCAGCTTAGTTAATAATTCAGGCGTAATTTTCTGAGCGATATTTGGCGATCGCAATCTCAGGTCTAATTTATCTAAACAAGTCAAACGTAAGACTAACCAATCTAATTCATATATGGGTACGTCATGCTTCTTTGCCGCACTAATTTGGCGATCGTACCATTCCCAGAAATTCATAATTCATCTTCCCAAGCAAAAGGCTCGCATTGCGAGCCTTTTGTTTATTTTTTGCGCTTGTTCATTTCTTCGAGATAAGCCTGTTGGTAACTCAGAAAGCGATTATGCCATTCTTGAAAACGGCGATCGCCATCACGTACCAACATTTGGCGATATTTTTCCGATGGAATAAATTTTGAAGTTGACATAATACATACCCGCTAGATCTATCTTATTTAGATTAAATCAAACGCTTTTCAAAGAACAAGGGGCTTAAGCCCCTTGTTTGCGGGGTTTATAGTTTGACGACAAAGGCATCGGTTACGCCTTGAATATGCACGATTTCATCAAGTAGACCACTAGGCAATGGATCATCAATGCTGAGAACCATTACAGCCTCACCTCGTACCATACGACGACCCACCTGCATACTGGCAATATTGACATTAAAGTTGCCAAGTAATGTACCAATGCGACCGATGATACCAGGCATATCGCGGTGGAGGGTCAGCAACATATAGTGGGTAGGTGCAACGTTAATCGGGAATTCATTAATGCTGGTGATACGGATTTCCGACTTACCGAGCAATGCTCCTGTTACCGACTGTTGACCTTGGCTACCATGGGCAGTCAAATGGATTGAGCCACTGTAATCTTCAACCGAAGGATCACGGGTTTCAGTGACGCGGATACCACGCTCCTTAGCTTCAATGCTGGCGTTGACAAAGTTAACGCGCTCACGCAATGCAGGAGATAGCAAGCCCTTGAGAGCTGCTACAACGATGGGTTGACTTTCACTGTTAGCGATTTCACCTTGAAGTTTGACATCTAGGTTATCCACCCGACCACCTGCCAATTGACCAACCAAGTTGCCCAACATTTCGGCAAGTTGGAGGTAAGGCTTGAGTTTTTGCCATACATCGGGACGAAGGCCAGGAATATTTACTGCCGATCGCGCAGGTAGACCCAGCAATACATCACGAATTTGTTCGGCAACATCAACAGCAACGTTGGTTTGCGCTTCTTCTGTAGATGCACCGAGGTGAGGAGTCAAGATGACATTTGCTCCGAGTTCACGCAAACCAGAATCAGCTTCTAGGGGTTCATTTTCAAATACATCAAGGGCGATCCCTGCAATTTTGCCGCTCTTGATGGCTTCGGCAACGGCAACTTCATCAATGATCCCACCTCTAGCACAGTTGATGATTCTGACACCATCTTTCATGATGCCAATGCGCTCAGCATTGATCAAATGAGCTGTATCTTTAGTTTTAGGCAAGTGCAGCGTAATGTAATCAGCTTCACGTAACAAAATTTCGAGTTCTACAAGATGTACGCCTAGTTTTTCTGCACGTTCCGTTGTTAAGAATGGATCATATGCAAGAATTCGCATTCCCAAGGATTTGGCGACTGTAGCCACATGGGAACCAATTTTACCTAAGCCAAGAATACCAAGGGTTTTCTTATAAACTTCAACCCCAGTAAAGCTCTTGCGATCCCACTTGCCACCCTTGAGTGATGCGTTAGCCGCAGGAATAAACCGCGATAGAGACATCATCATTGCTAAGGTATGCTCAGCAGCAGCGATCGTGTTGCCTTCGGGCGAGTTAACAACCACAATACCCATGCGAGTAGCGGTGGGAACGTCTACGTTATCGACCCCAACACCAGCGCGACCAATAATTTTGAGGTTTTTGCCAGCTTCGATCGCATCCTTGGTGAGTTTTGTACCAGAGCGAATCATAATCGCATCATATTCTGGAAGAACTTGGATTAGTTCCTCAGGGCTGAGAGTAGTTTTTACGTCAACGGTGGCAACTTGAGAAAGAATATCGATACCAACTTGATCGATGGGGTCAGAAACGAGAACTTTGGGCATAACTATTAAAATATGTACCAGTGCCTATAGCGGAAGGGTTGCGACTACGTTTTAAGCTTTAAACGCACTTAAGAAACGCAAGGTTTGGCGTAACCTAGACACACTAAGACCACAATAATTGCTTACATCATTAATCTTAGGGCAAAATAAGTCATCTACAAAAGCATCTACAAAACCATAGCAATTCTCATTACCCCAGAAGACGAGTGGCGGTGCTCAGCGCCGCCACTCGTCTTCCCTAAAGACTATAACTATCGTCAAGTGAAACCAAGGAGAGAGGGGTGGTAGCTATAGCAATTTTGGTGATTCCAGAGCCTTGGGGGCTGGATTCACCAAAATTGGTTTCATAATGAGAGTAGCTGACAAAACTAGAGCTTTACTTAATGATGATTGAGCAGTACTTACTAATTTTTGTGGCAGCTTTGTTAGCTGGTGGGCTAAATGGAATTGCTGGGGGAGGAAGTTTTATTTTATTTCCCGCATTGATGTTTGCAGGCATACCCCCTATTCCTGCAAATGCGACTAACTCGATCGCCCTTTTACCAGGGACATTAGCCAGTGCAGGAGCCTATCGCCATGAATTCACTCAAGACAAGCGATCGCTGATTCAGATATGTATTTTGGGTGCGATCGGGGGATTGGTAGGTGCAATTTTGCTCTTAAAGACACCACCGACAGTTTTTTTGCGGATTTTGCCTTACTTATTACTGATTGCTACTCTTGCCTTTGCCTACAGTAAAAATTTGACCAGTTGGGTTGAAAGCAAACAGTCCCAATTTGCAAATCTCAAATTATTAAGATCTGTCTCAATCACACTGTTGCAGTTAATCGTTGCTATATACGGTGGCTTTTTTGGCGGTGGCATGGGAATTTTATTTCTTGCCTCCTTTGCCTTGATGGGAATGACCAATATCAATCGCATGAATGCCTATAAGGTGATGCTGACTAGTTGTATTAATGCAATCACGGTGATCCCCTTTGTAATTGCAGGAGCAATTCTCTGGCAACAGGGTTTTATTGCAGCGATCGGGGCTTCGATTGGTGGTTATATCAGTGCCTACTATGCTCAAAAAATTGCCCCGATTTTGGTACGGCGCTTTGTCATTGGCGTTGGCACTGCGATGACAATCTACTTTTTTGTTAAAAGCTGGATCGTATAGTTATCTTTAGTGCTCGCCATGCTTGAAACCCAAATAGTGTAAGGCGGCGCGAAGCGCCGCCTTACACTATTTGGGTTTTGATTTGTACTGATATAGGTGACTATAGCTACTTTGACAATCTCTAAAGTTTTTTGGGACTTATAGCAATGTAAGTTTTGGTTAGGACATAAAACCCAAATAAGTGAATGCGTCACTTCGTGACGCATTCACTTATTTGGGTTTTGGTTTGTCCTAGCTATTTCTTACATTGGTGGGCAATTAGACTGGGAAACTCTATAAAGTCTCTATAGTTAAGTACAGCCCTTTACGGTCTTACGATATGATCGAGATAGTGATCGCATTGTGTTTCTAACCATAGGCTTTTCTCTATATGTCTAGTGTCATCATCCAAGGAGCAAAACACAGCTATAGTCTTACCCCCCCTCCACAATCAGGAGACGACGCATCTTTTCCCATCGTATTTTTGCATGGTTGGATGCTGAGCAAAAACTATTGGCAGCCCTTGATTAATCAGTTGCAGTCAAGTTTTCAGTGTTTGTCTTACGATTTACGCGGTTTTGGTAACTCAGAAATTGGCGATCGCGATGATTATTCACTCGTAAGCTATGCCAAAGATTTAGAAGCATTACTCGATCATTTAGAGATTAAACAAGTTTGGCTAGTGGGACATTCTCTGGGTGGAGCGATCTCGCTTTGGGCAGCCAAATTACTTAGCGATCGGATTTTAGGCGTGGTATGTCTTAACGCAGGTGGAGGCATTTATATCAAAGAAGAATTTGAGAAGTTTCGTACCGCAGGCAAAATCATCCTCAAGCTCCGCCCCCAATGGTTACAGAACCTCCCCTTGGTTCATGCTCAATTTGCTAAGGATAGTGTGCAAAATCCCTTAGATATTTATTGGGGAAAACAAAGAGCGATCGATTTTGTATCGGCAAAATATGAGGCGGCAAGAGGAACATTACTCGACTCCACTAGCGAGGAAGAGGTTCATAAATTGCCTCAAATCGTTTCGCAGCTAAGGCAACCTGTCTATTTTGTGGCTGGTGCAGATGACACAATTATGGAACCTAAATATGTGAGGCATCTTGCCAGTTTTCATCCTTCCTTTAACGGATATGGAGAGAATGTTTTTGAACTTCCTAATTGCGGGCATATGGCAATGCTGGAGCAGACTAACCTTTTACATAATGTCTTATTAGGATTGTTGGTAGAGCCTGTAGCGTCTTGTATCTAAATTGGCTTTGTTGCATGAATAAAAAGAAGCCAAAAGATGGAGGATCTTAGAAAATTAACGAACAACAGGAGAGGAGAGAGGTTTAGCCAGTTGAATCATGCGATTAAGAGCAGCACATTTGATGAACAACTCAACCGCCTGATTGTCAAATTTACGAGAACATAAAGTAGCACCAAAGATTTTTTTGAAACGAAACATCGTAGTTTCTGCCAAAGAGCGCCGATGATAACCTGAGTCACGTTTCCATTTTTTACGCCCATGTTTACGGATATAACGGAGATTTTGGTCACGCGGATGTGGTGGAGCATTGGTATTGCCATGCTGCCAGATTTTGGCATCTTTGCGCGGAGGAATCACGGCTTTAGCACCATGTTGGGCAATCTCGTCATAACAATGACGATGGTCATAAGCTCCATCTGCGGAAACTTGAGCAATTTCAGCATCAATCGCATCGAGAATATCGGCGAGTACTTCTCCATCGTGGCAATCATTCGTGGTGACGACCGCAGCCAGTATTTCTCCTGTTGATTCATCGGCTCCTAGGTGTAATTTGCGCCATGTCCGTCTCTTACTAATTCCATGCTGCCGTGTTTTCCATTCCCCTTCGCCGTATACTTTGATCCCTGTCGAATCAACTACTACATGCACTGCTCCCTGTTTCGGGATTACTGGTAAGGTCACACTTAAACTTGCTGTCCGTCTTGACACGGTGCTGTGGTCTGGTACTGGTAAATCTATTCCCATCAAGGCAAATATTGACTCTAACAGTCCTTGCGTTTGTCTTCCTGCTTGCTGATATACCGCTTTGACCGTGATAAATGTCGCTATTGCTATATCACTGTAATCTTTGGAAGCTCCCCGTTTGCCACTTAATGTTTGATTTAACCATCCTTCAATTACTTCTTCGCTCATCCAAAAAGTCAGGCTTCCTCTTTGTTTTAGCCCTGCGTTATACTCTGTCCAGTTGCGGATCTCATGTTTCTGTGTCATTTGCTGGGACTCCATCTCCTGATTTTTATCTAATTTACCTTCTCTTCCCCTTTTTATGCAACAACGCCATCTAAATTTATAATTTATAGGAGCAATGCTCAAAAGAATGATCTATCTTTTGAGTAAGTTAAGTGATGTAATTTCGACTGCACCTTGCAAAACAGTTCAACCAGAAAGCTTCATCACTTGCTTCCCATGTAGCTTTTAAAATGTCAAAAGTAAAAGCGTTGCTTAGCAACGCTTTTACTTTTGACATTTGAGAGAGGGTTTGCTTAGCAAACCCTCTCTCAAAGATCGCTTCAAATTATCCCGAACTAGCGTTTACTAGCTTGAATTATTTAATGTGAGTACGATAGTGCTATTTGCGAGATGCTTCGCATCCCTTCATGTTTTCGTTGAACTGACGTTTATTTTAGGAACGCTATATTTCTTTGTATTTATATATACAGAAACTTCCTTTTCACTAACCTTAAATAGAGGTTAGTCTTGTATACAGTATACATATTTATCCTTGCAAAGCAATAATGCGTCATATTTTTCAGAAGCAACTAAACAGAATTTTACTTATTGCCGCCTCGACTACGATTCTTGTAGCTTGTAATTCTGCTCCTCCTAGCAACACAAGCACTAATACAGTTTCTGGAGACAAGACTTCAGCACCAGCTACATCTCAAGCAGCTACTAGCCCTGACAAGAAAGGGAAGCAAGCCATTCGAGTACAATTGCCTTTTTTGAAACAAAGCCTTGATGCACCGCTAATTGTAGCGATTGAAAAGGGATACTTTGCGGAAGAAGGTTTAGATGTTAGTTACGAACGTGGGTTTGGGAATGCTGACACAATTAGCAAACTCGGGACTGGTAAGTATGATTTAGCGTTTAGCGATATGTATAACGCGATGGAGTTCAACGACAAAAATCCTAATGACAAAATTATTGCCGTTGCCATCTATCAAAACAAAGCTCCCTTCTCAATTGTTACTTTTAAAGCAAATGGTATTAAAAGTCCTGCGGAGTTAGTAGGTAAGAAACTAGGTGCTCCTGCTGGAGATGGTCCTCGCAAACTCTTTCCTCTTTTTGCTAAGGAAGTAAAAATTGCACCCGATTCGGTAACTTGGGAAACAATGGAACCAAAACTGCGTGAAACTTTTTTACTTCAAGGTAAAGTGGATGCGGTGAGCGGATTTTATACTTCTGTTGTGCCTTCTTTAATTAAGGGAGGAAAAACGATGGATGATATTCAGATCTTCTTCTACGACGAGTTTGGTTTGGATTTCTATGGCAATGGTATTTTAGCGAAGAAAGACTTTGCTGATAAAAACCCTGAAGCAATTAAGTCATTTCTAAAAGCATACTTCCGTGGAATGCAGGAAGTTATTAAAGATCCTACTGCTGCATTGGATTTAGTTGTTTCTACAGATCAGAGCAAGCTGATGGATCGCGAAGCAGAAAAGCTGCGTTTGAAGCTAGCAATCGAGAGGATGTATGTTACCCCAGAAGTAGAAGCTGCTGGTTTTGGAGGTGCTGACATGAAGCGTTTAGAAAAGAGCATCACCCAGACTGTTGAAGGATTTAAGTTGAAGCCTGTAACAGTTGCAGATATTTTTACCGATAAATTTCTACCACCTAAAGACAAAAGATTGGTTCCTTCGGCTAGCGATCGCAAACCATTGCTCTAAATTCCTTTGCTCCCCAACGATAAAATGGTACAGCCTCTAACATCTAGTTCTACCGAAAGCATTTCGCCTTCTATGCCCTTGCTGGAATTTGACAAGATCGGTTTAGAATATCCATTTGGTGATTCGATTCGTCGAATTATTCAAGAAATTACTCTCAGTATCAAACCAGGTGAGTTTGTTTCATTCGTTGGTCCAAGCGGATGTGGTAAGACTTCGATTTTGCGAATGGTTTCAGGATTGAGTCCTACCAAAATTGGTGAATTACGGTGTCATGGTCAACCTGTAACTAAACCTCTCAAAAATGTAGGCATTGCATTCCAAAATCCTGTGCTCCTTCCTTGGCGACGCACTATAGATAATGTATTGCTGCCATTAGAGGTAGTGCATCCCTATAAGCGCGATTTTAAAGTTAATCATGCTCATTATGTGGACATGGCTCAAAAGTTGTTACAAGCTGTAGGTTTAAAAGATTTTCAGCAACAATTTCCTTGGCAATTGTCGGGAGGAATGCGTCAGAGAGCTTCACTTTGTCGTTCTTTAATCCATCAGCCTGAGATATTGTTGCTAGATGAGCCTTTTGGTGCTTTGGATGCTTTTACTCGCGAAGAAATGTGGGTGATGCTGCAAGATTTGTGGATGCAAGCAAAATGCGTTGGTATCTTGATTACCCATGATTTGCGAGAAGCCGTCTTTTTGTCAGATACAGTCTATGTTATGAGTCCACGTCCGAGCGAAATCGCCTTTGAACTAAAAATTGATCTGCCTCGTCCGAGAACGCTAGAAATGTGTCTCAGTGATGAATTTGCTCATCTAGCAGCAGAGCTCCGTCGCCATATTCATAAGAATTAATCACTCATTCCATGAGCAACTTAACTCGTTAAGTTGCTCATTCCATTTCAAAGACTTTTGATAATTAGTATTGTTTATGTTGATGAGGGTTAGATATGCAAGGGACTGTAGATAATGTGAGGCGAGCACCTAAAAAATTTGATTTTGATGCTTTTTTAAATACCAAAGCTGCGACTGTCATTTTGCCAGCGATCGCTACAGTTGTATTATTTATAGTTTGGGAAGCAGCAGTATGGATTTTTCAAATTAAGCCCTTTAACTTACCAGCTCCTAGCGATATTTTAAAAGCTTATGTTAAATTTGCACCGCAACTAATGGAAAATTCTTGGCGAACGGTTTGGACAACTTTCGCAGGATTTATTATTGCTAGTGTTATCGGAGTAGTGTTAGGTTTTTTGATCGGTTACTCCCGATTTATTTATCTGACGTTCTATCCATTACTAGTTGCCTTCAATACCATTCCTAAGTCAGCGCTAGTACCATTGCTAGCAGTTTGGTTCGGAGCAAATGCCATTCCTGCGATCGTCACTGCTTTTTTACTAGCCTTTTTCCCGATCGCAGTTAATGTGGCTTTAGGCTTAGAGACCATTGAGCCAGAAATGAAAGATGTTTTATATGCTTTAGGGGCATCAGATTTTGAGATTTTCCAGAAAGTGGGATGGCCGCATACCTTACCCTATGTATTTGCTTCTCTCAAGATTGCCGTTTCGTTTTCCTTTATCGGAGCTGTAATCGCTGAATCGATCGCCTCTAATGCAGGTTTAGGTTATTTGATTGTACAAGCCGCATCAGACTTTAATGTACCACTAGCCTTTGCAGCACTAATTACTCTGGCTATTTTAGGAGTAATGCTCTATTCATTATTCGTAGCCATAGAAAAGAAAGTAATCTATTGGGCAAGATAGAGATAAATCTAAATAAAAAAAGGCTCGCTTAGCGAGCCTTTTTTTATTTAGATTTAGGCGCAGGCAACCATGCCCAATGGCGATAGTTTTGATGGAGGTGTTCTTGGGGTTCATTACCTTTCAGTTCATCTTCAAATCTTTGGCGATCGCGATACTCGCTATTCCGTTGCTGTTTTTGAGTTTCACGAAGAGTCTTCATCTTTTTTAATTTCACAACTTAAGCTTTATATTTGTATTATAAACTACAAATGTTGTAGCAATGCCAAGAATATGTTTGTATTCGATGACATATAGCCATAGTCACCTGTATCAGGACAAATTAAAAACCAAATATTGTAAGGCGGCGCGAAGACAATATTTGGTTTTTATGTCCTAACAAGAATGGTGACAGACATAAAAGCAAAAGAGAGTTGCAGTGCTTTGCACTGCAACTCTCTTTTGCTTTTACGTCATGTGGGACATGAATAAAGGTTTTATAGTAAAATCTTTATTCATGTCCGACTAAACTCTCGTTTGATTAGAAGCTAAACTGAGTGCGGAGGTTACCAACAAATACCGTTGGATTTGTTGAAAAACTATTGGGGTTAAAGATGGCATAAAAAGCAGGGACAATCGCAATGTTTTTACTGATTGGATAGTAGTAAGACATCTCCAAATCATATTGAGTTGCGCCATCGCCACCGCCAGATACAAGAAAATTACGTCCACTAGAGTAGCTGTAGGGCACGACAAAGGAAAGAACACCTAAAGCCCCTTCCTTAAATAAATCTGGGAATCCCAGTCCAAATTGGAAAGCATTCACATTAATACTTCCACCAGCAATCGCAGGATTGATTGGTGCAATATTTGTACTACCGTAGGAGTAACGACCAAATATACCAAAACCTTTAGAAATTAACCAATCAAAGTTCAAGATAATTGTGTCGGCTGTTGCATTGTTAATTCCTCCACCTTGACCATCATCAGCAATCCCATAGGGCAAAGGCTCAGCCGTTGCACCACCAATGCGATTGTTGTTAGTCTTGATATTGGAGCGAGTATACAAAAAGCGGATATTGGCATCGCGGCTGGGTGAATATACTAACTCCGCCGTTAGAGTATTTGTGCCACCAAATAAGCCTTGTTGAGGATTACTTGAAGTGTTGAAGTTAGGGTTAGCGGCAGATAGAAACTCTGTATTTTCGCCTAAATAGGCAGCAGTTAACTTAAATTGAGAATCGATTGTCCAAGTTACTACCGCTCCTGAACCGCGATCAACAGCATTGGAAAGAGTACTGCCATTGGAGTTAAAACTAGTGGCTCCTGTCAAAAAGTTAGTAAAGCGATTACCATCAAAATAACGATAGAAGTTCAAACGCGGACCAATCGCTATATTGACATTGCTAGCTACAGGGAAACTATAGAATAGTTCCCGAATGTTAAATACATTGGCTGTTGGTACACCTGTTTGATCAAGGAATGGCGTTCCCCAAGAATTGGTATATCCCGCCGATGCAAAGTTGTTAGCGGGAGAGTTCCCATTGCCTGTGACTAATTGGGTAACCAGCGCGTCTTTGCCCGTGAAGGAAGTTGTTAAATTTAGAAATAGATAATATCCAAAAGTAATATTGGGACGTTGAGTGACAACTCGTGAAGGCTGTCTAGTAACTGGATCACGAGTTGGTGTAGCGAGTATATTAGTTGCACTAACACGCTCAGCAATTACATCGCCTGAAGCAGCAGCGCCAGTGAGGTTAAAGAATGCTAAACCGCTCAATTTAGTGGTTGGAGAAAACTGCTGTGCTTCGAGAGTGGCAACTTTTTTGTCAAGGGTATCAATGCGTCCACGGAGAGTTGCAAGCTCAGCGGCAAACTCCTCTTGGAGTTTTCTCAATGTTGCGAGATCTTCTTTAGATACTTTATCGGCTAGACCTGCGGAGATAATTTCATTGATTTTATCTAAACAAGCGTTTAAGCCAGCCGCAAATTCATAGCGGGCTAGAGCTTTACCACCACGGAAAGTACTATTTGGATAACCAGCAATACATCCATAACGTTCTACTAGAGATTGGAGAGCCGTGAATGCCCAGTCAGTAGGTCGTACATCCGATAATTGCGAAACAGAAGTAACTGCGGAAACTTCCGTCGGCTCAACCAGTTTATCTACTTCTAAATTTGTGATGGAAGATGATGCCGATGACAAATTTTGTTGGAGCGTGACTGCGGCTTCTTGGCGATCAATTAGATTACTAATCGAGGTGGGAGCCAATGTTGATGGATTGCTTGATAAATTTGCTGTTGATAGATTAACAGAAGAATCTTTGGGTGAAATATTAGAAGCTTGAGGTGCAGCTTGTGCAGATGCATCAGAAAAAATAGACAGCGCGACAAACATCGCCAGACATGAAAGCGAACTATTGAAAGCCTTTGACATAACTCCTCAAACCAGTGATATGAGCGACAGACTAAAAATCGCAACAGTCTGGATGCTGTATACAGTATCCAGACTGTTGCGATTAAACTTTAGATTTGAGATCAATTTCTGTATTCCAAATCACAAAGGTATAGAAGTTTAAGTTTTAACGGAAGTAAAATAATATGGTTATCCGTGCCTTGCTATGCAAGTCACAGATAACAAAAAACGGGAAGAATTGCTAGCAATTCTTCCCGTTTTTTGCTTTAGTCGAACTGACTTTAGTTAACACGAGTTCGGGATAATTTGAAACGGTCTTTGAAAATTAACCCGAACTGATGTTAGTTTAGTGAAATTCAAAACCCAAATAGTGTAGGGCGGCGCTTCGCGCCACCCTACACTATTTGGGTTTTATGTCGACAGGTATATTTTCAATTTTGCATACTAGCCGAAAGAGAAGCTTTTCGTCTCTTTCGGGTTAATTTGAGCGTAATTGTTCTAATTCAGAACGCAAACTTGCTAGCTGCTGTGTGAGTTCTGCAATCTCATCACGCATACTCGCTTTTACCTTTTGCTCAACCTTTTCCGTAGACTGATCAACTCCGTTGTCATCAACGGTTTTCGCAGTAGTAGTTACTGTGGTCAAACCTGTTGATTCCGAATCATTGGGAGACTTGCCGCTAACCTGCTGAGCAATAAAGCTATCCACATAGCTACGTGCTTCTGCCTCTGTTGTCACACCTTTCTCTGCAAGTGCTTGGGTAACTTCATCAAAATTACGCCCCAACAATCTCAAATTTTCTTCGCGTTTGATGGGATCTTGGATTACCTCAATTAATGATGATGTTGCACCTAGTGTGACGTAGTAGCCCCTTTGCAAAAGCTTTTCTAAGTCGATGGTATCCATAAAACTCCTGCAAATGTGTAGTTTTGTAATATATTCTAATCGATATTTTAGAAGTTCGTTCAAAGTGCTTTGCTTTGCAAAGCACTTTGAATTTAAGGCTTTAAAACATTGGCTGGAAACTGACCCTGTACATTTCCCGCAGGGCTGTAATGACAGACCACGTAGAAAGCGTTAAATCTTGTACCATTAAGCGTTTTCGTTCCTTTTGCCGTACCACAGCCTAACTGGTTACTAGACTTCCACACCACCTGTGTGAAATGTCCTGTCGCGGAAGAAAATCCGGGGGCAGAATAATTGTATTGCTTCACCTCGTTATACCAAGAATCTACGGCATTCTTAGCAAGAGCATCTGGAGCGATCACAGATGCGGTTGTGTAGTAAACATATAGATTTTCCCCAGCACCATTGCGTTGAGAAGACGAGCTATGGGTAAATGTCCCCGTTGTAGCTAGCTGATTTGCCCAATTTTGGGCTGTGCTATTGGTGGAATTATTGATAACCATGGCAGGACTACGATGGATACCCCGATAAGTATTGTGCTTCGACAATGCAGTACTGCGAAAAGTAGTCAAGCTAGTCGTTTGTGCAGATGCGACATCGCAACTCAGAACGATTAGTGGCGCAATGGTGGCTAATCCTGCCAGAGTCGAACTGATATATCTTTGCTGATTGATTAACATTTCGTAAAAAACACCAAATTTATTTAGTAGACATTCTAGCTTTTCTTTGAATATGGATGATTGAACCACAAATCTCAATCTGAATCAAAACCAGATAATATGTTACAAGCCTTGATTTATAAGGTTTTTAATATATCTAGAAGAAGGATATGCGGCGTATATCCTTACCCAATATAAGGACCACCTATTATTTTTATGAACACCATGAGTTCAACTGCTCAATTAGATCAGCAATTAGAAGAAAAAATTATTTTAGTCGATACTAGCGATCGCCAGATTGGGACTGCTGAGAAATTACAGGTACACCGTGACGGACTGTTGCATCGTGCCTTTTCGATTTTCGTGTTGAATTCCCAAGGACAGCTTTTGCTACAAAGACGCGCCAAGCATAAATATCATTCAGGTGGACTCTGGACAAATACCTGTTGTAGTCATCCTCGCAATGAGGAAACAACTTTGCTTGCCGCCCATCGTCGTCTGCAAGAGGAAATGGGCTTTGATTGTGACTTGAAGGAGTTGTTTAGTTTTGTCTATCGTGCTGAGTTAGATAATGATTTGATTGAGTATGAGTTTGATCATGTGTTTGTCGGTTATAGCGATCGCGAGCCAATTCTCAACCCTGATGAAGCCGATGATTGGAAATGGATAGATTTACAGGTTTTACAAACAGATATTCGCGAACATTCCGAAGCCTATACCTATTGGCTACGCGATTGCTGCGATCGCTTCATTGCTGCCCTATAGCAGTTTTCATTTTGCCATCGGCAAAATGAAAACTCCAAAACCTTACTGTGATTGATTTTCGGCTTTCAAACGAGTATGTACTTATTTGAAAACCGCTATAACTGTAGAATGCGTTAATGTAACGCATAAAGCAAGCCACATTCTAAGTTTACCTGCACCAACTGACTATGGAGGAAAATTATGGATACTTATTCCGAAGAACAGGTTGATCAGATTCTCCGCTATGCTCTCGCCAAGAGAACTAATGGTCAAAACCTCACCAAACAGCAGATATACGAGATTGCCTCAGATATGGGTGTGAGTGAAGCTGATTTCCTCGCCGCAGTACAGGAATGGCAATCTAAGCAATTTGTACGCAAGGAGCAAGTGGAATTCGATAAATATAAAAAGAAGTCTTTTAAATCGAATTTGTTGAAATTTGCGATCGTCAATTCTTTTTTAGTGGCGTTAAACTTATTTACCTCTGGTCAAATTGGGTGGGAAGTTTATCTACTTGTATTTTGGGGCTTAGGCGTAGCACTAGACGCATGGGTGACCTATCAAACCGATAGTGAAGAATATGAAAAACAATTTCAAAAATGGATGCAAAAACAAAAACGCGATCGCTTAACTGCTCAAATTACAGGCAAATTAACGACTAGCCTCGAAGAATGGTTGAAATAATTTAAGGAAGCATTGCGAAGCAATGCTTCCTTAAATATAAACCGCAATGGGAACACGCTTAAAGGCAGGTGTGCCGCAATGTTCGTCAATGGGAGCGCTAAAAATCGCATTGACTTCGGGATAAAACATTAAAGCTGAACCTTCGCGAATCTGTCCATAGATGATTTCTACATTTGCCATTTCACCTGCATTCCCCCTGACCGTTACGCGCTGATGTTCCTGAAAACCTGCGCGATCGCCATCGGCTTTACTCATTAAAATGCAGTTGCGGTGAGGCATACCGCGATAGTAGTCACCATCCTTATACACAACCGTATTATGCTGCGAATAGCTGCGCCCTGTGCCAAGAATGAGTGCGATCGCTTTTGTATATTCAGGTAGATTAAAACTGGCAAGCGTTGGTATTTCTAGCTTGGGTAAAGGCGTGACAAACATCTTGGCTTTGCCCGATCGCGTCGGGAAGTTGGGCGTATGGAAGATGCGATTAGCGATCGTAAATTCTTGATTGGTATCGTCGATTTCGCCGATTTTGGCATAGTCGGGAATGGTTTTAGCAATGAGTTGGCGGATATATTTGGGATCTTGTAGCGATCGCCAATTAATGACATCGTGACCATGCAGGCGATCGGCAAGTTCGGAGAGAAACTCTACTTCAGAAATTAAATCTGTACCTTCGCGTTGATGGAGATGCGATGTCCCTTCATCATTGAGACGTACAAAGTTATTGCCAGACTCGGTTGTAGTTTTATGAGGATTCTCAAAGCGGGCAAATACAGGCAGGATTAAAGTATTCTCTTTTGCGAGTCCATAAAAATGTCCGAGATTGGGCTTGGTGGAAATATAAATAATCGTTTCGATATTACCGAGAGCGCGTTTAGCTTGGGTGAGATCAGGATTTGCCGCATAGATATTGCCACCCAGACAGAGCAAAGTATCAATTTCATGGCGATCGCTTGCCTCGATCAGAGCACGAGTGTCATAGCCCTGTACCCGACTCAGCGATCGCTGCAATAATTGCTCTAAAGCCTGCATGATCTCTTCCTTGAGGCGAATTGTCACCCCCATCGAGCCAAAACCCTGCACATTAGAATGTCCGCGAATTGGCATCGTTCCTGCGCCTTCTTTACCTGCATTTCCTGTTAATAACGCGGTATTAGCAATACTAAAAATATTGTCTACTGCATTAGAATGCTGCGTGATGCCCATCGCCCAAGCAAAGACCACCCGTTGCGAAGTGCCAATCATCTCGGCGGCAATTTCCAACTCTTCGCGAGAGACTCCACAGGTATTGAGAATATCTGCCCAATCTAGCGATCGCAACTGCTCAATGACTGCTTCCCAACCTTCTGTATGCTGCTGAAGGAATTCATAATTAATCCAATTATTCTCCAGCAAAGATTTTTGAATACCTAGCAAAACCGCAGTATCACTACCTGAAATCGGCTGAATGTAATGGGAAGATATTTCTGAACCTTTGAGAAAGGATTTGATGGGATAGGCTGGTGAAGCGAATTTGACCAAACCCACTTCAATCAAGGGATTAATCACAATGACTTTTCCTCCGCGATCGCGTAGTTTAATTAGTTCATTCATCAAGCGCGGATGGTTAGCAGGTGCATTAGAACCAATCAAGACGATGCAATCGCTCTGTTTCAAATCCGCAAGGCTGACCATTGAGGTTCCAGAACCAAATACTCGCTTCAATCCTACCGTTGAAGCTGAATGACAGAGATCGGAGCAGTCCGCAAGATTATTAGAACCAAGCGATCGCATGAGCAATTGCAAAAGGTACGCTGCCTCATTAGATGAACGCCCTGAACTGTAGGATCCGAGACGCTCTGGTGCTTTTTGAAAGGCTTTGGTGACGATTGCATAGACCTCATCCCATGTGATCCGTTCGTAGCGATCGCTATTAGCACGTTTAATTACTGGAAAGCTCAACCGCCCCAAGCTATCGGCTTGCATCGAATTTAATTTTTGCAGTTCAGGAATAGAATATTGCTCAAAGAAATGTTGCGGAATCGGTTCCATTAACTCTGAGGCGATCGCTTCCACACTCTTGGCACAGCGCTGCAAATTTTCCTCATCCTCATTCTGAAATCCTCCCTTTTGTCCACCTGTTCCCCATGCACAGGATAGACAGGCACTCTTATGCAGCAACGTTTTCCAGAGCATTCCTCCTTTGACATCTAAGGTCTTTTCTGCCCAGTAGCTAATGACTTGCCATCCTCCACCCATCACAGGTTTACTAGTGTCTAGAGTAGGGGGCTCTGTCTCAGCGTTAAAAGGATTAGTCATAGATTTGGATGAGTTCTACTACAAAAACTATATAGGAACACAATGCTCATTTGGTTAGTCTACATCTGTGGAGCAAAAATTATGTAAATTGCTATTACAATTTCACAAAATCCCGTAGATAAAATATTTTTGCGCTAAATTACTACCAGCTCAATCTTGAAATTTATCCAAAATCTATATGCCATTTTTCTCAGTTCTTCTTGCCTTACTGAGCGATCGCGATCAGTTCATCAAAGAAATTTATGATGACGTTAAAATTAACACCAAAATAGTTGGCTTATTAATATGTAGTTCTATATTTTTAGCGATTTATGGTGGTTTAATTGGGGCGATTAGCTCTTGGATGCAGATCATCTCTTCCGCCGCAAAGCTACCATTTCTATTTTTAATTACCTTAGCAATTTGTTTACCAGCACTCTATTTCTTTAATGTTTATTTTGGCTCAAAAACTACTCTAAGCCAATATGCAGCAATTTTGCTTTGTGCGGTCACAATTACTAGTACATTACTATTTGGTTTTGCTCCAGTTACTTTGTTTTTCTTAATTACAGCCGATAATTATTCGTTTTTCCTGCTATTAAATGTCGCCATATTTACTCTGACAGGCGTTATTGGGGTTTACTTTCTCTATCAGGTTTTACTACCAAAAACTGAAACTATTATTGCCGACAAAGATTTGGCAATTGACGATACAGCCATTGATAAGAACCGCAAAATCCGCATCTCTATTCTTAAGTTCTGGCTAGGACTCTATGCTTTTGTTGGTAGTCAGATGGCTTGGACATTGAGACCATTTTTCGGTTCCTTTGGCTCTAAATTTGATATTTTTCGTCCCCGCGAAGGCAATTTTTATCTGGCTGTATGGAATGCGCTTAAGAGCTTATTTTTTACATAAATCTGAGACTACCTAACAACTATGCAAACAGATATTAGGAATTTGCAGATTACGGAACAGGATCTAGAGAGGGTTACAGGTAGAGAAATCACTCGTTTATTTATAGGTAGCGTATATCGAATTTCTCTATTAAATAATCCTAAATATTTAGTTCCTTTTTTGACAAGTGAGGCGATCGCTTTATTTTTGATTGCGATCTTTAGTCTGCCAATTAGCATTCTCCTATTTCAATCTCTTGGCAAGTCCATCGATACTCGGCAAGAGCAGATTGGGTTTGCTATTTTTGTGTTTCTGCTTATGTTAATTCTGTTTGCAGGTTGGAATTTTGTTGCTTGGATTCGTGCAAAAAAGATGTCTTGTTTGTCCCATCTGTTAGATGAGGTCGATAAATATAATCAGGTGATTGCGGCGGTAGATCTGTGCGATCGCCTGAAGTCTGTCGGCAATCAATCAGCAAATCTTAATCATCGTGAGGATATATTACAAGCGCTGGAGTTAACTAGAGATAGTCTCATTTGTGGTCTGACTACAGAAAAAATCCTACGAGAGCATCGTCGTTTTCTCAGTGGTCATCGTGAGCTTTTTCATAATATCGAGCAGAACCTCATCGCGTTAAAGTCCTTAGATGTGCAAAATCAGGCTGACCAATATAGTTCTCTACTCAATGATGCGCTAGTGATTGGGATGAATGTGCAAACGGAAATGCTGAAGTTGCAGACAAGGGAAGTTGTATAGATATGGCGATCGCTTGATTATGAAAGTTGGCGATCGCCTAAACAAGTATCAGTAATTTAGCGGTTTAAAACTTCAGTGTCTTAAACTACTGCAAACTCTGTAAAATGCCGTAAAAAGTTTTAACTTCCACTGCGATTTTATTTTTGTCTTTCTCTGTTGCAAAAACTTCAAGAAATAGAAAGTTTAGATCTCCGACTTTTTCTTCACTATTAGAAGCAACTTTCAAAATCACCCCAAAAGTCGGAGATCTTGGCTTGAGGGTGAAGATTTATAATCTATATATGCTGTTTCTTTCCACAAAGCTATATGCAAGAGAATTACTACCATGTTTATAATCGAGGGAACAACTACCAAGCAATATTTTTTGAAAGAGAAAATTATTTACATTTCTTGAGGTTAATTCGTCAATATTTAGTTTCTCAGAAAATTGTGATTTTAGCCTACTGTCTAATGCCAAATCATTATCAGTGAATATGCAGGTTTAAGGCAAGGCACTTTACCACAATTAGGATTCATTCGCTCTCTGCTTAATTCGGAACTAGAATATCAATCCTTTTTGGAAGGAGATACACTACTCCATTCACCTCAAGTTCAGGCTTTGATGATAGACGAGTAGGTATTGTAAGAGATGAAAATCTCCGACTTTTTGGGTGATTTTAAAGGTTATCTGTGATATTCGAGAAAAAGTCGGAGATCTGGACTTGGGTTAGAGGATGAAGATCTCCGACTTTTTGGGTAACTTTAAAGGTTGCCTGCGATATTCAAGAAAAAGTCGGAGATCTGGGCTTGGTTTAAAGGATAAAGATCTCCGACATTCCGCTCTTATTTGGTTTTAGCCTCTGTGATTGCCATAAGCGACTTCTAGATCTCATTAATCAATTGTAGCAACGCATCAGTCGAAACCTTGCCACTCATATCTGTACCTTCCAATAGGCTATCGGCAAGATCTCGCTTATGGTGATGCAGATCGACGATTTTCTCCTCGATCGTTCCCTTAGCCACAAGACGATAAATTGTGACAGGGCGCTTTTGTCCGATGCGATGGGCGCGATCGCTTGCTTGATCTTCCACCGCAGGATTCCACCAAGGGTCCATATGGATCACATAATCGGCAGCCGTGAGATTTAGCCCTGTACCTCCAGCCTTGAGACTGATCAGGAAGACATCACCTTCACCTGCTTGGAATGCTTCCACACGCTTTTTGCGATCTTTGGCGGGAGTACTGCCATCGAGGTATTGATAGCTAATTTTTTGGGAATCGAGATAATCGCGGATGATATGCAGATGATCGACAAATTGACTGAAGACTAGCGCCTTATGTTTGTTATCTAGCAATTCGCTAACGACTTCACCAAAAAGTTGCAATTTAGAACTGGGTAAGGGAATATCGGGGCGTACTAGTTTGGTATTGCAGCAAGCGCGACGCAATTTCATGATTTCTGCGAGAACCTGTAAATGCTTTTGTCCTGCGTTGGCTGGGGTATCGGCAAGTTTAGCGATCGCCTCACGACGTAGCGCTTCATAAAAGGCAAGTTCTTCTTTGCTGAGTTCCACTTGTAATGTAACCTCAGTGCGCGATGGCAACTCTTGCAATACTTGGTTCTTCGTACGACGGAGAATAAAGGGCTGAATCAGCTTTTTCAATTGATTACGCGCTTCTCGATCCTGCGATCGCTCGATCGGGTTGGCATAGTTAGTATTGAAATTATCAAGGGAGCCAAGTAGTCCGGGGTTAATAAAGCGGAACAGATTCCAGAGTTCGCCAAGATGGTTTTCAATGGGTGTACCTGTGGTGATTAACTTGAAGCCACTTTGCAAATTCATCGCCGCTTGCGATCGCTTAGTTGCTGTATTTTTAATTGCCTGTGCTTCATCGAGAACAACGGTTTGCCATTCTACTTTTGCCAGCATTTCACCGACTTCCTCTTGCTGCATCAAGCCATAGCTACAGATCACCATGTCAAAGGGTTGGAGATTATCAAGCACCTTTTGGCGATCTCCTGTACCAAATACAATCACATTCAGAGTTGGCGCAAATTTGGCAGCTTCAGAGATCCAGTTCATACAGACGGAAGTAGGTGCAACAATCAGAGTGGCTCCATGCGGGGCGCGGGTGAGGATTAGCGCTAAAGATTGTAGGGTTTTGCCTAAGCCCATATCATCAGCAAGGCAAGCCCCCACACCCCAATGGGCTAATCTCGCTAACCATTGAAAACCTTCGATCTGATAATCGCGGAGATCGGCTTGGAGTGTTGATGGCAACTGCGGCTCAAAGTTCCTCATTTCCTTGATTCTCTTAACATGGGCTTTCCAATGCTTATCGACTTTGAGATCATCAATTTCATCAACAAAATCTTCAAGGGCTAAAGCGGCTAAGGGATGGAATCTTGTGCCTTTGCCATGCTTCTCCGATAGGCGACGGAATTCATCTAAGCGTTTGCGGAACTGTTGGGTTAAGGCGATAAACTGACCATCACCAATGGGAATGAAGCGGCTAGGCGTTTTGTCCAGCAATTCCAATAGTCGCTGCATATCAATAACTTGGTCATCACCGAGGCGTAACTCGCCTTCGGCAGCAAACCAATCACGGCTTTGATTGATCGACATGCGGAAATCGCCAAAACCAGCACGATGACTGATTCGCATCTTTTCGCCTTCTGGCCATTCCAAAACAATGCGATCGCCTAAGGCTTGCAATTCTAGCAGGAGTTCTAAGCAAAACTCAGGATCATCAATGACCCATTCACTTTCTTCTTCTTCAAAGTTGCTGAGGGTGGGACAGGCAGCGATCGCTTCATTGGCAAGTTTTTTCTCTTCTTTTAAATTCCTTGTCGCTTGTAAACGTTTACCATCGATTTCGGCAAGTACGGTCGCACCACCAGTCCCCGGACGATAATAAGAGCCAGCATTAGCAAAGGGACGCGCTAGTATGGCAATCTTTAGCCCATCGCCTGATGGCAAAATATGCACATGGGGCTTGCTGTCCGATGGAACTTCCTCAGCATCACTCACACCACCACCAATATCAGAATGCACCGTCACAATCGAAGAGATCGAATGAATTGCTTCTAAAACTTTATCTTTTGCGGCAACAGGAATTTCGAGACGATTTTTGCGCCCAATAATTTCGGTGATGCGACGGTGGGATTCATTCACCTGTGTAACTTTGAGGCGGGTAGGGCTTTCCTTGGTGACGACAAAACTCTGACCATCCTTTAACTCTGGCGAAAACTCTAAAAATAGGCGATCGCCTTTTCCCGCCTTGACCAATAGTTCTGGTTCACCCTTAACAATATCCACACGAGTTGTAGGCGAGTCTTCCCAAAACACAAGTGGATGTCCAATTAAAGCGCAGATTGTCTCTTCATCAAATTCATATTGCGACTGTCCATAATAGCCATAGGAGGAATAGGCTTGGATATGGGAACAGGCAATAATATCCTGTGGTGTTAAATAGGGAAACTCATGACTATTTTCTTTGAGGCGTTTGAGAGCAATATTCCGTCCCGTACTCCAGACCCCTTTGGCATTAATCTTCTGTTCCTTCGGCTGCACGCTATAGCCACCCTTAACAAAGCTAATCAGCCATACTAGACGCTGGGGTGAATTATTGGCTGCCTTGCTTGTCTCCTGTGGCGATTTGGTGAGATTGAGCAACGCATTAAGGCTAAGTTCCCAAGTTTCTCTTGGACGGATGAGGTTTACAATTGTAGGGATTTGAGTCTCTTGGCGTAACTTTTGAGCGTGTTTTTGATGGATGGAATTAGGGGACAGTTCTCCTAAAAGTTCAGCAGTTTCCATTGAGAGCCAATGGTAGCCAGCCGTTACTGACTGTTTGAGTAATGGTTGCAGAACCCTTGATAAATCCACTCGCGCTTTTTCAGGATTGACCCAATAGAGACAAAGCGCACTAAAAAACACTTCTAAACAATGGCTTTGAGTATGATCATGGAGATATTCATTACTGAGTAGATCCTTTTGAGGAATATCCCCCAGTTGAAACTTCAAAACCCTTTGCAGTCTGCTATAGGTGGTTTGCAACCAATGGTGAGTTTGCTTTACCATCAGTGCGGCATAACCTTCAGCTTCACGCATACTCTCGGCTGTTCCCTCTTGAATCAGCGCTAGAATAAAAAACAATCCCGGTTCGCCACTGAAGTAGATTTGACGTTTACCTGTGGCTTTTCGGATCGATTTGAGGGATAGGCGAAATTGTGCGATCGCTAAAGCGCGATCGCCTTTCAGAAAATGTAGCCAAGAGAGTAAGGCATTGCCTGCCTCTTTGTAGTCACTGGACAGGCGATCATAGGCAGCTTGAGTAGTTTTTAAATCTGCACGCAATAGGCTTTGTTCGATTAATACCAATAGCAAGGGATCAGTGCAGCGATCGCTATTTTCTTGAAAACTTCTTTGCAATAGGGCTAAAGCCTGATCGGTATTTTTTAGCTTAAGCATTCCATTGCTAAGAATGGTGCTTAAGCCGACCTCATAAAATGTTGAATCTAGGGTTTGAAACCAGTCTGGATCGAAGGGATTATTACAGATTTGAAATAGAATTGTATCTAAGGTGATTTTCTGTTGAGAATATCCAAATCGATAGAAATCATCAAATTGCTTAGCAACAAAATCCACATCCTGCCGATAAATCCCAATTCTGACTTCGCGAATAAACTGTGATTCACTCCTGAAAGTACGTGAACCCATCTTGCCGTAGGATGGTACTGGGATTTTTGCTTCGATTACTTCAACAATTGCTTCAAATTTTCCTTTCTGAATGGCATCGCGGACAGCAATATCGACCAACAACGAATTGCATTGCACTCCTTGAGAACGATCTTGATTGAGTAGGTTTAACTTTAAGAAGCGATCAATATATCCTTTTAAAGCAATGGGTGATAGAGGCTTATCCTTATCCTTAACTCCAAGGTAGATCAAGCAGTCCAGAATTACAGTACGATTCAGTGGTTCATAGGCGATCGCACAAGTGCGGATGATCTGTTGCTCTAACGCTGACAATTTATGATACAGAGATGTTAAGGTCTCGTAGAGTTTGGCAGAATCAACTTGGAAATCAGGCATATCTAAAAGTTTGTATTGTGATTAGAGAAAGTTGCGATCATTAATTCTTGGAGATAGATGGAGATAGATACTTAGGATATCCTGTGGTTATTCTTGGTTCATAGTGACTCAATTAATTATGGTGTTTTTATATTACGAAATATTAACAGTAACAAATATCTAGATTTCATCATAGTTCAAGATAGTTCAAGGTTTGGCAAGCTGATTTAAGTATTTTCCTGTAAGAGTCGCACAGTCAAATAAGAAACCGATGTTTGGTAGCGTGGCGAAAACAAAAAATTTGGTTCTTGATTAAATCTAGATTCTAGAGATTGTTGAAGCTTGAAGTATTTTTTGAAAGCGTTACGAAGTAGTGCTTTCAAAAATTTCTCTGGTTTTTAATTCGGCGTAACGCGCTGTAGTGTCTATTTAATGCGTACAATACTAGATCTAGTATTTAACCAAGCATTAAAAGATTTCGACTCATGGAAGATAAGTTGATGTTAATGATCCCAGGTCCAACACCTGTGCCTGAACAGGCACTGTTGGCTCTGGCAAAAGCTCCGATCGGACACCGTAGCGGCGATTTTAGCAAGATCATGGCAGATGTGACTGCTAAGCTCAAATGGCTGCACCAAACCACCAATGATGTATTGATTCTCACCACAAGCGGAACTGGGGCAATCGAAGCTGGCATCATTAATTTTCTAAGCAAAGGCGATCGCGTCCTTGTTGGTGATAATGGCAAGTTTGGCGAACGCTGGGTCGAAGTTGCTCAAGCCTATGGACTAAATGTTGAAGTAATCAAAGCGGAATGGGGCAAACCTCTAAATCCTGAAGATTTCCGCGTCAAGCTAGAAGCAGATACCAATAAAGAAATCAAAGCTGTAGTTATTACCCATAGCGAAACTTCTACAGGCGTTCTCAATGATCTTGTCGCAATTAACAAATATGTGAAAGCCCATGAAAAGGCACTGATCATTGTTGATGCTGTCACCAGTTTGGGCGCAATGAATGTTCCTATCGATGAATTAGGACTAGATGTGGTTGGTTCTGGTTCGCAAAAGGGCTATATGATCCCCCCCGGATTAGGATTTGTGTCTGTTAGTCCAAAAGCATGGGAAGCTTACAAAACCGCAGATTTACCGAAGTACTATCTCGATTTGGGCAAAGCTCGCAAAGATGCTGCCAAAAATTCCACTCCTTTCACCACCTCGGTAAATATGGTGATTGCCTTGCAAGCTTCCTTAGAAATCATGCAGCGTGAAGGTTTAGAAAATATCTTTGCGCGTCACCTCCGCCATCGTGATGCAACCCGTGCCGCAGTTAAGGCTCTAAATCTGGGCTTGTTGGCTCCCGACGATGCCGCTAGTGCCTCGATTACCTCTGTTGTGCCTCCCGAAGGGCTAGAAGCAGAAAAGATTCGCGCCACGATCAAGAAGAAGTTTGATATTGTCATGGCTGGTGGACAAGATCACCTCAATGGCAAGATTTTCCGCATTGGGCACTTGGGCTTTGTTAGCGATCGCGATGTTCTCACCGCTATTGCTGCCCTCGAAGCATCTATTGCTGCCCTTGGTTACACCAATTTCACCTATGGTGTTGGTGTCAAAGCGGCGATCGAAGTTTTAAACGGCTAATTTTCTCCAACCTGAGTAGCATTGCGAAGCGCTGCTACTCAGGTTTTTTGATGTAAAAAAGACTCTACTAGTTTGACATTTTCTGAACTTCCGATAATTAATGGTGTGCGACTATGCAATTTTTTGGGGATTACATCCAAAATCTCTTGAGTACCCGTAGTAGCTCTTCCACCTGCTTGCTCAACCAAAAATGCTAACGGTGCAGACTCATAAAGTAGGCGCAACTTTCCATCGGGATGACCGACTGTACCAGGGTAGAGAAACACACCACCTTGAAAGAGAATCCGATGGATATCTGCTACTAGCGCCCCTGAATAACGTGCCGAATATCCCTCTTGACGGTGAATATACTTGACATATTCCCGCATAGGTGGTTCCCACTGCCAAAAATTTCCTTCATTCACACTATAAGTGCAACCCTGTGCAGGAATATGAATATTCTCTTGAGATAGAATAAATTCTCCAATACTAGGGTCAAGAGTAAACGCATGGACACCAATACCAAGGGAATAAACTAACATTGTGCTTGTGCCATAGAGAATATAACCTGCACCAATTTGTTTGCGCCCTGACTGAAGCAGATCTAAAGCTTCTCCCGATTCGTCATTACCTTCCTGTTGGCGGATCGAAAAGATTGAGCCGATCGCTAAATTTACGTCAATATTGCTCGAACCATCAATAGGGTCATAGAGCAAGGTATAGCGACCAATGGGACAATTTTCAGGAATATAGTAAGGCTTTTCCATTTCCTCCGAGGCAAGCCGACAAACTAAGCCACTTTGCTCAAATGCCCTCAAAAATACTCGATTGGCATAACGATCCATATTCTTGACCGCTTCACCTTGGACATTTACCTCCCCTGTAAATCCCAATACATTTTCCATTAAACCTGCACGGCTAAGATGGCGAGCGATCGTTTTACCTGCTAAGCCAATTCGCCCCATCAATGCACTCAGATCATATGACTCAGGGGAAAATGTGCCACACTGGGAAAGGACATGTTGCGAGAGTGTCATAAAGTCACGACCAAGAGTAATCTCTTGAGCAGGGTTGAGTCTGGTAGAATCGGTCATGGGGGCGATTACTTTAATGCTTCTCCCCCATTATGAAGCCAATTTTTAACTATTGTGCCAATCTAGACATAACTTATGAGTACCTGTCCTAGTTGCAACGCCATCAATCCCGATAATTATCAATTTTGTCAATTTTGTGGCTCTAAGCTTACTCATGAATTTGTCAGTCAGGCATTGGAGGATTTTGAAATCGCTCCACCGCTATCCATAGATCTTGACTCTGAAGTATCGGAAGTAAATGAATCCCCCATAGATAATCATCTGGATGATGTGGATCTTCAGCGTCAAGGAATAGACAACGAATTCGATGAATTTATAGATAATGCGATCGCCATTACTATTCCAGTCAAAATCCCCGAAGAGATTCTTGAAAAAGAGGAGATTAGACTACTGGAAACAGATTCTGTAAATAACTCCTTATCTTCTTTATCCGATGATGTATCTGATAATGCAATAAATGTAGACCCATCTTTACAAAGTACGCTCATCATACCAAGCAAACATTTACAAAATGTCTACTATGCTGGCAAAACTGATGTCGGTAGAGACCGCAATCGCAATGAGGATGATTTCGCTACAATCTTTCAAACTCGTAGTATCCAAGGCAAAAGTCAAATAAGAGATCGCAGTCATCGCGGTTTATTTGTGTTATGCGATGGGATGGGTGGACATGAAGGGGGAGCCGAAGCAAGTAAGATGGCAGTAAATTCCATTATTGATCAGTTCCTTCCATTTTGGGTAGATACTTTACCTGGGGAAAAGAAATTAAATGAGATTATTACAAATGCCAATCAAGCCATTTTCACTAAGAATGAAGATGAGCAAAGGCTTGCCCTAGGAAGAATGGGAACTACTCTAGTAATGCTGGCATTACATGACTTAAACTTCGTAATTTCCCATGTAGGTGACAGTCGGATTTATCAAGTATCGAATTCCCAATTAGTCCAACTAACACGCGATCATGAAGTCTGCAATCAATTAATGGATCTCGGTATGGATCGCGAATCGGCTATGGCGCGACCTGATGCCCATCAATTAACTCAAGCCTTAGGTCCCAATCCTAGCGATCGCCTTGAGCCTGCTATTCAATTCTTCAGCTTAACTGAGCCAACTCTATTTTTATTATGTTCTGATGGTTTGTGTGATAACAATGCGATCGAGCAACACTGGCAAAATTACTTATTACCAATCTTAAATAAAGAAATTGACCTTGAGACTGGCTTAGACTATCTCATTGATCTGGGTAATAATATGAATGGACATGACAACATCACAGCCATCCTTATTTTGTGTGAGTTGTAATTTTTGCTTAGCAATACTTCCATAACACTTTTCAAACAAGCTAATTACAGAGGTTAGTTTCTCCACCGAAGGTGGAGAAACTAATTAGACTAGTAAACGCTACATAATTAAGAGCGCCTTTTGAGGATATCCTTTGCCATATTCAAGAAATAATCGGAATTAGAGGAAACTGCACCATTTTTCCCCTTCTGTAAACTAGAGGAAGTGGAATCACTGGTCTTTTGAGCAATGTCGAGATCAGAAAGCACTACTGGCGTGATATCAAGGGTATTGGGCGGCAATACTTCAAATTGAGCGGGGGGTAAAGTTTTGGGTGTATATAGCAAATAGACAATGCGATCGCCTTTTTCCCAATTCATATCCGCCGAGACGATTTGTAATTGTCCTTTACGCTCGAATAGCAATGGCAACAACATTCCTGCATTAAATAGAGTGTTAAAGCGATTTAATTGCTCTTCAATTTCTTCAGATATCAATAGAAATTCTCCCACTCTCACTTCCCGTTGCAGAATATATTGATTCCAAGTTTTAATTGGTACACGTGCGCTAAAAGCTTGCTGGACTTCAGGCTGACTGCGATCGCTTTCCACTTCTTTGACATAAATAGCAAATACCTTCGGTGGATTAAATTCTTTAATGGCTAGCTGAGCAATCACGATATTAACATCAGTATTAATCGTCAGAGCCACAAAGGTTCCTACAGAATCAAGCCCTGCTTCGGCGAGGGATTTCGCATCTAGTCCATTACTGACAAAGGCAGGAATATCATATTCGGCAGCTTGTTTACAAAGTTCAGCATTGGTATCAATCAGCGCGACCCTCTGACCATTGGCTTGAAAGAGACGCGCTACCAGAATGCCAATGGGATTACTTCCGACAATTACTAAGCCTGAGATATCACCTTGAGTAAGCCCCAATAACTTTGCTACTAATTTGGCAGACAATCCCTGCAAAAATACGGTCATTGCGATCGTCAGAAAGACCAGTGCTTTAATTGATTCCCCACCATTGACTCCTCGTTCCGTTAATAAAATCGAAAATAGCGAAGCAACGGAAGCCGCCACAATTCCCCTCGGCGCACACCATGCCAAGAATGCCTTTTGTCGCCATGTGAAACTACTATTCCATGTGCTGACGATGACATTAATTGGGCGTACAATCAACATCATAAAGAGCACCGTCTGCACGCCGCCCCAGCCGAGTGCAAAGATACTCGGAATAGATAGGTTAGCGGAAAGGAGAATAAATAGCACTGACACAATCAGTGCTACTAACTGACTTTTGAACTTCAGCAAAGCGCGACTATTCGGAATTTCTGAAGCTCGGAGAATGATGCCCATGACCACGACTGCCGTTAGACCAGACTCACTCTGAATTTCTTGGGCAAGACCAAAGAGTGCGAGGACTGCGGCTACAACTACAGCACTTTTGGTGTCTTCCGCCAAAAATGTTGCCCGTTGCAAAAACTTACCGAGTAGCCATCCTGCGATCGCACCGACTGCACCGCCCACACCTAGCCGCAATCCCAGATCGCTAACCACCTCAAAGGCTCCTGCCGCAGGATTTAAGGCAACATCTAAAACTACAACTGCTAACACTGAGCCGATCGCATCAATCAGTACTCCCTCTCCCTCAAGAATTGTGGCAAGGCGGCGATCGAGTCCCACTTCTTCAACAATGGGATTAATTACCGTGGGACCAGTAACGACGACGAGGGCAGCATATAAGAAAGCGATCGTCCAAGGAAATTCGCTCAACCAATAGGCGGCAATACCACCACCAATCAAGGTAATTAGCGTACCAATGGTAATCAAATTGCGTAAACTTGCGGAAACCTTACCCAGTTCTTGAAGTTTGAGATTTAGTCCACCATCAAAGAGAATCAGGGCAACAGAAATTGAAACGATCGCTTCTAAACCATCACCTAATAGCCTTGGCTGTACTAAATTAAAGCCATTCCCCCCCAGAGCCACCCCAAACAGTAATAAAAAGACAATACTGGGCACACGGAAAAAGTTCGCAATGACACGAGCAGAAATCCCTGCGGTGATCGCGATAATAATGATTAAAGAAAGAGAACCTTCCATGACCTAGCTCTTATAGCAGTTTGCGTTTTGTCGTAGGCAAAATGCAAACTAAAAACTCTTACTGGGATTGATTTTTGGTTTTCAAATGATTACGCACCCATTTGACAGCCGCTATAGTAGATTAGCTGATTAGGGACTTGCTATTAATTAAAGTACCTGTGGCTTCGACTCCGCTCAGCCAACGTTAGCTGAGCGAAGTCGAAGCTAGATAACTTTGGTGGGATATTTTTTATCCGGTCCCTTACGAAGTTCTAACTCGATCTAATCTAATGATACTGACAGCGTAACGTTAAACTGCGTTTCAAAGGGTTGTTTTTTATAATCGAGACTCCAAAGTTCTAGAGTACAGGGATCATGATGTTGTTTGGGGGTGAGTTGCAATGAGCAAGCACGGGTTCGAGGACTACAAACCACACGAATGGAGGTGATCGCTCCAATTTGACGACGATCTAAAGCTGTTGCCAATCGCAAAAAGGTACTAGCTTGGCGAATAAATAACTTCAAGCGTTCACTTCCTAAACGTTGGAAATTATCATGTTTCTTCTTGGGTTCACTCTTACGATGATAGCGAGCAAGATTGGCAATTACTTCAATTTCTGACTCGGTATAGCCCAATAATTCCCCATTGCGAATTAGGTAATAGGAATGCTTGTGGTGAGCGTCATGGCTGATGTGATGTCCCGAATTATGCAACATCGCCGCCGCCCAGAGCAAATGTCGCTCATTGTCACTCCATTCGTGGAATATACCTTTAGTTTGATCGAAAATGCTCAGAGCATGATCGGCAACCTGTTTAGCATATTTAGTGTCAATGCCATATTTATCGGCAAGTTTGAGAATGCTGCGATCGCGAACAGTACTTTGATAGCGCCAGCCATCTTCGATATAGCCATGCCGAATCATCCAATCGACGACTAAACCTTCGCGTAAAGCACTTTGGCAAAGGGTAATTTTGGGAATTCCCATTAACCGCATTGTTTCTAATAAAATTAAGGCTCCCGCCAAAATAATTTCTGCTCTCTTTTGGCGTACCATCGCTGTACGTTCATCCAAATTCGCCCGACGTAACCGCCAAACAATATTTTCTAAATCAGCAAAGGGAATTTCATAACCTTGTAAAGGACTAGGAACTAAGCCCGTCTTTTCCTTAGAATGCAAAATCGCTAGCGTTTCAATGGTTCCCGATGTGCCGATCGCATTGATTGATTTGATATTTTTTTCCTGCAACAGCGATCGCAAATCATCCGTAGGTCGCTCAATCGAACCGAGAATATATCCCAATAGGCGATCATATTCCGTTTGGGAAACTGGATCGGTACTAATAAATAAATCCGTTAGCCTTACTGCCCCAATCTTAGTACTACTCAGATATTTTGGATCTCTTCCATCCCCCAAAATCATTTCTGTAGAACCGCCACCGATATCAATTAATAAATGTGGCTCATCCCTGAGTTCCATTGCCGAAATTACACCCAAATAAATGCGGCGGGCTTCCTCTTGTCCAGAAATTACTTCAATATATAGTCCTAATTCTTCGTGAATGCGGCGAATAAACTCTGCCCCATTTGGAGCCTCGCGAGTGGCACTGGTTGCCACCGCCACAATTTCTTCCACTTTTTGAGTACGACAGATCTCTTGACATCGCCTCAAAGCTTCTAGCGATCGCTGCATAGCATCTTCAGTCAAATTTCCCGTTTGAGCACAACGTTCTCCTAGTCTGACGGTTGCTTTTTCCGACTCAATCACAGTAAAACTAGGAATCGAAGTCTTAATTTGTACAATTACCATATGAATGGAATTTGTACCCACATCGATCGCTGCTAGAGTTTTGACATCTGAGGTCATGATCTGTTTCCGCGAAATATCTCAAGTCATGGTAAATGAAAATCTGTAAGAATAAAAGCAGTCAGTTAATTTCTAGGATTGTAGAAAGTTAATTTAGGTACAGCACTTTGCACTAACATGAAAGTCCAGCAAAATTTATGAAACTAACACTTTGCCATGCTTTCAAAAATTTCATAAAGTGAATTAGTCACATAGCCAAATCTTTATCCTTATATTTAGATACAATCCTCTAGACTTACATTAAGTCAGTTAAGTCAGTCTCTAGTAGAAGTTAGACATTTCGTGCCTCCTAACTTTGAGTACAAGCAACATGGGCAACCAACCAGTAGTTTTAGTTATAGATGATGAACCAGCAAATTTTGATGTAATTGAAATTTTGCTGTTTAAAGAAGGATACGAGCTTTACTATAAAGACAACGGTGCAGAAGCACTCGACAGTATTTTAGAAATCAAACCCGACATTATTTTGCTAGATGTCATGATGCCTGATATGGACGGGATTGAAGTATGTCAGCATCTTAAAAAAAATCCAAAATTTCAGCATATTCCGATCATTATCGTCACAGCCCTATCGGATAAAGAAGACCTTGCCCGTTGTCTCGATGCTGGAGCCGATGATTTTATCAGCAAGCCCATTAACAGCATGGAACTACGCGCCCGCGTGCGATCAATGTTAAGGATCAAAAGCCAATACGATCGCATTCAAGACACCATGCACTTGCGCGAAGAAATGGTGCAAACCATAGTGCATGATCTTCGTAATCCCTTAATTGGGATCATGCTGGGATGTGACTCCCTCAAGTCGTTAGACATGCCTGATCGCGCCCAAAAAAGACTCGATCAAATTGGCAAAACCATTGAGCAAATGCGCCTCCTCATTGATGATATTTTGACGATTGGACGGATCGAATCGAAGAAACTTTTTCTCAATCTCAGCAAGGTCGATATCATCGCAATGGCAAAATCAGTAATTGATGATTTTGAACCATTGACCTTAAGTAAGCAAATCACCGTTTTAGGTAAATTCCCTCAGGAACCAGCTTATATTTCCGCCGATAAGAATTTAATTCGTCGAGTATTAGATAATTTGATGGATAATGCGATCAAATTTTCTCCTCAGCAAAGTTTTATTATTCTGCAAATCGATTGTTTACCGAAAAATCCTGATCGTCCAGATCTAATTAAAATCCAAGTAATTGATAGTGGCATTGGTATTAGCCCAGAGCAAAAACAAGTTATTTTTGAAAAGTATGAAGTGGGTAATATTGTGACGGGAGTCGCTCAAATTGGGCTAGGACTTTCATTTTGTAAAATGACTGTGGAAGCACATCAGGGAGAGATTTCAGCAACTAACAATCAATCCAAAGGTGCAACATTTACAATTTTGCTTAACCGTGCAGAACCTGATGAATAGATTAATAATTAAAATCTGTTGAGATTATGTTAGGACTTACGCATCGAGTGGATATATAGCGGGCGAAGCCCGCTATATATCCACTCAAAACCCAGTAAATTCGTTAGCATTGCGTAAGTCCTATATGTGTCTCTAGGTGCTTACTCTCTTAAATTATTTAGAATTACAATAACAGTACTTTTCGAGGCTGATTGATCGCTGTATCTGGGTAACATAAGTATAAAAATAGTTGCAAAATTTATGGCACGAATATTAGTCATCGAAGATGAAGACTTAATTCGAGATTCTCTTGAAGATTTACTCTTAGTTGAAGGTTTTGAAGTGATTACCGCCGAAAATGGGGAAAAAGGCGTATATCTAGCAAGTCAAAAACAACCTGACTTAATTTTATGTGATGTCATGATGCCCATACTCAATGGCTATGAAGTTCTAGAGCAGGTGCGTCAAGATAAGGAGCTTAGTACAGTTCCCTTTTTGTTTTTGACCTCTATGGTAGATCGCCATAGCAATCGTAAGGGTATGTCACTGGGAGCTGATGATTATCTCGAAAAGCCTTGCACAAAGGATGAATTGCTAGCGGCGATCGCTGTTCGTTTGGGGAAACAAAAAGTGATCGAGGAACGCATTGAGGAAAAGATGAATGCCTTGCGTAGCAGCATTACGTTATCTTTACCCCATGAGTTACAGACTCCACTTTCAGGAATTATGGGACTATCCGAACTCCTGATGATGCAAAGTGAAGAAGTCACTGCCTCGGAGGTTTATGAATATGCTAACGGTATTCATCGTTCTGCCGAGCGTCTCTATCGTCTGATCCAAAACTATTTGCTCTATAGCAAGTTATTGCTGTTGCGATCGCAAGGTCAGCCCAGATTCACTGCTCAGTATCCCTGCAATAGTTTTGTCGTCTTTAGCAATATTGGCGATCGCAAGGCTAGAGAATATGAGCGCCTAGAGGATTTGGAGCTAGACATTACTGAAGTTGATTTAAGAATGTCATCCGAAGATTTAATTAAAATTGCCGATGAATTAATTGACAATGCGTTTAAATATTCCTCCCAAGGCACTAAGGTCTGCTTAAGCAGTTATGTCACTGATGCACATTGGGTATTGACAATCAAAGATCATGGACGGGGGATGACAAAAGCGCAAATTGCGAATATTGGTGCATATATCCAGTTTGAACGCCGATTTTACGAACAACAGGGGATGGGATTAGGTTTGGTCTTAGCGAAAACTTTAGTAGAGTTTTATGGCGGTAATATCAATATTCACAGCGAAGAAGCCTTAGGAACCAGCATCTGCATTGCCATACCTCTTTAAAATGGCGTTAATATACCTGACGCACCCCCTCATCCCCCAACCCCTTCTCCCGCAGGAGAAGGGGAGTAAGATATTTTTCTTGTTTTCCTCTCCTGCGGGAGAGGGGCTAGGCGATGCACTGAGCCTGTCGAAGTGGGTGAGGGCAAAGAGTTCTTTGGTGTGTCAAGTATATGAATACCTTTAAAATACGATGGTGAGGGCTTCGCCTGTGCCACATACACTCAAAACTTAGTAAATTACTCATGCTAAATAGGTAAGAATAGGCGGCACGAAGTGTCGTCCATTCTTACCACAATATTGCGTAAGTTCTACAGCGCTTTGCTCTCAAAACCAAACCAAGATATTTTCTAAAAAGCTTGCGAAGCAAGCTTTTTAGAAAATATCTTGTGGTTCGTTTGATCGAAAATTGCTGTAAGGCTCTTGCGGATAAAAAATGTCCCACCAAAGTTGTCTAGCTTCGACTGCGCTCAGCTAACGTTGGCTGAGCGTAGTCGAAGCCATAGATACTTTAACTAATAGCAAGTCCCTTAAGGTTAAAAGTAAGAGATTGGAGTCGCATCGTGACTCCAATCTCTTGACTGATATGATCTACGTTAGATCCATATAGTCAGAAATAGCAAAATGTCGGTTGTCCCATCCCATCGCAAGGCAAAGGGTCTCGCAGATGTCCAGCGTCGCCCCGCCAAAGAATTGTGCAGTGAATGTGGTCTCTGTGATACCTATTACATTCATTACGTCAAAGAGGCTTGCGCGTTTATCACTCAGCATATTGATGAACTAGAGACGCAATCCCATGGGCGATCGCGTGATCTCGATAATGAAAAAGAGCTTTATTTCGGTGTGCATCAAGAAATGATCGCTGCACGTAAAACTGAACCGATCGAAGGGGCGCAATGGACAGGCATTGTGTCTACTTTGGCGATCGAGATGCTCGAAAAAGGTTTAGTCGAAGGCGTGGTCTGTGTGCAGTCTAGTGCTAGCGATCGCTTTAAGCCCCAGCCTGTGATTGCCCGTACCCGTGAAGAAATTTTGGCGGCGCGGGTCAATAAACCGACGCTTTCGCCCAATCTCTCGGTGTTAGAGCAGATCGAGCATTCAGGGATCAAGAGGCTTTTAGCGATCGGTGTCGGCTGCCAAATCCAAGCCCTGAGAACGGTCGAGAAAGAATTAGGCTTAGAAAAGCTCTATGTACTAGGGACACCCTGCACCGATAACGTCACGCGAGAAGGATTACAGAAATTTCTGGATACCACTAGCCGATCGCCTGAAACCGTAGTGCATTATGAATTCATGCAGGACTTTAATGTGCATTTCAAACATTCCGACGGTTCGACGGAGTTAGTGCCATTTTTTGGGTTAAATACTAAGGAACTCAAGGATGTATTTGCCCCATCCTGCATGACTTGCTTTGACTACACCAATGCCCTCGCGGATATTGTCGTTGGCTATATGGGTGCAACCTTTGGCTGGCAATGGATCGTAGTGCGAAATGAGACTGGCAAAGAGATGCTGGAGTTAATCAAGGATCAATTACAAACTCAGCCAGTCATCTCTAATGGCGATCGCCGCGCCGCAGTGCAGCAAGGCATCTCGGCATACGATCAAGCCGTAACTTTGCCAATTTGGTTAGCTTGGCTCATTAGTTTTGTCGTGAATAAGATTGGTCCTAAGGGTTTGGAATATGGACGTTTTTCCATCGATTCCCACTTTGTCCGCAATTATCTCTACGTGCGCCGCAACTATCCCAAAAAGCTAGAAGCCCACGTCCCCGAATTTGCCAAGCGAATTATTGCTCAGTACCAGTTACCAAAAGTATAAAAAAGCGGCGCATTGCGCCGCTTTTTTATAGCACCTAACAATCTGTTAGGTATTAGGCATTTTCAAAATTCAAAAATCCCTAACAGCCTGCAAGGTGACGATCGCTCTTTAAGCACCTAATCTAAGTACATCGAAACAAACAAGTTATTCATGACTTAATTAAAAAGCTTGATTAGTTCAGGGCAAAACTATGACTACCGCAGCACTCACTATCGAATCCGACATTCCCACTCAGTCGAGCATCACCACGCATAAGGTACGTGAGTTTTCGGCGGCAGACAAAACCACAACCCTCGAATTACTCAAGCAATATCGCAAAGCACCATCAGCATACCTACGCGATCGCATCGTGCGCTTAAATATTGGTCTCGTCAAAAAAGAAGTACATTTTTGGGCAGATCGTCACTCGGAGCTATATGACGATTTATTACAAGTGGGGGCATTAGGTTTAATCGGCGCAGTTGATCGCTTTGAACTCAATCGCGGTTATGCTTTTAGCTCCTTTGCCGTTCGCTACATTCGCGGTGAAATTCAACATTATCTACGTGACAAAAGCTCCTCAGTTCGCATCCCTCGCCGTTGGCTAGACTTGCAACAGCAATCAATACGTGTGATGCAAAAGTTACGCAATACCTTACAAAGAGAACCTTCTGCACAGGAAGTTGCTAATGCACTAGGAATCACATTGATTGAATGGCAAGAAGCAAAACTTGCTTGTCAAAATCGCGCTCCTTTAAGTCTTGATGCTCCTATCCGTTCCGAAGAAGAAGATGCAGCTTCCATTGGCGATCTTGTCGCTGATCCTAAGAGCAATTTGCAATCGCAACAGGATGAGAAATTCCGTTTACATCAAGCTCTATCACTTTTAGAGCAACGTACTAGAGAGATTGTCGAGTTTGTCTTTATCGAAGATATGCCTCAAAGGGATGTGGCAAAGATGTTGGGGGTAAGTGCTGTCACAATTTCCCGTCAACTCAAAAAAGGCTTATCAACTTTACGCTGTGTATTAGAAGCTGAAGCTTGCTAAAAGAGAAGGGGCGCTTTGCGCCCCTTCTCTTTTAGTTGAATTGTTCTGCCCAATTGGAAATCCAATTGAGGGTTTTATGCACGAGTTCGGGAGTTTCGGCTTCGCAATAGAGACGCAGCAAAGGCTCAGTACCACTAAAGCGCACTAATAGCCAACTGCCATCTTCTAAACGGAACTTAAAGCCATCGGGAGCCTGAGCATCGATTACTTTTCGTCCTGCAATTTCTGTTAAAGAGAACTGTTGAAGCGTAGCCACTAACTTCTCACGGGCTGCCATCCCTGAAAGCTTCTTATCGATGCGATCGTAATGGGAGAAGAAATTCGTTTGCTTTTGCAAGTCGCTATACAAAACGCTCAAATCTTTGCCTGATTGGGCGATCGCTTCCAATACATATAGAGCCGAAAGCAAGGCATCACGTTCTGGAATGTGATTGCCATAGCCAACGCCGCCAGATTCTTCGCCACCTAATAGACAAGGGACTCCCGACAGCATTCTCTCAGCAATATATTTGTAGCCAACAGGAGTTTCGTAAACAGGCAAATCAAAGAGAGCCGCGACTTTAGGCATCAAATCGGAACCGCTAATGGTTTTAATCAATTCGCCTTTAAAGCCACGATTTTTGGCGAGATGTTCTAAGAGAATCGGAATCAGAATTTGCGAACTCAAGAAATTTCCTTCGCTATCAGTCGCCGCAATGCGATCGGCATCACCATCAAAGACAAAACCTACCAAAGTTTTTTCAGGTTGCTCATAATGATAGGTTTTAACCTGACGGAAGAGATCGGCGATATATTTTGGTAATGGCTCAGGTGCGCCACCACCAAAGAGGGGGTCACTATCACTATTGATTTCAATCAAATTAGTTTGGACATCGGCTGGCAATTCTAAAATTCTTGCTAAACCACTTGCGGCGGCTCCATGCATCACGTCTGCAAATACCGTCAACTTTCCCAGCGAAATCGCCTCTTTAATCGCCTCAATATTTACCTTTTCACGCAAGGCTTGGCAATAACTTTCCCATGCATCAAAAGTCTCAATTTTGCCCTTCTGAGGAGTTTCATAAACAAAGTCGCCACGTTCCAAAATTTCTTCAACCTTTGCCGTGATATCTGGCGAAACCGATCCACCAAATGCACCTTTGATTTTTAATCCTGAATAATTCGCTGGATTATGACTGGCGGTAATGACTAAAGCTCCTAAAGCCTTGCGATCATAAGCTGCCCAACTAAAAGCAGGAGTAGGCGCAAAATCATCGGCAAGAAGTACGTCAAATCCGATCGCAGCTACGACCTCGGCAGTACGTTTGGCAAAAGTATCAGACATGAATCGGCGATCGTACCCAACAATGATCGTATTGCTGCCTGATTCACCAAAGGTTTCACGCAAAATATGGGCGGCGATCGGGGCAACTGCTGCTAAGCGATCGAAGGTAAAGTCATCAGCAATGATACCTCTCCAACCGTCAGTGCCAAAGCGTATGGGGGGATACAATGGGAATTTGCCTTGCATAAGCCTTTTAAAATTTCTTCTAGCTAAAGTTTATCGTGAATTCCCATTAAGAACCCAGAATTTATGGCAATCCTAAATGTTTTGTAGAAGTGCACCCCAAAGGGGTGCGCTTCTACAAAAAACAAAAATCTACAAATGATTTAGGACTGCTATAAGAAAAAAGAGAGTAAAATTGTAGCTTGCCAAATTGATGAACAAGCTGACGGCGCTGTGCGATCTGTATGCAATCTGACTATTTAGAACGAATCCTCAAAGCTCGCGTGTATGATGTCGCGCAAGAATCTCCCTTAGAATATGCTCCCAATTTATCAGCAAGGTTAAATAATCGTCTGTTGCTAAAAAGAGAAGATATGCAATCAGTATTCTCTTTTAAATTGCGTGGTGCTTATAACAAGATGGCACAATTACCGCCCGATTTATTGGCTAATGGAGTGATTGCCGCTTCCGCAGGAAATCATGCACAGGGAGTTGCCCTCAGCGCTCGCGAACTTGGCACTAAAGCAATTATTGTCATGCCTGTGACTACACCACTAGTAAAAGTGAATGCGGTAAAAATGCGGGGTGGGGAAGTAGTCTTGCATGGTGATACCTACGATGATGCCTATGCCCATGCCCGTCAACTAGAAGCAGAAAAGCATTTAACCTTTATCCATCCCTTTGATGATCCTGATGTCATTGCAGGACAGGGAACGATTGGGATGGAGATTTTGCGCCAATGTCAGAAGCCAATTCATGCAATTTTTGTAGCGATCGGTGGTGGTGGCTTAATTTCAGGGGTGGCAGCCTATGTCAAACGCTTACGCCCTGAAATTAAAATTATTGGGGTAGAACCGAAAGATTCTGATGCGATGTCCCGATCGCTAGAGGCAGGACATCGAGTTCGCCTCGATCAAGTAGGACTATTCGCCGATGGTGTGGCAGTGCGTGAAGTTGGGCAAGAAACCTTTCGCCTTTGTCAGCAATATGTTGATGAGATTTTATTAGTCGATACGGATAACACCTGTGCTGCGATTAAGGATGTTTTTGAAGATACACGCTCGATTTTAGAACCTGCTGGCGCTTTAGCGATCGCTGGTGCAAAGGCTTATGTCGAACGTGAAGGAATCGAGGGGCAAACTCTCGTAGCGATCGCCTGTGGTGCAAACATGAACTTCGATCGTTTACGCTTTGTTGCGGAACGGGCGGAACTTGGTGAGCATCGAGAAGCCATTTTTGCGGTGACAATTCCTGAACAGGCAGGCAGCTTACGAAAGTTCTGTGGACTTTTAGGTAAGCGCAACTTAACCGAGTTTAGTTATCGCATCGCCGATCAAGAAATTGCCCATATTTTCACAGGTATTCAAATTGTCAATCGCGCTGATGCTGCCAATCTAGCTAAGAATTTTGCGGAAAATGGATTTACGGCAATTGAAATTACAGATGATGAATTAACGAAACTGCATTTGCGGCATATGGTCGGAGGGCGATCGCCTCTTGCCCATAATGAACTACTCTATCGCTTTGAGTTTCCTGAGCGTCCGGGAGCCTTAATGAAGTTTGTCGGCTCGATGAGTCCTCATTGGAATATTAGCTTGTTCCATTATCGAAATAATGGCGCTGACTACGGCAGAATCGTTGTGGGTGTGCAGGTTCCCCCTACAGAAATGCAAGAATGGCAAGCATTTCTCGATACCCTTGGCTATCGCTATTGGGATGAAAGCCAAAATCCTGTCTATAAGCTATTTTTAGGCTGAGTTTCATAAAAAAAGCACCACCTAAAGGTGGTGCTTTTTTTATTATGAAATACGCAATAGTTCCACATCAAAAATCAAGGTGGCATTAGGAGGAATAACTCCACCTGCTCCACGAGCGCCATAACCAAGGTCTGGAGGAATAATCAAGGTACGGCGATCGCCAACGCGCATATCTGCCAAACCTTCATCCCAGCCCTTAATTACCTGACCAACGCCAAGCTTGAAGGAAAAAGGACTATTGCGATCGCGAGAACTATCGAACTTAGTTCCATCTTCGAGCGTACCTGTGTAATGTACAACTTTGCGCCGTGCGAGGCATGGCATAAATAGCTATAAAAAAGAGAGAAATTTTTACGGTTCTAATCTAGTAGAAGAGCATTTTCAATCTTACATTCTGCTGATAGAGGAAGAAAAAATAATAAAGTGGCGAATTTTTAAGGTAAGTAATGCCCAACAAAAAGTATTAGAAATTAAAGATTGCAAAAGTAAAAACCTTATACTAAAATTCCCATAGGAATAGGATGGTAAAAAATAGCATTTAATAATTTTAGTAATCCGAAGGAGCACCTTTTTAACTTTGTTGGAAAGATAATTTCGTATGACTAATCAGCGATTTTATAGATATGTAGAGATGAAAATTTTTAATTTCTTATATCTATTACATCTGTTTATCTATTATCTCTATTTATAAGTACTGTCCTTTTTAAAGAACATACCCTAATTGTATGTCTTCTCATCAAGAATTTAGATCATTTTCAATACATTTATGAGGTATTTATGCCCGAGTATTATTTATTTTTTCTAGTTCGACACCAACATATGGGTGACCCATCAAGCATATGCTCTAAGCTTGATAAATCAAGTGATATTTTAAAGTGTCTTCCTGATGAATTATATTTCAACGCAGGCGAGCACTCAAGGGGGCATTACATGATGTCAGAACCTTTCGTTACTCCTGATCCTCAAGGGTTTGCTCAAGAATTTTCTCACAAACTAATTGCGCTTGCAGAGACTGACAAACAAGTGAAAAAGATACTGAGTTTTGAGGTAACAGGAATAGAACTACAACAGCGGTACAGCATGAACACTTGGAATATCTCATTTCCCAAATTTAGATTTGGATCGGAGGACTTTTGATTTGGATCGGAGGACTGATTATTTGCTTCGTGGGCGTACATGACAAAGCTTATACCGTTTCTCAATCTCAGTTTTTTTGCTCTCTTACTCGAAAGTTGCTAGTTCGAGATCACATACATCAAATTAAGATGATTAAAAAATTTGCAGCATAAATCCCTGCAATAATCAAAAAAGCACCACCTTTAGGTGGTGCTTTTTTGATTATGAAATACGTAATAGTTCCACATCAAAAATCAAGGTGGCATTAGGAGGAATAACTCCACCTGCGCCACGAGCGCCATAACCGAGATCGGGAGGAATAATCAAGGTGTAGCGATCGCCAACGCGCATATCTGCCAAACCTTCATCCCAGCCCTTAATTACCTGACCAACGCCAAGCTTGAAGGAAAAAGGACTATTGCGATCGCGAGAACTATCGAACTTAGTCCCGTATTAGAGAGAACCAGTGTAATGTACAACTTTGTGCCGTGCGAGGCATGGCATAAATAGCTATAAAAAAGAGAGAAATTTTTACGGTTCTAATCTAGTAGAAGAGCATTTTCAATCTTACATTCTGCTGATAGGCTGATAGAGGGAGAAAAAATAATAAAGTGGCGAATTTTTAAGATAAGTAATACCCAACAAAAAGTATTAGAAATTAAAGGTTGCAAAAGTAAAAACCCTATACTAAAATTCCCATAGGAATAGGATGGTAAAAAACAGCATTTAATGATTTTAGTAAGTTAAATTAGTACCTTTCTAACTTTGTTGGGAAGATAATTTCGTATGACTAATCAGCGATTTTATAGATATGTAGAGGTGAAAATTTTTAATTTCTTATATCTATTACATCTGTTTATCTATTATCTCTATTTATAAGTACTGTCCTTTTGAAAGAACATACCCTAATTGTATGTCTTCTCATCAAGAATTTAGATCATTTTCAATACATTTATGAGGTATTTATGGCCGAGTATTATTTATTTTTTCTAGTTGAACACGAACGTATTATGCCTTACCTATCAAGCATATGCTCTAAGCTTCATAAATCAAGTGATATTTTAAAGTATCTTCCTGATAAATTATATTTCAGCCCAGGCAAGAACTCAAGGGGGCGTTACATGATGTCAAAACCTTTCGTTACTCCTGATCCTCAAGGGTTTGCTCAAGAATTTTCTCACAAACTATTTGAGCTTGCAGAGACTGACGAAAAAGTGAAAGAGATACTGGGTTTTCAGGTAACAGGAATAGAACTACAACAGCAGTACAGCATGAACACTTGGAATATCTCATTTCCCGATTTCCCGGACTTTACATTTAGATAAAGTTTATACCGTTTCTCAATCTCAGTTTTTTGCTCTCTTACTCGAAATTTGCAGCATAAATCCCTGCAATAATCAAAAAAGCACCACCTTTAGGTGGTGCTTTTTTGATTATGAAATACGTAGTAGTTCCACATCAAAAATCAAGGTGGCATTAGGAGGAATAACTCCACCTGCGCCACGAGCGCCATAACCAAGGTCTGGAGGAATAATCAAGGTACGGCGATCGCCAACGCGCATATCTGCCAAACCTTCATCCCAGCCCTTAATTACCTGACCAACGCCAAGCTTGAAGGAAAAAGGACTATTGCGATCGCGAGAACTATCGAACTTAGTCCCGTATTAGAGAGAACCAGTGTAATGTACAACTTTGTGCCGTGCGAGGCATGGCATAAATAGCTATAAAAAAGAGAGAAATTTTTACGGTTCTAATCTAGTAGAAGAGCATTTTCAATCTTACATTCTGCTGATAGAGGAAGAAAAAAATAATAAAGTGGCGAATTTTTAAGATAAGTAATGCCCAACAAAAAGTATTAGAAATTAAAGATTGCAAAAGTAAAAACCTTATACTAAAATTCCCATAGGAATAGGATGGTAAAAAATAGCATTTAATAATTTTAGTAATCCGAAGGAGCACCTTTTTAACTTTGTTGGGAAGATAATTTCGTATGACTAATCAGCGATTTTATAGATATGTAGAGGTGAAAATTTTTAATTTCTTATATCTATTACATCTGTTTATCTATTATCTCTATTTGTAAGTACTGTCCTTTTGAAAGAACATACCCTAATTGTATGTCTTCTCATCAAGAATTTAGATCATTTTCAATATATTTATGAGGTTTTATGGGTTATTATTTATTTTTTCTAGTTCAAAACGAACATATGAAAAGTGAACCATCATGGATATGCTCTAAGCTTGATAAATCAAGTGATATTTTAAAGTGTCTTCCTGATTATTTACATTTAATGGGAGGTAAACACAAATCAAGGGGGAATTACATGATGTCACAGCCTTTCGATACTCCTGATCCTCAAAAGTTTGCTCAAGAATTTTCTCACAAACTAATTGAGCTTGCAGAGACTGACGAAGAAGTGAAAGAGATACTGAGTGAGGTAACAGGAATAGAACTAAAACAGCTGTACAGCATGAACACTTGGAATATCTCATTTCCCGATTTCCCGGACTTTACATTTAGATAAAGTTTATACCGTTTCTCAATCTCAGTTTTTTGCTCTCTTACTCGAAATTTGCAGCATAAATCCCTGCAATAATCAAAAAAGCACCACCTTTAGGTGGTGCTTTTTTGATTATGAAATACGTAGTAGTTCCACATCAAAAATCAAGGTGGCATTAGGAGGAATAACTCCACCTGCGCCACGAGCGCCATAACCAAGGTCTGGAGGAATAATCAAGGTACGGCGATCGCCAACGCGCATATCTGCCAAACCTTCATCCCAGCCCTTAATTACCTGACCAACGCCAAGCTTAAAGGAAAAAGGACTATTGCGATCGCGGGAACTATCGAACTTAGTTCCATCTTCGAGAGTACCTGTGTAATGCACAACGACGGTATCGCCCTTCTTAGGTGTTGCACCTGTACCAGCAGTGATTACTTGATATTTAAGCCCAGTGCCAGTTTCTTTGATTTCGGAATCACTCATATTAATTAAAGGTGCTTCTGCTATTTTTACTTCTGTTTGATTTGGTACGCCTGTGGAGGGTACACCTGTAGACACACTAGCAACTGCGGTCTGTGCGCCCGTAATTTGGGCAAATACAATGACCAATACAGCGACTGCCATAATGCCAAAGCTAATCAAAATTCCTTTCAAGGCTATATCTCCAATCAATTACGTGATGACTTCGCTTTTGGCATCTTATAACAATTACAGTGCTTTGCGCTGAAACCAGAACCAATAAATTTTTTGAAAGTGTTACAAAGTAACACTTTCAAAAAATTTATTGCGATTTTATGTAATGCGAGTTCAGCATAATTTAAAAAGGCGTTGAGAGAGGGTTTGCGTAGCAAACCCTCTCTCAACGCCCATAATCGAAAGACTTACTTCGCAAGTCTTTCGATTATGGGCTTATAAAACTTAAAAGATTAACCAGAACTGACTTTACTTAGTTCTCGAAAAATCAACAAATAGCTCATAACAAAAAAGAGTTCGCGAAGCGAACTCTTTTTATAACTATGCCAGGAACGAGATTTGAACTCGTGACACGTGGATTTTCAGTCCACTGCTCTACCAACTGAGCTATCCCGGCTCGGCGCTTTTTTTAGCGCTTGATTAAGATAACACTATTTAGGATTTTCAAGCAATAGTTTTTTTAAAATTGTCTAGAAATTTGGAGCATTTCCCCAAACAAGAAGCCAGACCTCAGGTCTGGCTTCTTGTTTATGAACCTGTAACTAGCCAAAACACTGATCGCAATCCATCGCGCAACGATTTTGTAGGGTTTTCTGACTTAATCGTTGAGGGAATGGTGACGGGGTACATTTCAATACCGCGACTACCTAACACAATTTTGCCAATCACTAGAGCACGGGGCATATGAAAATCCGATGTAATCACATATACATCCGTAATATTACGTTTCTGAAGCTCCGATACCATAATCGTAAAGTTAGAAACAGTATCCACAGCCCGATAATCCAAATGGATACGACTACGATCTACCCCTGCGCTATCAAACACATACTGAGCATATTCCTCTGGACTGCCTGATGATACAAAGATTGGCAATTTAGGATGTTGTAAAGCAAATTGAGCAGCAAACTTTTCGCGGGTAGGAGAACCGCCTAATACTAAGATCGCCTGTGGCTCTCTTGTAGATGCACTGGCAATGATTGGGGGTAAGCATGGCAAACCAAAGATCATGCACCCAGACCCAATTAACCCAGATAAGGCTGTCATAGAACTTCTACTATGGAATGGGTTAATCATCATCATTCTTGTGTTGCAAACCAGCAAAATATTATCTGCATGATGGAACAATATGCAACAAGATATTTCTAGATTTTTGATAGCTACACCCGAAGGGTGTAGCTATCAAAAATCTAGTTCACGTCTGCCCTCGATCGCTTTGGCGAGTGTTACCTCATCTGCATATTCTAAATCACCGCCCATAGGAATACCAAAGGCAATTCGCGTAACTTTTGTAAATGGTTTTAATAAGCCACCGACATATAAAGTAGTGGTTTCTCCTTCGACACTAGGCGCGATCGCCATAATTACCTCAGTGACTTTATTGCCACTAACGCGACGGACAAGGCTTTGGATATTGAGTTGATCGGGACTAATGCCATCCATTGGTGAAATGAGACCACCGAGCACATGGTATTTACCTCGATATTCGCGAGTTTTCTCTAGAGCAATGAGGTCACGGGAATCAGCGACTACACAAATAATCGAATTATCGCGACTAGGATGGGCGCAAATCTCGCAGATGGGTTCCGCCGATAAATGTCCACATACGGTGCAACTACCCACCTGTTGCTTGGCTTGAATTAATGCTTGAGCAAGGGCTTCGATCTCTTCAGTGGGACGCTTGATGATATGAAGGGATAAGCGTTGAGCAGTTTTTGCCCCCACTCCGGGGAGACGCTGCAATTGTTCGATGAGATTAGCGAGAGGTCGAGTATACAAAACAGCGAAGACATAAGGTAACGTTACTAATTTTAACGTTACAGCGCTTTGCTCCGACTTGAATCACAGAGAGATTTTTGAAAGCGCGGCAAAGCCACGCTTTCAAAACACTTTATTGGTTGGTTTTGACAAAGCGACTTTGTAAATCATAGGCTTCGCGCTCCATGAGATTATTTTCGTACTTTTGCTTAGCGCGTTTATATTCCACAAAATATTGATAGCCGAATTGATCTAAGCCACCATTCTGAGCGCATTGGCGCACATGTACCATTTCATGGGCAATGATTCCTAATTGTTTTAGATCTTCGGGTTGATAGGGATCGCGTAAATAAATGCGATCGCAATAGGTTTGGGCGATCGTCTCTACTTTGCCAAAATGAACTGCAACATTGCCTAAGATCCAGCGATCCATCATTTGCGCGTCATAAATTACTGTCACCCGATCAAGATAATCAATGAAGTACCGACGTAGATAACGTTTTTGTACATTATCTAAAGGTTTGCCTTCACCATTTTTAGAGCGCATCGTTCTTGCCGCCGCTTGATAAGCGATCGAGCCTGCCTGTCCCCAAGCCTCCTCGGCTAGGGTAGATTTTGCCTCGGAATTAGCGAAAAAACTCACATCCGAAAGCCCTATCAGCGCTACTACTGATAGGGTTAACAAAATTAAAAAGCTAATTCTCCGCAGACTATTCATAGGTTTCTAGATAACTAGACAAATAGAGGCGACGCAAAGCGAAACCTCTACCTATTATGAATTTTATGAATTTGGATTTAATTCGTTAGAAACAATTACTACAGTAATGTTGTCACGTCCGCCGCGTGTCTTGGCTGAATCAATCAAGGCTTCAGCAGCTTGCTGACAATTACGAATGCTTTTGAGTTGATGGGTAATGCGATCGTCGCTCAGTTCCTCGGTCAAGCCATCACTACAAATCAAAAAGCGATCGCCTGGTTGCCACTCAATTTCACGGGCAGTAATCGATTTGAGATCTTCACGTCCCAAGCATTGCAAGAGCATATGTCGCCAAGGGTGGCTTTTGGCATCATCAGCATTTACCACCCCCGTTTGAATCGCACGCGCAATCCATGTATGGTCATCGCTAATTTGTTCCAGCTTTGCACCACGTAAGCGATACAAGCGCGAGTCACCAATATGACAAAACCAAGGCTGATCATCGCGAAAGAGGAGTAAAACAACCGTTGTCCCCATATCCGATCGCACAGGATTAGCCATTTGATCATTAATAATGGCTTGATTTGCCTTGTCGATCGCATCCTGCATCAGCTTTTGGGGATCTGTCTCAGCATCCCAGAGAGATTCTAGACAAGCTCGAATGGAATCTACAGCAATCTTACTTGCTACTTCCCCCCCTGCGTGTCCTCCCATGCCATCGGCAACTACAAAAAATCGCCCATCTGGATCGATATAGTAAGAATCTTGGTTGGCTGATCTCACACAGCCCGTATCGGTTGCTCCCGCAAATAGACGCTTCATGTTAGGTGGTTCGACTCGACGTATTTAATTGACCAGTTCTTCTACCGCAATCTTTAGTTTAACCTTCACAGGCAAAAACTACAGTAATATTCATAAACTATCATCAAAATCAAATTTAGTATTTGCAATGCTTAAAGTATTGCAAATACTAAATTTGATTTATAAGGAAATCATCGTTCAGGACGATCAATTCGCGATAGTAATCGTAATAAAACTAATACAAAAACTATGGCAAAGAGTGTTGCCACAATCGCGGGAACAAACCAGCCATTGACCAATAAAAGGGTGGCACATAGTAAACAAGTTGCTCCCAAGAGTGCATAAATTGCACCAATACCTACATTACTAAGGCGACGCAGGAGGCGATCGGTTTCTTGAGATTTAATTCTGACGCGAATATCACCACGATCAAGCTTAGCAAGGGTGTCATCAATGCGTCGAGGTAAAGCGATCGCGGTATTACTTACCTGTGCTGCCTGTCTGCCTAGTTCACCGAAAAAAGCGGTGGATAAATTACCTGATTCCTTAGCACTACCATTTTCCATAAGATTTGTTGCGTAGGGTTTTGCGACTTCCATAAAGTTAAAACTAGGATCGAGTCCTTTACCTAGACCTTCAAGGGTTGAGAGCGCTCTCATCACAAAGGTAAAGGTAGCAGGGAAACGAAATGGTTGGTCATAAGCAATATCGTACAAATCATCACTAATAGCAGCTACGGATTGCTTATCCATAGGTTGCCCCATAAAGTTGTCGAGCATATACTGCACCGATCGCCGAATTGGTCCAATATCACCCTTAACTTCTAAGGCTCCTAGATCGATCAGCGAGTTCACTACTGCCTCCGCATCTTTTTGGGCGATCCCGAAGAATGTGCGGAGCAACTTGTCACGAGTAATCGTTTGGATTTGCCCCATCATCCCGAAATCATAGAAAATCAACTCTCCTTTACCAGTGACTGCTAAATTCCCAGGATGGGGATCAGCATGGAAAAAGCCATGATTGAGCAATTGTTCAAGATATGATTCCGCGCCAATCCGAGCGATGATTTTGCGATCGATCCCTGCGGCTTCGAGAGCATCGTAGTTACTCACCTTGATCCCCGGCATATATTCCAGCGTGAGCACTCGTCTAGAGGCATAGCGCCAATAAACGCGGGGAACCATAATGCGGCGATCGCCTCGAAAATTGCGGCGAAAGGTGTCAGCATTACGACCTTCATTGAGATAATCAGCTTCCTCGTAGAGAATTTTGCGACACTCTTCATAGATACCAACCCAATCACGCCCCCGACCATATTTAGGATGATTTTGGAAATATTCCGCAATTTTTTTGAGAATCCCTAAATCGATCGCAAATAATTTTAATAATCCCGGACGTTGTACCTTGACAACGATTTCTTCACCCGAATGCAATTGCGCCTTATGTACTTGTCCTAGGCTTGCGGCGGCGAGGGGAATGGGATCAAAGTAAGCAAACATTTGCTCGACTGGTTTACCTAAGTCTGACTCAATAATTTGCTTGGCTTTTTCAGCAGTAAAGGCAGGAACCTTATCCTGTAACTTTGATAGTTCCTCGACAGACTCCGTTGGCAAAATATCAGCACGGGTAGAAAGCAATTGCCCAACTTTAATAAATGTGGGACCAAGTTGCAGCATTGATTCGCGTAGCCAGATCGCCCGTTGACGAGTGCGTTTTTTAACCTTGGCTTCAGTCTTGCCCCCGACATAGCTCCATTTTTTACCGTCAATCCAGATCATCCAAGAAAAGGTAAGAACAGTGCGCCAGATGTCTATGGTGCGGGCGAGTTCAGAGTAGTTGTCACGACTCCAGCGATAATTGGGTTCAGAAGATAAAGCTGACACGGCTCACTAACGATGGAAGGACTGCTAAAACTTGTAACAAACCTTTACATCTTAACCCGAATATTTACACATTTTAATATTAGAAAATAAGTGTATATCCATCGAGAGAGTTTGCCCCCAAAAGCACAAACTCTCTCGATGGATGATGCCTTACAGCAATTTTCGATCAAACGAACCACAAGATATTTTTTGAAAGGCTTGCGAAGCAAGCCTTTCAAAAAATATCTTGGTTTGGTTTTGAGCACAAAGCGCTGTAACTAAACTTGGTCAGATCCGACAGCGCGATCGCGTCCCAGTTCTTTCGCTTTATAGAGTGCCCGATCAGCCCTGATCAACAAATCTAAGCTAGAACCATCTTCAACGGTCATTGTTGCAATTCCACAGCTCAAGGTCACAATGTTACTGGTCTTCGAGCTTTTGTGAGGAATATTTAATGACCGCACATTCATGACAATTCTCTCAGCAACAGATAAGGCTGCCTCAAAATCAGCATCAGGAAGCACAACAGCAAACTCTTCCCCCCCATATCTTCCCGCTAACTCACCACTTCGCACCGATTTAGCAATAGCACTAGCAACCTGTTTTAAGCACAAATCCCCCGATTGGTGTCCATAGCTATCGTTGTAAAGCTTGAAATGGTCGATATCACAGAGAATTACCGACAAATCTTTTTTGGTATTGAAGTTTTTATGGAGAAAGCGATCGAAATAGCGACGATTAGCAATTTGGGTGAGTTCATCGATATTTGAGGCATAGCGAAATTTTTCACTTAAATAAATGATGGAAATAACGCTACTGAATAGAAAGGAGAAGACAGTGGGAACTATGGGCAGCCATAGGCTCAGTAAAAAGGATAGGTAGCTAATTACTAACAGTCCAAAAACTGATATTGAAAGAAAAGTGATGATCCCAATAATGAATTGGCTTTTACCCAGACTACCTAGTCGCAGAAAGCTGGAAATCCCATTAACACCTACGAAAGAACTCAAGAGTACTAGTATGCCTTCTATCCATTTGGGGCTAGTTTGCAAGAATGGTCGTCCATTAATTGCTCCATTCACAATTTGCGATATCAAGTTGGCATGAATATAAACCCCAGGAATCTTGCCATAGGGTGAGAGAAAGAAGTCGCGTAGACTTTCAGCAGTAGAACCAATCAAAACGATGCGATTTTCAAACAAATTTTGAGGATATTTACCAGCTAAAACATCGGTCATCGAAATTGACTGAAAACAATCCGTCCGACAACGATAATTCATCAGAGTTTGATAGCCGCCATCATCAGTAAATTCATACCCCGATTGGTAAGGTAAGATTTTGGCTTTACCAAGAGTAACTGCGCGATCGCTACCTGTACTAATCTGAGGGGATATATTTTCAGCCCGTAGATATTGCAAGGCGATCTTGATTGCAAAACTGTAAACTATTTCCCCGCCGTCCTTTTCCACTGATAGCAAGCCCCGTCTTACTATCCCATCCTCATCAACCATCACATCCACAAACCCAACTTGCTGATCGTAACTAATGTAATTAGGTGGCGACACACTGGGTTGAACAATTTTTTCGGCAACAATCAGATTTGGAGTAGATTGCAAAACACTTTTTAGCTCCTCAAAGCCTGAATCTACAGGTATATTACGGTATACATCCAATCCAATGACCCTAGGTTTGCCATTCCGCACCTTAGTAATCATCTTTGCTACTACCGCATCAGAAAATGGCCATTTCCCAATTTTAGAAATATCCACATCATCAAAGGTAATCATAACAATTCGCGCTTCCATTCCCTCAGAAGCGCGAATTTGAAAGAATTTATCTAATAAATTAGATTCTAGTAATTCAAATATGCCCGTTGTCTGTGCTGTAAAGATAATGATGGCGATCAGTATAGCTAGTGCAAATATACTACTTCTAAATCTATTAGCAGCACTGACAAACTTATTTAAGACGCGCAATAGGTTCAACTGATTGAAGTCCTTGATCTTTTAGCAATTTTTCCCAAGCTTTCGTTATTACTTGGGTATCAGGAGATTTCTCTCGACGCAATCTATTGAGATCACTGACCATGTCATACCAAATACCATTTTCGCCATATAAGGCAACTTTCTCCAGAGGTGAAGATGATTGCAGCTTAGAAGCAAGAGTTGGTGATTTAGTAGTCCGTTGAATCCAGCCTTCAATGGCAGGGCTATCTGGTCTGAGAGATTTTCCACAGATAACTACCATTGTCCACTTATATGTTTTATTTGCAACTAATTCTGGTGCATCACTAGGCATTTTAATAGCCACAATTCCTGTATCTGATGGAAAAGGTAAGAAGGTTTGATAAACTAGCTCACCATCATCACTTTTTAAGCTAAATAGCATTTGCTTAGCTGAAGTTTGCGCTTTATATATCAGGAATTCGGGATGGCTAGAGACTGTTAAGCCAAAACTTGACTGTGGCAAGATCGCTCCAGTTTGGACATCGGATTTTGAGAGATCATTTAAACAGGTTTTCCCGTCACGAGTGGCAGCACCAGTTGTTGTTTTAGGTGTACCTTGCTTAGGTGGCTTAAAAGAAATGCTCTCTGATGTAGGTCTGGCGAAACTATTCGGGTCTAAGTTAGGGATTGAGACTACCGAAAGTGGTAGTAAAACAAGTGTGAGGCATGTCAGACATATTTTATGGTTCATAAGACAGATGTAACGTATTCAAAATTATATTTTTAGCTTTAATATCAATCTAAAGATTAAGATTTTTAGCTATTTAAGAACTTTCACTAGCTCTAAAGTCTTGTATTTTTACTAGCTTCTTAAAAGGCTTCTGGAAATTGTTTATTCAACATGGTCTAAGCATCATAAATCATTTTCAATAGTTTGCCTAACGAACGAAACGCGAAAAATGATTGAATAATTTATGAGGCTTTAGCGTTTAAATTAATTAAAAATTACATTCGCCTTTTATAAATACAATTATAGCTATTTAAAATAGATTGGATACATCGTAAAGTTATACAAAAAGTATAGTTTGGTTATATTGAATATTTCTTTAATCCCAAATCTAATAGTATTTCTGACTCATTGCAGGAAATACAGAAGATCATCTTACCCAATTTGTTTATATATTTACACACAGCAGTTTTTGTCAAGGAAATTCCTAATTAAATCTTTAAAATGTTTTATAAATAACTCCTAAATGATGCCAGCTATCACTATTTTCTCATATTAATAGCGTCATTATCTTTGCATAGCCATCCTAGTCCATGATAGGAATGAAATTGTCGGAAAAATATATTGCAAATCAGAATTATTTTATTTATATAGCAGTCCTAAATCATTTGTAGATTTTTGAGTTTGTGGAAGCGCATCCCGAAGGGGTGCGCTTCCACAAACCATTTAGGATTGCTATATAACAGTCCTAAATCAGTTTTAAGAATCATTGGCTTCGACTTCGCTCAGCCATCGTATGGTTTGGCTGAGCGAAGTCGAAGCCACTCACATCTCATTTACAGCGCTTTGCGCTCAAAGCCAAACCAAGATATTTTCTAAAAAGCTTGCGAAGCAAGCTTTTTAGAAAATATCTTGGGGTTCGTTTGATCGAAAATTGCTGTAGGATTGCTATAGCCAACTACCAATTAATACAAAAGCTGCCCAATAGTAGGGATGTTGGTATTGACGATCTTTGAGGATAGAGATTTGTGCTTCTTGTAATGCTTCAGCTCTGGAGATATTTGCTTGTTTGAGGAGAATGTCATAAAAGTTGGACATTAACATACTGGTTGAAAGATCATTCACAGCCCATAGGCTGCCAATAGTACTCCTTGCACCCGATCGCAAAGCTAATCCTGCTAGTCCTAAAGTCGCATTGGCATCACCTTCGGCAGTTTTACAAGCACTGAGAATGAGCAGTTCTAAGGGATGGCTCCGATTGTTGGTGCGATCGCGCAAAAAGTTATAGAAATCAGGAATGGTTAAGCGATCATCCCAAGCCAATATAAATGTTGAGTCTGGATTGGAGCTGAATTGACCATGTGTTGCCAAATGTACGATGGAGGTATCTTGCTTGGTTAGCCCTTGTTGGATCTTCGATTTAGTGAAATTAACATCTAGCTCTGTTTTCGTCGGAATTTTGAGAGCAATTTGTGCGGCTTCTAACTTGACTCCTTCAAGACCGACAAAGCCTTGGCGACTTTCAGTCAAGCCACCTAACCAGACACTCAGTTGATTACGATCTAAAGGCTTTGCTCCCAACAATTGTAAGCCCGGAGTTAAAGCCATACGATATTTCTCGATCGCATATTGTTTGCCATCATGCAGGGCTGCCATCGGCAGATTTCGCAAGGAGCTATCGAGCACGAAGACCAGATTTTTGATTTGCTTCTCTACTAGGACTGGCTCCACAGGACGAATAATCCAATCGTAAAGTTTTTGAGAAACCTTTAAACGTTCGCGATCCGAAAATGCGGGGTTAAGGGATTGGAGATATTCGTTGGCAGTTTTTTCTAAGTCTGCCTGAGATACTTCTATGGCGTGATACCTCAATGGGGCATTCGGAAAAGAGGTAATAATCGCTAAGCGATCGCTCAAAACCGTGGAATATAGAACTGCGGAACTCAAGTCAATGGCATCGATCTGCTGAGGTATAACATTCAAGCAAGCTGCTCGAAAGTAATTTTCCAATTCCACAACTTGCAAGGATTCTAGTGTCTGACGAGCTTGTTTGAGATTCTCTTGGGTTGGATGTTCGCTGCGTAATAGTAAAGAAACGAGTTCGCGATAGATCGGTTCGATGCGATCGCGAAAGGCAAACTGAACTTCTGGGGCTGTGGTGATCAGTTCTCGCCTTAGGGTTTGGATACTCTGTACAGCTTGCACATAGGAGGCGATCGCGCGATCGTATTCACCCTGTTGCTTTAAGACCCTGCCCGAAAGCCATTGCCAACGATAAATGAGATCATCGGCATTTGACTCTTGAGCTAGTACCAATGCACGTTGGGCAAGCTTATTCGCATCAGCTAATTGGCGATTTTGTTCATAAAGTATACCTAGCTGACCGATCGCAAAGGATTCGGATCGGCGATCTTGTAATTCCTGTGCTTGACGGATCGCAATGGTTAGAGAATCCGCAATTTTGGATGAACTAATAAATTGTGGAGTTTGAGTATTGTTTTGAACCAATTTGGTTAATTTAATTAAACTATCGGCAAGATTGACCCGTAGATAAATGCTGCGCCGACTAGGTTGAAGATTCACGAGTTGCGGCTCGATCTGTTGCCACAAAGTTTGTACTTCGGCAAGGCGATCGCTTTCGATGAGCAGACTGATCTGTACTGCTTGAGCTTCTAGTCGCAAGATATTACTAGGAGCCAGCTTTGCCGCTTGTTCATAGTTTTTTAATGCCGATTCATAATCTTTAGTTAGTCGGAAATTATTGCCTAAGTTGAGCAGAGTAGAACTACTTTCTAAAGAGTTATTGAGCTGCTGAGAGATTTCTAAACTCTTTTCCAAAATCTTTTGCGACTGCGGCAGATCCCCAAGGGTCTGCAAAGTTGTGCCTAAGCTACGCAATACAACCGCTTTGAGGATGGAGTCAGGTTGTTTTTGCAGGCGCAGGGCGATCGCCTCTAACTGTTCACTTGCTTGACGAAATAAACCTAAAGCTTGCAGGGCTTGAGCCTGATTGGTGAGGCTACCTAATTGACCAATCTCATCACCAATTTGAGTATATTGCTCTACAGCCATCTTCCAACTTTCGAGAGCCGCTTGGGGCTGCCCCTTAGCAAGTTGCAAGCTACCTTTATTGTTACTAATCCTTGCCGCTAGCTCTATGCCATCTTTTGTAGTTGATGACTGCTTGTTGAGTAAATCTAAACTTTGGGCGATCGCTATTTCCGCTTCTTGCCATGATCCTAAATCCTGATACGCAATCGAGAGATAGCTAAGACAAGCAACTTCATTTAACTGATTTTGGGAACTGGAATCGGTACGTTGGCGATCTCGATAGATTTGGAGCGCCTCTTTCCATGCTGCCACCGCCTGCACCAGTTGACCTTCAGCATAGAAGCGATTGCCATCCTCCATTAATGTGTCAGCAGACTGGGCTAATGGAGCTATCATCACTTTTGCTGGATTATCCTGACGCTGCTGATTTGTAGCGATCGCAGGTTGCCCGATGGCGATTACTAAGCAAACTGCGATCGCCGCAAGCAAGCCCAAACCTAGCTTATATTTTTTTCTTATTCTCCGCCAGAGATTTTGAGAAGTAGCGATCGTCGGTTTCATAAACTTTTAGATAGATTGTTTGATGGAAAAATTTGAGAAATGATTGTGAGAATGGCTATCCTTGAGCTTTATTTGGTGGGACATACAACAGGGAGCCGCCAAGCGGGAATTGATGATGTTGTCGCACTTGCTAGCAGCTTTAAATGTCCGTTGCGATCGCTTTCCCATCCCTGAGCCTCGATTTGTGGAAAGGGAGCGACGGCATTGGAGATTGACGGTGAATTAACAGCAGGACTTTCTGAAGGAATATTCGCTGTTTTCGTAATGTTAGATGATTGATGAGCTTGTAGCCTTGACCATCGCAAATCTCGCCAAATGGAATTACTAGCTAGAGGTTGCGTCGCATCATTAGGAACACCTCCACGTCCAGTCACAATAAATTCATTACCTCGAAACCTTTCACAGGATGCCGCAATTTGCTTGTCGGATGTTAGGTCAGTAGGCAGCTTAACTAAGCCTCGACTCAAATTATTCTCAGGTGAGAGAATTTCCACAGTGCCATTAAATTGCGAACCTAGAGCCGAAGTCGCCGTAATATCACTTAGTGGTGTTAGGACATTACTTGTCTGAAATCCAATCACACCTTGGGCAGTGATAATAATCTGTCCTCCAAAACTATTGGCAGCATTTGCAGTGATATCGCTGTTTTCCGTAGGCACGGCAACCAGAAAATTAGTATTAATCGCAATGTTACCGCCGATCGCAGATCCCAAGGCGTTAGTAGAAATGAGACTGCCATTGCGTAGAACGATAAGTTGCGAATTCAAGTTGATATTGCCACGATTGCCACCTGCGGAATCAATATTGATGCGCCCATTATCAAGCAGAATTGATGGTGTATTAATGGTGATATTCCCCACTAACCCAGTTCCCGCAGGAGCACCAGCAACACTAGGAAAGTTACTGGCACTGATAATGCCTCCATCACGAACACTAAGGCGATCGCTATTGACGACAATATTGCCTCCATTGCCAGTGTCAAAGATGGCGTTAGCAAATAAGCCACTACGTCCGCGAGTTACCTGTCCCGCAATATCAATCGTCTTAGCAGTGACCAATAATAGACCTGCATTGCCACTACCAGCAGTACCAACTGAAATCTGCGCCCCATTCAAGATTGATAAATTATCCGTTGCAATATTTAGAATATTGCCATTTCCTGTAGCACCAAACTGGACGGCATTGGCAATTCCTGTTGGCTTAGTTGATGTCCCGATGAGATTAATATTTTTGGCGGCAATGTCAATTTTGCCTGTATTACCTATCCCAAAGGTAAGATTTGTCAGTTGAGCACCGTTAGAGATTTGCAAATTATTAGTATTGATTTGGATGTCGCCACTATTTCCTGTCACACCTGTATCAAGAACTTGAGAAAACACACCGCTAACATAAAAATTTGAATTGGATATCCCAGATAGGGAAATATCATTAGCATTAATTTTGATATTGCCTGCATTACCAGTTCCTAGTACCCCAGCCGAAATCTGCGCCCCATTTGTTAACTCTAACCTGTTGGTAGCGATTGTGATATTGCTGCCATTGCCTGTAGAACTCGACCCTGTATCCGTAAATATCCCACCGGGAAAAGGAACCGTGGATTCTCCTGTTGCCGCGAGAAGTTCGATCGCACGGACAAATATTTCACCGCCATTTCCACTACCTAAGGTAGATGATAGAAGCACGGAGCCATCATTCAAAGTTACTTGTCTGCCCTGTACCTGAATGCTACCCCCAGCATTACCACTCGTATCCGCCATCGCCGCTTGTTCTAGGCGAATATTTCCAAGGTTTGGTGCATTGTCGTAGTTCAATAGCCAGCCACTAGCAGTTTGAGTAATTCCTACAAACCCATTGCCCTGCACACTCCCCAGTTCGATGCGTCCACTATCAGCAGTCAAATTCGCACCTGTCAACGTTACATCTCCACCAACAATCGCCAAAGTACGACCACTCGACACATTTAAAGATGGATTGCCAGAGCGCAAAATCTCTAAAAAGGTAGGAGGAGCAAAATCTAAGCCATTGCCATTGCCCTGTGCAGTGATCGCGCCATTCGTTAATCCTGAGAATTGCAGCCCTGAGGGCACGCTGACGAGCAGCAGGGGCGAAGTAATTTGTGTACTAGCATTGGCTCTAAATTCAGTACCATCAAGAAACCGCACACTATTTGCTGTAGTCCCTAAGAATGATCCCCCAATATTTAAGCTGGCATTTTGACCAAAAATAATTCCATTGGGATTAAGCAAAAATAAGTTAGCAGAGCCACTAGCTTGAATAGTTCCATCGATATTGGAAATAGAACTCCCAGTTACCCGAACGAGAATATTTTGGATAGAGAGAGCATTGTTGAAAAAGGCAGTAGACCCAGTAGGGACAGAAAACTGGCTAAAGCTATGAAATAAATTATTGTTAGCCGTTGTCCCTCCTGTAATTGTAAACAAGGGATTGCCTGTGACCACGGAAGGATTTGGTAATGTGGCATCTGGCGTAATTTGAGCAAATGTTGACTGAGGAATAAAAACAGCAGGGCTACTAGCAAAGACAAAGGCGGCGATCGCACCTCTTAGCCGATTCCATTGCAAAGTTTTCATGTCTTCCTCACATACTTACAAAATAACTACTAGTAAATGTCACTTTTTGTCGCTATGATACAGCGCTTAAAGTCCAAATTTGAGATTCAGTGATTCATCTTAATTAAAGAAGTGATGATTTGCCTCACTATGCGAGACAAATCATCACACTAAAATCATTAATTCTTTAATTTCCTAAGGTTATAAATTATTGGGGAATTGATTCTGTGAACGTAAGTCAAGCTATATGAATGGAGATATTTCATAGATGCGGTTACCTTTTATATCTATTGTTATGAAACCTATTGTTTTTGGCACAATCGCCTTATCAGCTTGGTGGGTTGCCATAACTCCCATTCTCGCCCAATCGCTGAAGCCATCCGATTTAGTACCAACGACACCTACCGCCCCAGAAGTTCCCCCACAATTTCTGCCGCCTGTTGACAATCTATTAAAACCAAATAACCAACAAACTAATCCGTCTCTAGAATCGCCCGATCCTAGCAAAACTTTTGTTGTCCGAGAGTTTCGCGTAATCGATAGCACGGTGTTTTCTGCCGATGAGTTGGCTGCTGCTGTGAAGCCTTTTACAAATCGTCCGATTAGATTTGCAGACCTATTACAAGCTAGAGTTGCGATCGCTGATTTGTATATTCGTAATGGCTACATCACCTCAGGCGCTTTTATCCCTCCCCAAGAAACAAATAATGGCATAGTCACAATTCAAGTAATTGAAGGCAAATTAGAAGATATTCAGATTACAGGTACTAATCGACTTGATCCCAGCTATATCAGATCGCGGCTAGAAGTGGCAACTGGAGCACCATTAAATCGCGATCGCCTACTTAATGCCTTGCAACTACTGCAAATCGATCCTCTATTAGAATCCGTCTCAGCCGAACTAAAGGCTGGACAGAAATTAGGGACAAATGTATTGGCGATTAAAGTTACTGAAGCAAAATCATTTAGCGTAAGGGCAAATCTAGATAATTCCGCTCCCGCAAGTGTTGGTCAATTACAACGCCAAGTGGAAGTCAATGAGCGAAATGTCAGTGGTGTAGGCGATCGGCTTGCCCTCATTTACGGTAATACCGATGGGCGTAGTCAGTATAATCTCAGCTATACCATTCCTATTAATCCTTACAATGGCTCTCTCAGCCTGAGTTTCAATAATGCCAATAGCAACATTATCACTCCAGAATTTAAGAGCCTTGATATATTTTCCAACTCAACGGTTTATGATCTAACCTTCCGTCAACCTCTGGTGCAAACACCTGCCCAAGAATTTGCACTGGGAGCGACACTTTCCCATAGCGAAAGCTTCACCACTCTACTTAAGCTACCAATTCCAATCTCATCTGGGTCTGACGATTTTGGCAGAACTAAGCTGACCACCTTTCGCTTTTTTCAAGACTACACACAGAGGAGTAGTCAGGATATTCTCGCCTTGCGATCGCAGATTAGTTTTGGCTTAGGTGGGGTACTCAATTCTACAATCAACGCCAATTTCCCCGATAGCCGTTTTGTTGCTTGGCGGGGACAAGCTCAATATATTAGACAGCTAGACGATGATGCCTTACTAATTGTGAGCGGTGGCTTACAATTTGCAGATCGTCCCTTGCCTGCGATAGAACAGTTTAGTGTAGGCGGGAGCCTAACTGGACGAGGATATCGCCAAGATGCACTAGTTGGAGATAACGGTATGAACGTTTCCATTGAAGCCCGTCTACCTGTTGTGAGCTTTCAAGAAATTCGCGGCTTATTGCAGATTGCCCCCTTTATTGATGTTGGTACAGTGCAGAACCAAAATAGTTCAGATACTTCCTCCAACACTTGGCTAATAGGAACGGGTTTAGGATTACGTTGGCAAATGGGCGATCGCCTAATTGCTAGATTTGACTACGGATTTCCGCTAATTCCCATTAAAGGAAGCCGTAACTCATGGCAGGAAAATGGTATTTATTTCTCGCTTTCCTATGGACTGTTTTAATACAATTACAGAACTTTGCATTGATATAAAACGTTTTGCATCCACTTAAAACTTGAAGATGCTTTACCACCATCCACAAAAAGGAATAGTACAAACTCTTCCCGATGGGTCTTCTTCATCTGATAACGCCGCAATCTTTTGTGTAGATTGTGCGGATACCTTAGGAGACTGAGATTCTAAATTTGAAGCTATATTTTTAGGCTGAGAAAGTGCCAAGGTCACAGTACTTAAAGTAATTAGGCTAGATGCAGCGATCGCGGAAGCAGAAAAGAAAGAAGAGATTTTCATGGCTAACCCCAAGTGTTTTACAATTTGATTTCAAGGGAACTAATTTTAGAATCAAGTTAACAAATTGTCTTGATTCTCCCACCCCATGCACATAGATAAAAAATCAGAAAAACTTGTCTCAATATCCATTTTTATGGATATATAAACCAGTGTAATTGAGAAAAACTTCGTAGTAATTAACTACAAAATTACTATATTCTATTTCGAGAGTTAATGTCTATACTAGCAAGTTATAGAAAAGTTATTACAGTATTTTTTTAATTAAAGTACCTACGGCTTCGACTTCGCTCAACCAACGTTGGTTGAGCGAAGTCGAAGCCATACAAAATCGGTGGTACCTTTTTTCTCATCAAGTCCCTAAGTATTATAAATATCAAAGGGATATTCAAGTCTATTTGAATATCCCTTTGATATTTATCAAATTTGTTTTAAGATAAACTCGCCAAAAAGTCTTCAATAATACTCCACCATCCACAGAGCGGATTTTTCACATTACAATCTCTGCCTGCAATTTTTGAACTAGAAGGTGTAGATATTTGAGAAGGTTGAGATTCTAAGTTAGTAGCAATATTAGACGGTTGAGAAAAGGCTAAAGCAATGGCGCTTAAATTAGAAGCAGCGATCGCAACAACAAAGCCGATAGATGAAGGTTTCATAATTAACTCCTAAAAGTATAAGGTTTGAGTTCAAGTAAAATTTCAAATCAGTTAAGTAATTAAGTTCTAGAGCAACATTGACAGGGAGTCATACTACTGATGAAGTCAGACATAATCGATTAATTCTCTAAATCTTTACTAAAGTATTTAATTGGGTTTCCCTCCCTTGAAATCGGTCTATATTATAATAATTTTGTGAAAAATTTAGCCACACATAATTATTAGATTAAGTATTATCTAATAACTCAATAATGGAATCATATAGCCGTTTGAATTTTTTGTCAGCAGTAAAAAGTTATATATAAGTGATAAATTTCACTAGATTATGCAAGATCATATTTGATGGCTAAACATCTCTCTAAAGAATCTTGCTAAAGAGAGTACTTAAATCGATCTTTTATATTAAGTTGAGATACTATTTTTATGAATAGCTAATAACTGATCAGCTTGATAAACTAAATATTTAGACTCATCAATTAACTCTGCAATGGACAAATTTATAGTCTTTTGCTCCATATACTCTGGTAAATGTGAGAATTTCTTATCAAGATTAGAATGAACTGAATTATTTGATTTATCCATTTGACTCTTAACTGGTGAATTAGTATCAATATTTTTGTTACACATAATTTTGATCCTATTACCACATATTATTTATTCTTCCTGAGAAACAACTAGTGGAAAGACCACAAAGCTCCTTCACTCAACCACCAAAGTCCAAAGGATCTAGAGTCATCTAACTTAAAATTGTTGGATGTGCTAGCAGTTAATTGCAAATTGTCTTTATTACCAAAACTCACAGTATTAGAAAGAGCCGAGCTGATTGGGGCGATCGCATTAATATCAAAGTCATTATTAAAAATTTGCTGAGAGATCGCCAGAGAGTCGTTATTCTGTGAATTGGAAGATACTGAGAAGAAATCTAAATTGCCAGATTGAGAAGTATTGCTCATAGAGAGCTGATATTTACCCAATTCTTCTCCCACTAAGGATTTTCCATCTTCTTTACCAGTTAGAGGATTGGTAGCTATATTTGAAATATCCTGATTTGGAGAAAGATTTTGGCTATCTAGTCCATCATCTAAAGTTTCAAAAACGGACTGCTCTGAAACGACTTGGCTAAACTGTTGCCACCAATTAGTACTACGTGCAAAGCTCTCTTGCCACCAACTACCTGTTCTAGCATTAGTAGTAGAAGGAGTAAATGTATTGAATGGGAGATAAATATCGCTACTATCAAGCATCAATCCTAACGCGCTGGAGATATCTTGTTTTGTCTTAGTATTTGCAGATTGTTGAGCTTGTGTATATAACCTGATTGACTGACAAAAGTCTATGAAGCATAGTCGAGAGTAGAAGCATAGAACTCAATGCGGAATAATTTCTGAAGATGTTTTCGACGAGAAGCAATAGCAGGGTGAGAGTCAAGATAAGAAGTAAAAGAGTAGAAAGGCAAGAAAGCCCAGTTTTTAGTGATAGCGGTGTGAATCCAGTTCCAGCCAATCTTGAGATAACTAAGCCCACGAAACCAATGAGGATCAACCAAACGACGATAGCCAGAATCAGCAACCGCCAGTCCTTGAGCCGTTAAAAACAAGGTGGTCAGTGCTATCACAAAACAAAGGCGAGAAATGGCAGGAGCCGAACGTAAACGCGAAGATTCTAAATCAAAGCCATTAGATTTATCATCCAAGAAATTCTCCTCAATATCGAATCTCAGACCATACTCCCAAAAAGTTTGGAGTGTGGTAGGTTCAGTACTGAGAATATACCAATACTCTCGGCTCCCAGATTCCCAAGCCGCCGCAATATGCACATCGGTAAGACGCTTGGACTCAGTTTTGTGAACTTTAACATTGTGGATCAACTTAGCTTCACCAAGACGAAGATGTAATTGTTTGACTGTTTGCCAGCCATGCTTGGGGCATATATCCAGAAATTACCCTTGATCCGAATCCGACATTGCCATTTTAATTCCCACACATAGCGCACCAGTTCTGGATTAGCAAATGCTCGGTCTGCTAATAAAACTACTTTGACATTCACGGGCAACAGTTTCGATGCGCGTTTGAGCATGTCTTGATAGCTACTCATCTCCACACTACTACTGCGATGTTTGATTACACGCCAACATAACGGTAAAGCTCTTCCCTGATGAACTACACACAATCGGATCATGCTGTATTCTTCCCACAGTTGACTGGTATCAAAACTCAGATATATTTCTGGCTCTTTCCATTTAGCGATTAACTCTTTGATTACTGGACTGTATAGCTTAGCTGGATTTATGCGCGGATTGTTCAGCCATCTTGATAGTTGTCTTTGCGTGCTTTGGGCGATCAATGCTTTTGTGTTGATATGGCTTAACCACTTCGTTAAATTCACACTCCCTGTGGCGATCATTCCCACCATCATCCACGCCATTACTCCCAAATGGCGCACATCTGACCACTGGCTGTATTGACTCCCGAATTTTATTAGTTCATTATAGATACGTGAGGCGTTTTGGGTCATTTGTCCTATGCTCCTTTTTCTTCAAAAAACAGCATACGCCTCTTTTTTACTCAAATTCAATCTCTGTATACTTTCTCGCAACTTCTCTTACCACTTTTGTCAGTCAATCAGGTATATAACTGACTATAGTTAAGGGCGCTAGTAGCTTGAGAGTTAATGTCCCAACCAATGACATTAAAAGCATTCAAGTCTTGTTGAGAAACTACCGCAACTGCTCCTTTTTTTATCTCGGCATTCATGATTCCACCCGAAACCCAATGGCTTGCTTGCAAGCCATTTCCTCCTAGTTTGGCATTAGAACCTTTCTGAAAACTACCTAACGAATTAGTTCCATCTAAAGAAAAGAAAGGGTTTGAACCGGGGGATAAATCAACTTGATACTTACCACTACGATAGGAATAACGGAAAAGATCTAGGGGAGTAGCAATATCTGGACGCATCATCGCCTTTGATGAGTACAAATAGGAGCTTGGATCATCCCAAGGTTGATCGACACTGCTTTGAAAGCCTAATATATGACCGATTTCATGCAGTGCAACGCCAATAAAGTCGATGGTATTGTTTGGTGTCGTATTTGTACGGCTGAAGTTGTAATCCCAAGTAGTCTTTTGTCCTGTCAAATCGCGCATGACTACATAGCCATCTAGTACGCTCTGCCCATTTATGGGATAGAGATTGAGAGCCTTGACATTCGCACTATTTAACTCCACCATCGTTCCAATTTGCGAGCTATCAACAAGCTTATTCGGATTGAATATATCGATATTCTGAACGTCAGCATTAAAGTAGCTACTAAATATATCAGCATTGGATTTTATCGCCGAACTGTCAATGCTAGATGAGACATCATAACCAAGCGCTTGTTTAAAAATATAGTATTGATTTTCATTGGCACGAGCAACCGAACCAGCAATAATGTTGTCATTAGGGAAAACAGATTGAATATCAACACCAATATTGACAGTAACATTATCAGTTAAGTACGAAGACCAAATTTTTCCTGCAAACTCAAATGCGGTCATTTGAGTCTGTGATACCCCTTGAGAATAGCTAAAGTTAAATTGCATTGCTTGTTCACCCTAAAAAATTACATATATCCCCCACAAGCTATTTTTTCTTACTTTGATTTCATAAAGTCAGATTTAAACTGTCTAAAAATATTATTAGATTTAGAAGATTTAGATATCTAATCTCAATCAAACAAGATAGTCATATAACGATCACATAATTATTATGTTGAATTCTTTAAATCTGTTGACTAAATAATTCAATAAATTAGATATAACAGGATTTCAATCTTTTAACTATTCCTAAAAGTTATTAGTAAGTTATATACAGTCCTAAATCATTTGTAGATTTTTGGATTTGTGGAAGCGCAGACCGAAGGGGTGCGCTTTCACAAATCATTTAGGATTGCTATATCTTTTTATCAATAACTAACGGACAGTCCACCAAGATACTTCTCTGAGCCACCAAGGAGCCAGTGAATTTGAGTCATCTGTTAGATTAAATTTATCTAATGTGCTAGAAGTCCCTTGTAAGTTGTCTTTATTTCCTAAGCTGATATTAGAAAGAGCCGAGCTGATTGGCGCGATCGCATTAATATCAAAGTCATTATTGAAAATTTGCTGAGCGATCACTAGAGAGTCGTTATTCTGTGAATTGGAAGATACTGAGAAGAAATCTAAATTGCCAGATTGAGAAATATTGCTCATAGAGAGCTGATATTTACCCAATTCTTCTCCCACTAAGGATTTCCCATCTTCTTTACCAGTTAGAGGATTGGTAGCTATATTTGAAATATCCTGATTTGGAGAAGGATTTTGGCTATCTAGTCCATCATCTAAAGTTTCAAAAACGGACTGAGCTGAGAGGGTTTGACTAAATGTTTGCCACCAATTAGTAGTACGGGCAAAGTATTCTTGCCACCATGTACCTGACCTTGCAGAAGTTGTTCCTAAAGTTTCGGCTCCTGTAAGTTGAAGATAAACATCACTACTATCAAGCATCAATCCCACTGCACTAGAGAGACTTCCTTTGGTTTTAGTGCTAGCAATTTGTTGAGCTTGTGTATATAACTGACCGTAGTTAATTGCCGTATTAACACCTTGGGGATTCACATCCCAGCCGATCGCATCAAAGGAATTCAAATCCAATTGAGAAATCTTAGCAACCGTTCCTTTCTTAATCTCTGCATTCATGATGCCACCCGTAGTCCAGTGGCTACCCTGTAAGCCATTGCCACCTAAGACAGTATTAGAGCCTGTTTGTAGATTACCTAAAACGGTATTACCATCTAAAGAGAAGAAAGGATTTGCCCCAGGAGATAGATCCACTTGACTATTGCCGCCACGGGAGGAATAACGGAACAAATCGAGAGGAGTAGCAATATTGGCACGATTACCAATGCTTTGAGTATATAAATCGCGATTGACTGTCGGATCAATCCAAGGTTGATCGACACTACTTTGAAAGCCTAAAATATGACCGATTTCATGCAGAGCAACGCCGATAAAGTCAACAGTAGTTGTAGAGCTGCCACTTGTACGACCGAAGTTGTAATCCCAAGACGTACCCGTACCAGTTAGGTCGCGCATGACGATATAGCCATCAAGTACACTTGCACCATTAGTAGGATTGAGATTCAGGGCTTTGGCATTGGCACTGTTTAACTCCATGTAATTACCCATCTGTGTGCTATTGATGAGTGCCCCAGTTTGGTAGTTTACTGCCTGAAGGTCAGCCGCAAAGTTGCCACCTCTATTTGCTTTAGAGCCAATTGCCGAGCTGTCAATGCTAGATTTAGTGTCAGCTTTGAGCGCGTTATTAAATGTTGTGTATAGGCTTTGATTGGCGCGAGCCACCGAACCTGCAATAACATTAGCGATCGGAAAACTGGCTTGTAGGTCAACAGCAAGATTAACTGTAATGTTATCTGTCAAGTACGAAGACCAAATTTTTCCTGCAAACTCAAATGCAGTAATTTGAGTTTGTGATACTCCTTGAGAATAGCTAAAGTTAAATTGCATTACTTAATTCACCCCGAAAAATTAAACGTATCTCCCCCATTCAACAGTTGTTTTTAGCCTCAGCTTATACTCATATTCCTCAAATTAGCTAAAAATCTAATTAGATTTATATGCTTGGTTTCGACTAAATTCAAGATCAAATCAAATAGTCATATAACAGTCATATAACTTTTTTGTTTGATTCTTTAAAACAATTAAATCGCTTCAACCATATGAATATACAGGAGCTTACAGGTTTTAACAATCTCTAAAAGTTATTACTAAGTTATATGTTTATTAATAGTTGATAGATGTTTGATTAGTACTTGGCTAATAGGTATAAAGGTCTTCTAGCATGTCACAAAAATAGAATTTTGCTCTAATCAATAACCCCCAAAAACTATTTTTCTCGCCAATATAGAAATCCTAAATGGTTTTTTGAAGCACGCCTCGAATGGGTGCGCTTCAACAAACCTAAAAATCTACAAATGATTTAGGAGTGCTATATAGCGCAACGCGCTTAAACTCCAGAGTAATTTTTGAAGGCGCAGGGTTCTTAATTTTACGGCACGACCTGCCAAAAAATACAAATAAGTAGCTGGGCATAATTAAAAACCAGAGTCAAAAGCTGTGGCGCACGCTGCGCGTGCGCCACAGCTTTTGGGTTTTATATTTAATTGCGCCTTACTTATGGCGATCGCACTTTCACTACAGCATTTTTCAAATGAGTGCGTACTCATTTGAAAACAAAACATCAATTCCCATAAAAGTTTCGAGATTTCACTTTGCCTACGGCAAAATGAAAAATACCTGCAACAGAATAGAAAATGCCAAGTAGTCCTAAAGAGGATAGGCGGCGCGCCGCGCCGCCTATCCTCTTTAGGACTACCAAAACGTCATTGCTGCATAGGGATTGCTTGCAGTAAAGTATGCACAAAAATTGTTCATACTCAGGTTTTGACATAGGTTTATAGATTTTTTATGGATTTATTTGTACTGAAATGAGCACCGCAGGACATTTATTGCTAATCTTGCGTTAACTTAAAGCAAGATCTTGGAATCTTTAGAAACAACTATCGCGTAGGCGCGTTACCTGTCATTTTTATGGAAGCTTTCAATCCGATTCCTCCAGAGTGGGTCGAAAAGGCTACACATGCCCATAGTTTTTGTTGTCCTAAATGTGGGCAGCCACCAAGTAAAGCTGAGGCTGTGTGGATTAACCGTCGATCGCCTGTTTATACGGAAAACCATCAACGCAAGTGGCAAGAATTTTATCAATGTGAGTGCCAATCGGCTTGGTGGGCTTGGAGCAACGATCGCCCACCATCAGAATTTAGCGATCGCGCTCTGCGGAACAACTATGATGACAATTTGAATTGAGTAAATGAGGAGATCGCAAGTTGTCTTAGTTTTAGCTTTGTTTTTTGTGGCAGGGGCATATGCTAGCTTTTTGCCAGATTGGACAGGCTTTTATACGGTATTTGGCATCGGCTTTGGCTTGTCGCTGGTGGTTCCTGCTGTCTGGAGATTAGGACCTAAGCGTTGGGTATATCTATTAGCAACCTTGATTGCAATTTTTGCTTGTTTCTATGTCAAACTTCGCACGCCCCAGCCCCAAGCAAATGACATTTCTAAATATGCACCTCTCTCTAATGTGATCGTGCGAGGAAATGTGGTGGAAGCACCTAGTTTGACTCGTAGTGAGAGAGCCAAGTTTTTGTTAGAAGTTAAAGAAATTAACACCTCTGGCAAGTTAAGTGTGAAAGATTCTAGGCAAAATACCGAGAATCAGCCTAATGCCGCAAATGTGAAGCCTGATGAAGCAAATAAGTTTGTGGCAGCGTCAGGTAAGTTATATATCACTGTGCCATTGATTGAGGTGACGGGTTTACGGTCAGGACAAGCGATCGAACTTTCAGGAAGATTGTATTTGCCCAGTCGTGCCGATAATTTTGGAGCCTTTGATTTTAAATCCTATTTAGCACGTCAAGGTGTATTTGCGGGTTTGAGTGGGCGATCGCTAGTTTTGCAAGGCGATCCACCAAGTTTTGGAGAATGGTGGTTTATCAGCAAGATTGTCCGCGCCCATGTCATGGGGGCAGGTGTCCCCGAAGGTTCGCTACTTAGCTCCTTAGTCTTGGGTAGTCGAGCAGTAGATTTACCTAGTGATTTAAAAGATGCCTTTATCCAAGCGGGATTAGCAGCAGTATTAGCAGCTTCAGGTTTTCAGGTGACATTAGTACTAGGAGCTGCGATCGCGATCAGTCGCAATAGCTCACTGAAAATGCAATTTTTGATTGGGAGCCTTTGCTTAGGCGGATATTTATTACTGACAGGGGCTAGTCCGTCTATTTTACGTGCCGTGGTGATGGGCTTTGGCAGCCTGATCGGCTTGGTAGTCCAACGCCGTAGTCGTCCCGTAATTGGTTTAGTAATTACGGCGGTATTGTTATTACTCTATCAACCTCTCTGGATTTGGGATTTAGGCTTTCAGTTTAGTTTTTTGGCAACCTTTGGACTGCTCACTACCTCACGGTCGATTTCTGAGCGTTTAGAATGGCTACCACCTGCGATCGCCGAATTACTTTCTGTCCCGATCGCTGCTTATATCTGGACATTACCATTACAACTATTGGTATTTGGTAAACTCACCCCCTATAGCCTGCTGGCTAATGTCATTACCACGCCCCTAGTATCCATATCAACCTATGGCGGCATCATTAGTGGACTATTGGGTATTATCTTTGTGCCTATTGGTGCGGCGATCGCATGGTTGCTCTATCCTTTACTGCACTGGACAATTGACCTTGCTCAATGGATTAACACCCTACCTAACGCCAGTACAAATGTTGGTGCAATCCATCTCTGGCAAATGTTGCTTGCCTATGCTTTATTTATGGCGATTTGGCTTTTGCCTTGGTTTGGCAAAATGCAACGCTGGACGATTGCCTTTGTACTTGCCTGTGTAGTCCTATTTGTCCCCAATGCGATCGCCCAATCCACCAGCTTTCAAGTGACATTACCAGCATTTAATGACGTGCCGATTATGTTTATTAGAAATCAAAATCAAACGGTACTAATTAATAGCGGCGATCAGCAATTTGCCACTTTCACCTTGCAGCCACTATTACAAAAACTAGGGGTAAATCGCATCGATTGGGCAATTTCTACGGATACCCAACCTGATGTCAGTGATGGCTGGAATGCTCTAATTTCTAACTCAATGGCAATCGCCCAGTTTCGAGATATCAGCCTCGGTGTAACACCCAAGCCCTATCAAAATCTGCAACAAGCCCTTGCAAATGCCAAAACCCCTTTAGCTTCGATCAAGGCAGGGGAAACTATCACAATTAATAATCAAGTGGAGGTGCAACTAGTTAATCAATCTCCCGATATCATCAAAATCAAAACTGGTGAGCTATCTTGGTTGCTACTCGCCAATATTGATCAAAAAGCGCAACAGGTACTTATCTCTCAAAAAGACCTACTCCCAAAATTATCCGCTAATATTCTTTGGTGGACAGGTGGACAAATTGATCGCAAAATTTTGGACGCGATCGCCCCTAAAATTGCGATCGCTTCGGCAACTAGTGTTGGCGAAGAAATGGTGAATCAACTTTATGAATCTAAAGTCCGCATTTTTTGGACAGGTCGCGATGGTTCCATCCAATGGAATCCTGACAAAGATTTTCACACCCTGCGTGATCAGCAAGATTCGCGATCGCCAATTTGATTTCCGATTTGATTTAAAGATGCATAGCCAATGGAATTGCTATTACAACAGCTAAAAAGAATTTTCCACCATCGCTCTTTTTGGATATTTGCAACTCTTAGTTGTTTAGCAACATTGCATCTCTATTTTGTTTGGCGCACCTCAGATAAAATCCCCTCATTGATTGATGCTTTAGGATGGCTTAGTATTGGTTTCCTTCTATGGAAACGTAAATATAGTCTTAAGTTTCGCGGAAGTATTGCCGCATCAGTTATTGGTCTAGTTTTAATTTTATGGATGGTACTTCGACATATATTAGGTCAATATTATCTGTCGAAAATTGATGTATTATACGGCTGCTTTCCTGTCATTACTTGTATTGGGCTTTTACTGATAACTTCAGGATTTAGAAGGTTAATCACCTATAAGAATGAACTTCTCATTGCAGCCCTAATTTCATTACCCTATGCTTCTCTATATCATCTCTTGAAACCAGTTATCAACCTTGATGCCCAACTACTAAATTTCATGCTGCATTATCTAGGATTTCAAACTACTAGACAGGGAGCAGTTGTATCTTTGGCGAATGGGTCAGTCGAAGTCATGGCGAGTTGTTCTAGTGTTGGTCCTATATTAACCATGCTGCCATTTCTTGTCGTTTTACTAAGTATTTATCCTACGAGTAAAGCACAAACAATTTTCATTTATATAAGTTCGATCACTTCAATTGTTTTAATCAACTGTATTCGACTATCTTTACTTGCAATCCTTTTAAATAGAGGTGATATTGATAGCTTTAATTATTGGCATACAGGCGGAGGTGCAGGTATTTTTTCAAATATAATTGTTTTTCTAATTGGTGGCATATCTTATAAAGTGTTAAACAATTCCTATGAATCAAAAATAGAAATTTTAGCTGTAAAAAACAAAGTATAAAATCCATCATAAGTATATAAACTTTATGACTCAAACATATTTAAGTCAAACATATGAGAATAAAAAATTAAGGCTTATATCTCTAAAAAAAATCAAAATATTTTGTTTGATGACTGTTTTTACTGCAAGCAGTATCGCTATCAGTATTTCACTATTGCTTCCCTTAACTAAAAACAAATCAAAATTCCAATTTCCTAATCAAGTATCACTGAATGAATGGCAGTTGAATTCTAGCAATAATCTACAACAAGCTTTACAAAATGGTGCACTCTCCGCTAAACAATACTCATACAGTTCATCGACACAATCTGATTTAAAAGTTGATGCACTATATATTAATGGAGTTATATCAATACCTAAATCTTTAGAAATCATAGGATTAAAATATCCTAGTAACAAATTAAGAATTGGTTATTTAGAAGAAGTAGGATATTATGCTTTATTCTTTGAGCAAGAAAGGCTTTATTTATCATCATGTATTAACTCACGTGGATTCACAACTGTGACTGAAGAGCAATTTATTTACCATCGTCCTCTTGACTTGAATTTTCGTCACATCAGTGCTTATTTGATGGGGACTCGTGATTTATTTAATAGCCACTGCTTATTCACAACCTTATCAATTCCACTGGACAAAAATAATATGGTCAATCCCCAGACAATTTATATGAGTAAAAATGCTCAAACCTTAGAAAAAGTATGGATTGCTTGGCATCAAAACTGGAAAAATAATTTCCCCATCAACTAGATTAAATTTATCCAATAAAAAATTTAGTTCGCTCAAATAAAGCTAGAGGTATATATGCAGGATATTCAAGTCCCAGCTATGGGAAGACAAACATTTAGTACTTTAAGAGGTATTGGCTATTTTCTACTGGCTTTATTCTTTTTAGATTTCTTCACGATTATAATTCCTGCAAAGTTTACAGATGCAGTTTGGGAGCTAAATACTTATGGTCAAATTGTTGAAAGAGTTCCTCTTTTACTTTTATCTTTTCCCCTAGTATTTTTTGGGGAATATAGCGCACGTCTAAAATGGGAACAGCTTGCCACCAAAATTATTTCTTGGCTAGCATTAATAATGGCAATATTTTTCTTGCTGGGTGTTCCCTTAGATATTGTCAACTCTTTTCGTGTCCAAAACCTTCGTAAAGGTGAGGTCATCGCTAAAGTTGCTCAACAAAATAGTCCGCTACAGGCGATCGCAGAACGTTTAGAGAAAGCTAAAACTGATAGTGAAGTTAAGGATGTTTTGAAATTGATTACGCCTCAACAGCAAGCCCTAGTAGCACGTATTCCCAAACCTCAGGAAGTCAAGAAAAAATTGCTCACTGAGATTACAACATCTATTAATCAAACTCAATCTCAATCAGAAGAAGTAAAAAGACGCATTAGTAATGCGCTATGGAAAGACTCTATTAAATGGGCGATCGCAGCAACTCTATCTGGTCTATTTCTTGTCTATCTTTGGATGCAATCTAAATGGGCAAGGGTAGGTATTAACTATTAATTAATATGCAAAAGGAGGATGATTTTCACTCTTCTTTTGCATTCACTCTGTTGGAAGTTTGCAGTATTATAGATAAATTTTTGAAATCATGGCGAAGCCGCACTTTCAAAAATTTATCTATTTTTTAATTCATTGCAACATGCTTATAGCCCAGTAAATTAAAAAACAAAAGACCAGAAGAGAGTTGCGGCGCAAAGCAAGCAACTCTCTTCTGGTCTTTTGTTATGTCCTATAGCAATGTAAGAGATAGCTAGGGCAAATCAAAAAACAAATAAGTGAAGGCGGCACATGTGCCGCCTTCACTTATTTGTTTTTTATGTTCTAAGCAAGCGTTACATTGCTATAACGTAACTGGCTACTGCTTGATATATATATTTATTGAGATTTTTGTTTACGGCTGATTGCTTTTTTACCCAATAATGCTCCAGCCACTCCAATTCCGATAAAGGCAGTAGGTACAGGTACAGGTTTTGGATCTGTTGGATCTATAACGGCGATCGCGCTATCTGTGTCTGCCCTAAAACGGAGTAAGCTATTATTAGCCAAGCCACTAGACCAATTAATAGTTAGCGCTGCATAGAGATCTCCTAAAGCGGGTTGACCAACAAGATTAACAATATTGCTGTAATTAAAAGAACTAGGAGCTACTCCACCAACTACGCTAAATTCCCAACCATCAGCAGAGCCGGGAGTCACCTCAATAACTGCGATGCGATCAAAAACAGTAGAACCTGTAATTGCGTTAATGAATAAAGAAGAAACTGATTTTGTAGAATTATTACTAAATAACCAAGGAGAACTAAATGTGTTACCTGATTGAGATAGAGTCCAACCATCAGATGAAGCAGAACCAGAGATACCTGAAGTTGACCATACAGCCGAGCTAGTTGTGTTGTCAGTAAAAGTTACTTTTACTTCCATTCCAGCAGATTGTCCGCCATTAGTTGAAAAGCCTGTTAGATCAGATATAGTAGCTGCCTGAACATTACTACTAATTCCGAAAACAGATGAAACCATAATCAATGCAGTAGTAATTGACAGTTTATGCATAGCTTTTTATTTCCCTGTATCCTAGGTTTGAGATGCAATAGATATGATTCGTACTCATGAAATAAATGTTTTATAAAAGTTCCTTTAATTTACATAAATACATACAGTTTTAGAATTTACGACAAAAGTTTCTTTTATGTCATTTAGTACAACGTAGTGATTTTTAACTAAAGTACAAAGGTTTGTTTCTCCTTCTTCACTGAAGTGCTTCACTAGCTCCTAAAACTCTATATCGCTTATCCTAGAAGATGTGGAGCTTTATGAAAAAGCTGTTAAATCTGAAATTTATTAGATACTAGATTATGAAAAAGAGATTTTTAATTATCTCTACCTTTATTACGAATTTAGCAATTTTTGTCTTACCTATACAGGCGCAATATTCAGGATTAGGTAAAGATAGCCTCGATCCTGCAATTCTGAAACGCTATGCGCCAACGGCACTATCGCCTAGTGTCACCCGACCGATTGAGTCCATTCTCGATGTGCGATCGCCAGGGTTAGGGATGGTGACACCCGATGGCAAGCGGATGTTTTTTACTTGGGGAATTACAGGGACAGTACAGGTGTGGCGGCTTGATGGCGTACAAAAATTTCCTGTGCAAGTGACGGGAGGACAGGATGCCACGACGATCGCAGGGATGACTCCTGACGGTAAATACCTGATCCTATCTCGCGATCGCCAAGGCGAGGAAAACCCCGGACTATATTTGCAATCGACCAATGGCGGAGAGTTAGAAGTCATTCAGCACCTAGCAGGTGTGCGTACCTCACTGCAATATATTGGCAATGACTCCCGCACAATCTATTTCAGTGCCAATGATGTTAAGCCCGACTCCAATACAATTTATCGCTACGATTTGCAAACCAAAAAGAAAGTGCCAATCTCTGGCGGCGATGGGATTTGGTGGATTGCCGATGTGTATGTGAATCCGAAAACAGGCGATCGCGAAAAGTTTCTCTTTGCCAAGGCAACGGGTAGCCAATCGCAGGAATATTACGAATACGATGTCAAAACGAGAACCACTACCCCTCTCATTGGTCAAAACGAGAAGGAAGAATATGGCATTCAATATGGCGTAAACGCTGGCGAATATTTGGTGCTAACTCCCAAATTTAGTGAGTTTCGTCGTCTTTATAGTTATAAAAATAAGCAATTTACGCCCATTACCCCAGAGCTAAAGGCGGATGTTGCTAGCTTTGATATCGATGATCAACGCCAACGCATTCTCTACTCGATTAATGATGGCGGTTACACAAGGGTTAAGGCGATCGCTACCAATAACTATGAGGCGATCGATCTGCCTGAATTTGCGAATGCGGATCATATCTATACAGGCAACACTACCCGTAATGGTCGCTTCACCACCATTGGTGTAGAAACTGCTAAAGCCCCGAGACTTAGCTATGTATACGATTGGCAGACTAAAAAACTCACGCAATGGGTCTTGCCTAGCACCCCCGAAATCGACACCAGTAAATTTACGGCTGCTAAGCTAGAAACCTACACAACGCGAGATGGGACAAAAATCCCCATGTTTGTCTATCGATCGCCCCAATGTGAAAATACTCCCCAAAATCCTCTGGAAAAGCCTTGCCCTGTAATTGTGCATTTTCATGGGGGACCAGAGGGACAAAGTATCGCAGGTTTTAATCGCTATGCCCAGTTATTTGTGAATGCAGGCTTTGTATTTGCTGAGCCGAATGTGCGCGGTAGTGAGGGCTATGGCAAAACTTGGCTCAATGCTGATAATGGACGCGATCGCCTTAAGGTAATCACCGACATCGAAGACGCATCAATCTATATCCGCAAAAACTGGCAAGCTAACGGAATAACTCCCAAAATCGGTATTGTCGGTGGTAGCTATGGCGGCTATTCGGCACTAATCGGGATGTCAAAATTTGCGGGTAGTTATGATGCAGGTGTGTCTATTGTCGGCATTAGCAATTTACTCACATTTTTAAATAACACTGCTCCCTATCGCCGCATTTTACGAATTAGTGAATATGGCGATCCTGTTAAGGATCGGGATGCTTTAATTGAACTATCTCCTGTGACCTATAGCGATCGCATCAAAGCCCCATTACTAATCATTCAAGGCGCAAACGATCCGCGTGTTCCCGTAGGTGAAGCGATTCAAATTCAACAAATCCTCGAACAGAAAAAAATCCCCTCGCAACTAGTCATCTTCCCCGATGAAGGTCATGGCTCCAGCAAGCGCAGTAATCAAGTCTTAGAAATTGGCTATACCCTAGACTTCTTTAAAAAGCATTTGCAGTAAAATCCGTAAAAAAAGAGAGTTCCTATTAGGAACTCTCTTTTTTTAAATTTGATTAAAAATTAAGCGTTAACTTTGCCGTAGAATACGCCGCGAATGATTACTTCCTTAGGCTCAACACCACCGAGGTCATTGTCAGAGGTTTGCTCGGTCTCGAAAGTACCAGCGATTTCGCCAGTATCAGCATTCAACTTAGCAATTTGCAAGGATAGAGTACCCTTAGAGGTCGAGTCATCCTTAACGCTGCGGTTATCGAAAGAGTTACGCTTTGCAGGTAAAGCTTCAGCAGCGTCATAACCGATCGCTAGACCACGACCCTTAGGATCGATAAAGCCAGAACCACGATAGGTAGGAACATCGGTTGAACCAACAAAGTCAACGGATGTAGTCAGACCATTTACACCGGGGTTTGTGGTTGCCTTATAACCCTTGATGGTGAACAAAATCGCTACCAATTCACCACCGGGCATTTTGACAGTGATCGGTTGATAATCTAGCCCATCGGTTTCTACTAGGCTCAAGCTACCATCGCTATTACCAGTAACAGTTGCCTTTACGAAGTCAAGACTAGAAGTAGAGCGAGTCATTAACTTACTAGCTACGAACTCAGGCTTTTTGCGCTTGTTGTTCGATTCTTCTTTGACATAGAAGGAGGTTGGCTCTAAGCAAAGGTCGGTAATTTCGACAGACTGACCTGCACCAACGGGAATAAAGTTACGACCACCGCGAGAAGCACCCAAAATGTCACCACATTTGTTTGCTAAACCAGTATTTACAATTTGGTCATAGGTCAAACCAGGGGGGACAGCAGCAAAAGTAGTGCTAGCAAATACACCACTAGCTACTAACATGCATAAACTGATACACAATGTAAAAATTGCTTTCGTAAAACTACGAAATTTCATAAATAACCTCTTTTTAATTTAACGGGTAACATTTTAGACTTCGGATATGCAGCGTTTTATACCGCATATTCTAGAATCTGTTAAAAAATACGATCTAAGTTTGGGATTTTAAATTGAGATCGTTAAGGAGTTGTTGGTGCTTTAGACTAGCCATAGAGGTTAGCTAACTAAAGACTTAATTTGTAAAATTCCAATCACCATATTATCGCGCACGAGGGTACTTAGCTTGGCACAAACAGAAATCCAATCACAGAACCAATCACAACAGGGGCAAACTGCTGATTTGTCTGAGCTGGAAGCGCTCAGCGATCGCATTTGGCAAATTTCTCAAGCTCAACAAGGCAATGCCGAGAGTCTTTTACAAATTTTGCGGATCTTAGAATCACTTCATAAACGGATTCGGGATGATTTATTTCAACCTGCATTACCAATTAGTCGGCATGAGCTATTTAATCTCTTACGCGACATTGAGACTAATGGTGGCTGGCCACATATTTATCGGATGAAAATTAATGAAATCTGTCGATATCTAGAACAGCCTGAAGAATCTGACTCCTAAAGAAAAAGAGGCGCATTGCGCCTCTTTTTCTTTGTGTTGCTAGACTCTACGGTATTGCTGATAAGCAGCGAAAAATAGTCCACCAAGGGTAATGAAAATAAGACCGAGGCAAATGCCCGACAAAATTGGTTCTACCATAAAGATTTATTAAACTCACTAACTTCAATAGTTTACTTCAGTGACTCTCATTCTGAAAACCTTTTAAAAAGTAAAGTTCCTCACCTAGGTGAGGAACTTTACTTTTGCTACTGTCCTTGCACTCGCTGAAGTGTTTCCGACAGACTAGCAGGCGCAGATGTTGATTTGGGTGGTTCAGGGGTGGGTGTTGGCTGAGGTGTAGGTGATGGTTGGGGAGTAATATCACTATTTAGCGAATTTGAGGCAGGCAGTACTGAAAATAGCTGCTCGATACTGTCATACAACTTTTGCGCCACCTTATCATTAGCTGCCTCAGTGAGGTGAATGGGATCACTAAAGGCTTGTTGGTTATTCGACTGAAATAGCTGATAGAAACTAACGAATTTGGTATTAGGAAATTTACTACTGAGAGCTTTTTCCGCAACATTATAGGCATTAGTTACGCGATCGCTATAGTCATTCCCCAAGGATTTGATGATGCCCTCTTCTTCTTTAGTCAAAGCCTTTTGTTTACCTGTAATCTCTGGCTGAAGCACGATCAGCGTAGGAATATCACCAGCTAATTTGATCATTTGCTGCGTATTGTAAACATAGCGATCAATCCTTTTTTGTAGCTCTTTGGGATCTTTGCTAAATTGTTCTGCACCAAAAATTTGATAATCGGAACTAAATGTCGCGATATCAGCAGGAACTACCCACTTTTGCCATGCCTTGACTAAATACAGCGAATTTAACCAGTTATTAAATTGTTGGCTTTGATGTTGGCGATATTGTGCAACAGGATCGCGCAACATTTGATCAACGTTACCAATCTCATGGGCAGGTTGATTGCTAGGCGATCGCAAGTCTTCATAGCCATCGAGAATAATTAAGGCATTGGGACTATAAGCACTAACCTTATGAGCAAGTAAAGCCAGCTCATTACCAGAGGTATACCCGGGGACTGCTGCCGCAATTACCCGATAGCTACCATCACGAATGCGTGGAGGTAAGGCGCGCATTGCCTCGATTTGATCGGCAAAATAGGGAGTTTCCTTCGGCTTAAATTTTTCAGGACTGCTATTTTGAGCACGGACGCGATCGTTGAGCAATTTCTCTACTTTAAACGCTAGAGCCTTTTGGTTTTTATCCGCCATGTTGCTAAAAGCAGTAGACCCGCCAACTAAAAATACGCGGATCTCACCAGCAGGTTTCTCAATCGGTACGGAAGAATCTTGACGGAACCCTTGATCATTAATTTGCCAATAATCACTACTTTGGCTAGGAATTAATTCATATCCCAATAGCGGGCTACGGCGCACTTGGAGACGACCTGAATCTGGTAATCCGGGATAGCTATTGCCATTGGCATCCTGTAACTTGAAAGCGTAGGATTGGGCGATCGAGACTGTCTTGTTCGGAGCAAGTTGATTCGTACTACCTGTAGCCAAAAGTGCTCCTCGCGCAATCAGTTCTGCCAAAATTAATAGCAATGGCAAACCAATAAAAATAAGGAGCAAGGTATTTCGCAACCAAGATGATTTGCGCTTGGTATGCCAAGAGGGGGTATATCGGGTTCTACTACGCATGACGAGGCTACTGGTGTGCAGCTTTTTAGCTTATAACAATTTCTACCAAAAATAAGAGGGGGCGCTTTGTGCCCCCTCTTATTTTACTTAAGTTGAATTAATTCAATTTTGTAACCATCGGGATCTTCGACGAAGGCAATCTCAGTTGTGCCATGTTTCATCGGTCCAGGTTCGCGGGTGATTTTGCCACCTTTTTCACGAATTGCGTCACAGGCTGTATAGATATTTTCCATGCCTAGTGCAATATGACCATAGCCAGTACCAATTTCATAGGCATCGGTATCCCAGTTATGGGTTAACTCGATGACGGCATTGCTCGATTCATCGCCATAGCCCACAAAGGCAAGGGTAAAGCGTCCATCTGGATAATCTTTGCGACGCAATTCCTTCATGCCAAGGACATTCGTATAAAAATCTAGCGATCGCTCTAAGTTACCAACCCGAACCATTGTATGTAAGACGCGCATTTGCATTTCCTCTAAGTTTTGTATTTCAAAGAAGTTTACAGAAGCGTATCCCCTCAGGGGGTACGCTTCTGTAAACTATTTATTGATCATAATCCTCATCATCGAGACTCTTGGGGTCAACCAACCAGTCAGAGTTTTGTCCGCCGATAATAACCTCTTCGATCGCTACATATTCTTTATCAAACTGACGCAAAGCATTAACTAGGGTATCGATCGCGATCGCATCGGCAGTTCCTAAGTCAACCCAACACCTTGCCCAGTCGTTTTCGTACTCTAGGTCAGTCATGTTATGCATCACTGACATCATCTCGTCGTCGGCAGCTTGGTTGTCATAGTCAAAGTAGCTCACATCGACACCAGATTCCAAAACCTGCATATTGCAAGCATTGAAGCCGCCCAATTTACCAAGTAAAAACCAAGAATTAAATACTTCGTCTAGCAGTTGTTTTTCTTGCTGGGAAGGCGCTTCATTAAATTTTATCCAGATCCATAAGTCAAACCAATCACATTCTCGAAATCTAACTTCCATAACCAACTTGCAGATCTTTCAAAAATCTCGATAAGATACACTAATCAGGTTAATTTTAGTCTATAGCGATTACCAATCGTTCTGGATCTATACCACTTCACAAAAGTGTATGTAACAACAATTTTGTGAAGTGAAAAACAAACCCAGTAAGAGTTTTCAAGATTGAAAATGGTGTAGCCATTTTTAGTCTTGGTATTAGCTCAGACAAATTGAAGATGGCGAGGCTTACAGTATGATTGCCCAACCCCAAATTAATCGGCAAAGCGAGCAATTAACCGATTTTCCGATTTTGTCAGCATCTGAATATCTCGAATGGGAATCAGAGCAAGAGCTTAAGTATGAATATGAAAATGGGAAAATCATCGCAATGACGGGAGGAACTGTTCCCCATAGTCAAATTGCCGCCAATTTTGCAGCATTACTGATTCCTCACTTGCGCGGTAAAGGTTGTAAGGTTGCCATCAGTGATGCCAAAGTGCTGACTAAATCTGGGAAATACTACTATCCAGACTTGGTGGTTACTTGCGATGAACGCGATCGCTTTGCCCATGATTTTTTGCAATATCCCTGTCTGATCGCTGAAGTCCTATCTCCTGCTACCGAAGCACGCGATCGCGGTATCAAGCAGCAAAATTACATGCTTCTCGATACATTAAAAACCTATATCCTGATTACGCCAGAGCGCCCCAGAATCGAAATCTACCAACGACGTGATGATCTAGCTTGGGAATATATATCCATTGCGATCGATAGTATAGATTTTGCGACTAACGATCCACTAATTCACATCGCTAGCCTCGATTTAAAATTTCCCTTATCAATCCTTTATGAAAATATTGATTTCAACGAATAACCCAGAATTGATTCACTGATTAAAATCAATATTTTCATTTAGTCAATATTTAAATTTCTAAGACTACTCAATTCGTCTTGAGGCATTTCTTCTTCAAGTGTTTCATCTGGAATAAATTCGATTGTGATTTCCACCCTTCCTTTTTGCCATTTTGGTTGATCAACCTTCATTAAACGGGCAGGTAAACCTGTACTAAATAGCGTGCCAACTGAACCTTTAACTACGCATTGATAGATGAGAGCTAGTAGATCTTTAGGTAAGCGAATATACTTATTTTCTAAAAAAATAGTGTCACTTCCAGCAGGAAATATTTCAATAACATCATTTTCTTGATCAAGATGTTTAATATTTATCGCCATTTTTCTTTGTTCCCCACGGTTTTGATTATCCTATCACTTACTTAATCTGAATTTGCTTCAGAGTCAGGCTTTTGGATCTGGGGGAGTTGACGGCGGCGACGGCGTAGGAATAGATAAATGGCTAGGGGGATTAACCAATAGGGACAATAGACTAGTAACCAAATTGCTAGTTTTAATAACCCAATACTGACACCTACTAAGGAACTAGTTGCACTATTCCAAGTGTTTTGAATTTGCGTACCAAGATCGGATTGAGGTGGAATTGTAGCGATCGCAGAGGAAAGAGTGACTTGAATTGTGGAATAGGCAACCTGATTTTTTAAATTGGTTAACTGAGCATCAATTTGCTCGATCATTTCCCGTACACGGCTAAGCTCTTGCGTCACCTTGAGGACATCACCGACGGAGCCAGTTTGCTTGAGAATTTCCTGTAACTGCAACTCAGTTTGGCGCAAATTTTTGAGGCGGGCTTGCAAATCGACTAATTGATTGGAGACATCCTCAGCCTTAAGCGATCGCCCCTTGACAATACCTAACTGTGCGATCGTCTCTAATACCGAATCAAGACGTTCTTGGGGAATTCTGACTTTGAGAGACACTGACTGAGCAATGCCATAGCTGCCAGTGCGAAAGTCCTGTAGTTCTAAAATGTCGCCCTGTTGCTGTTTGACCAAATCTGAGACAGCTTTAGTCGTTTCTTCGATTGATTTAACCTGTATCGAGATGTCAGCCGATTTAATCAGTTGCGGACGCGGTATAGCAGCTTTGGCAGGTGTTGCGGAGTCAGCATTGGGAGCTTGTTCAGGCAAGGCGGCGAGATTTGCTGGAGCAGAGGCTTTATTTGATAACGAGGACGCACAACTTGCTAAGGCGATCGCTGTCAGCATACTCAAGACCTTTAGAGATCTATTGGAAGATGGTTGACCTTTCAATGGTGTTACCTCTATGGTTAAGGACTCATGACTCTATCTTAAAGCCAATTACGAATTGCTCTATATTTGCAAAAATGTAGTATCATCCGTCAAAATAATTTGATTTTGAAGATTTTGCGCTATAAGCTATTTAGTGATTTGTAACGATAAATTACGATACAGTGCTAAAGTTAAATTCAAATTAGTCTAAAAGTCTTAGGAACCCTGTGTAAAATTCCTGAGATAGATCGTAAAAGATCGCCAAAGATCATAATTAATAAAGTGTGTTGAGCCCCATCCTTGCTCATGGCTGGGCGATCGCTGAAGCAAATATTCAGTCGTGAGGAGTATTTCCTACCTGTGGCAACAAATCCCATCAATCTAGGACAAAAAACTGATTTGGCACGTAAGCCCAAAGCCAAGAAGAATTTCTTAAGTCACAAGTGGACACTATTTGTAGTGTTGTTTGTAGCGCTGATCTCTGGGGGACTAGGCGCAGGATTAGCATTTGTATTAAGTAGTCGCCCTTTTCAGCAGCGACAGCTATCAGCAGATGAAGCTGCTGTGTTTAACCGTAATGCCGATAGCATGACTTCAGCGATCGCTGGTGTCCCGACCCTAACCCGACCTGTAAATATTTTGGTCTTGGGCACGATCATGCTCACCTCTGATTTACCTGATGCCCAGTCAAAGCCTAAGGGTAAGTATCTCGCTGAGGTCGATAACAACCTCAATGGGATGAGTGATGCGATGTTGCTCATTCGTTTTGACCCAGCTACTCAAAAAGTTGCCGTCCTCTCAATTCCTCGCGACAGTCGTGTCAATATCCAAGGTGTAGGAACCACCAAGATTAACTTTGCCAACTATGCAGGTGGTGCGTCACTGTCCGCCCAAACCGTGAGCCAAGTTTTAGGCGATATCCCCATTGATCGCTATATTCGCTTCAACGTGAACGGATTTGGTAAATTAGTCGATGCCCTTGGCGGTATTGATATCTATGTGCCGAAAAAGCTGAAATATCAAGATGATAGTCAACATCTATATATCAACCTCAATGCAGGTCAGCAGAAATTAAATGGTAGTAAAGCCATTCAATATATGCGCTACCGCCATGATGATTTGGGCGATATTGGTCGGGTACAGCGCCAGCAAGCATTTTTCCGTGCTTTTATCGATCAAAAGCTCAAGCCTGAATCGATTACCAAGTTTTCTGAGATTCTCGGCATTATTAAGGACAATATCGATACGAACCTCTCGGTCGAAGAAGTCCTTGCCCTTGCTAGCTACACCTCAAAAATTGATCGCAAGAGTATCCAGATGCATATGGCTCCTGGCCGCTTTAGCAACCCTGGAGAATTTGACAATCTCAGCTATTGGATTTTGGATAATCGACTGCTTGCCAAGCTAATGTCTCAAAACTTTGGGGTAATGAAGTCTGCTGATGCGAGCACGGATAATAGCTCTCAGTCCTTGAGGGTGGCTATTCAAGATAGTATGTCTCAGCCTGAAGGCACGAAAAAGGCTACCACTCTACTTTCTAAGGCGGGATATGCTCAAGTATTTGCTGCTAGCGATCGCTGGACGAAGCCAATTGCGAAGACTCAGATCATTGCTCAAAATGGCGATCGTGCAAGTGCTGAAAAATTACGCGATGCGCTGGGAATTGGTGAGGTTTTAGTTGAGTCTACAGGTGATATCGAGTCAGACATCACGGTGCGTGTAGGTAAAGACTGGCTACAAGCCAATAACATTCCTCTTAAACCTGTTAAAGCGACATCAAGTAACCAACGCTAAAGAAAAAATGATGAAAATTGCAAAGCAATTTTCATCATTTCCTAGAATCAGAAAAAGGCAAGAATCGCAAAGCGATTCTTGCCTTTTTCTGATTCTAGGAAACTCGCGTTAAATATTCGTGGTTTGGCGAATAAGCTTTGTAAATAGGAAATCTGGCAATAGCTTACGAGCAAGTAATAGCTGCTTAGCCAATGGATCGGCGGGATAGCGCAATTTCCATGAGTTATCAGTACTAGCTGTATAGATCGTTTTTGCCACAACATTAGGAGATGCTCCCGTGGTGCCAATTTGATTAAGTTTAGCCAATACCCGATCGCTAAGATCATCATATTCAGGAAAATCAGGATTACTAGTGCGTTCGGCAGAGCGATCGTAAAAATCGGTTTTAATGGGGCCAGGCTCAATAATTTTGACGCGAATATTAAAAGCTAATAATTCATGCTGCAAGGATTCGGAAAAGCCTTCTACTGCCCACTTTGTCGAGTGATAGAGGCTATAGAGCGGGAAAGCAACACGTCCACCAACCGAAGCGACATTTACAATCACACCGCTTTGGCGATCGCGAAAATGGGGAAGTACAGCGCGAGTAGTTTCCATCAAACCAAAGACATTGGTGTTAAATTGGCGTTGGATTTGTTCAGGGGTCGAGGTTTCAAATGCTCCTAACATACCGTAGCCTGCATTATTCACCAAAACATCGATCACCCCAAATTTTGCAATTGCTTCGGCAACAGCAGCCTTAATGCTGTCGCTATCAGTCACATCGAGCTTGAGGAAAGCTAGGCGATCAAGATTGGTTAAGCTATTCGCTCTACCTGCTTCTTTGCTGATTACTTGCTCAGGCGATCGCATCGTCGCCGCCACATTCCAGCCACGTTTTTGGAAATATAGAGCCGTTGCCCTGCCAATGCCAGAGGAAGCACCAGTGATCAATACAGTTTTAGTCATATTTTTTCCTGATTTTTAGGATGTCACCGCGTGACATCCTAAGTGGTTATACAGTTGCAAATAATTCAGCAATTGGGCGATCGGGTGTATCGGCGTTAACCACAATCTCAACAAGTTTATTCTTGGCATTATCTTCAAATAGAGCATCTACCGTCACTTGGGCTACCTTAGTACGGGGAATACTGCCTTCAAAGAGGGTGTCAGCACCAGATAGGACTAAACCACCTTCTTTTTCGCGGTTGAGTAGTCCCCCCGGGCGGACGATGGTGTAGGTTAAGCCGCTATCTTGCAGATATCTTTCGGCTTGCTTTTTCCAAAACAGTACTAGCCAAAATAAATTTAGGGGATGCAAAAATTTCGAGACGCAAAGGGATGAGACGATCGCAAAATGTTTGATATTTTTTGATTTAGCTGCCTTGACTAAATTCTTTGTACCAATGTAATCGACTAGATATGGCTCAAGGGCATTGAAGCTGGGCTTTGCACCCGTAGCGCATACCAACACATCACAATCCGCGATCGCCTCTGACAAAGTATCCGCGAAAAGCACATTTCCTTGGACTAACTCTACTTCAGATGGCAAAACCTGCTTCGCTAGTTCTAAGTTACGAACCAAAGCTCTGACAGGAATATTACGTTTGATTAATTCGGCGACGATATGTCGTCCTGTTTGTCCTGTGGCTCCAGCTACAAATGCTTTCATATCTGAATTGCTTCTCAACTATTTACCCTAGTATAAGCGGCGCGAAGTCCTGCCTATCCTAATTCAGTGCGCTCATTTCAGGTGAACTACTCTGATATAATCCACAAATAAAAATATATGTTTTTCAAACAAATCCATTAAGAAAAGTTAAGAAACATCAAATGCAACTCACACATCGCCCTCGCCGCCTCCGCCGCAATCCTTCTATTCGTAGCCTTGTTAAAGAGAATCATTTATCCGTAGATGATTTTATCTATCCAATGTTTGTGATGGAAGGAGAGAACAACCGTGTTGAAGTTCCTTCAATGCCCGAAGCCTATCGCTTTACCCTCGATCTATTGGTCAAAGAAGTAGAAGAGAACTATGCGTTAGGAATTAAGGCGATCGCACTTTTTCCTGCGGTTCCTGAAGAGAAAAAGGATCTCACTGGTACGGAAAGTTTTAATCCTGAAGGATTGGCTCAGCGTGCGGTCAGAGCGATTAAGGCAGCTGTTCCCGATGTGATTATCTTTACTGATGTTGCCCTTGATCCTTTCACCACGCACGGACATGATGGCATCATTGATGACAATGGCGTAATTCTCAATGATGAGACCGTTGAAGTATTAGTAAAAATGGCAGTTTCCCAAGCTGCCGCAGGTACAGATTTTGTTTCTCCCTCGGACATGATGGATGGACGCATTGGGGCAATTCGTCAAGGTTTAGATGCTGCTGGTTTTGAGAATGTCGGTATCCTTGCCTATTCCGCTAAATATGCCTCTGCTTACTATGGTCCTTTCCGTGATGCCCTCGGTTCTGCACCTAAGTCTGGTGATAAGAAGACCTATCAAATGGACCCTGCTAATTCCCGTGAAGCGATTAAGGAAGTTTATTTAGATATTGCGGAAGGTGCGGATATCGTGATGGTGAAGCCTGCTTTGGCTTACTTGGATATAATTGCCAAAGTCAAAGATGCTACCAATGTGCCTGTAGCTGCCTATAACGTCAGTGGCGAATACGCGATGATTAAGGCTGCCGCGCAACTAGGTTGGATCGACGAGAAGAAGGTCATGTTTGAAACACTGCTCAGCATGAAGAGAGCAGGAGCCGATCTGATTTTGACCTACCATGCCAAGTCGGTGGCGCAGCTTTTAGCTGCGGGTTATCGTCCTTAAATCTCCAAGGGAGTCAAGGCAAAGCCCTGACTCCTTTGATGTAGAAATATTTACTGTGCCATTAACTCAATGAACGCAAAAGAACTTCTCGAAAGTTATGCTCAGGGCGATCGCGATTTTAGTAAGCGATCGCTCATTGGCTTGATCTTGACTGGGGCAAACCTATCTGGGTCAAACTTTATCGAATCAGATCTCGAAGAAATTACACTCGACATTGCCAACTTAGAGGATGTAGAGCTAAATCTCGCGAATTTGGTCAGAGCAAATTTGAGTGGTTCGATTTTGATCCAAGCTAATCTTAATGGCACAATCTTAGAACAGGCTTCACTAATCGGGGCAAATCTTTCGGAAGCTTTCTTAATCGAAGCAGATTTAAGTGATGCTGTCTTAGTAGAAGCAAATTTTACTAACGCTTTTCTAACTAGTGCGAATTTGACGCGATCGCGATTATGTCGAGCCAACCTTGCTAACGCTTTTTTGACAGGTGCTTATCTGAATGGAGCAGATCTTCGTGGGGCAAATCTCACAGGAGCAGATCTCAGTCGCTCTAATCTGACGGGGGCAAATCTCGCAGGCGCAGATCTCAGTCGTGCTAATCTGACGAATGCCAAACTAAATTGGGCAAATCTTGCCAATGCTAAGTTAATTGGGGCGGATTTGACAGGAACCTATCTATCGACTCTAAAAAGTATTGAGGGCACTGATTTTACGGATGCACGTAATGCTCCGAACTCGGTCGAGCTTGTTAATATGGAAGAGGTAAACCCAACTCAATAGGAATTTGATAGTTAGTATGAGTCTCCTAACTATCATGATTCATTCATCTAACTTAAAATCTTATGCCCTTGTTTCGTTCCGTATCTAGCCACACTAAAACTTTTGCCTACAGAATCTCTAATCTCGCTTTAATCATGACGATCGCAGGGGCGATCGCTCTACCAATTAATAACAATGCCCATGCTCAAGCCCAAAAGGATGCCGTGGAATGGATCAAGCAGGGGCGACAACTTTGGCAAAGAAATGACATTTCTGGAGCGATCGCTGCCTATCAGCAAGCCGCCCAGTTAGAACCGAAAAATTCTAAAATTCTGACAAGTCTTGGCTTCCTCCTCACACAACAAAATAATTATTCGGGGGCAATCTCGACCTTAGAGCGGGCAACGCGGTTAGACAATACGAATGCTAAGGCATTTAATGCCCTAGGTTTTGTCTATGTCAAGATTAAAGACTATCCCAATGCGATCAATGCCTATCGGCGAGCCATCTCTCTGGATCGTCAAAATATAGATGCCTATAACAGTGTTGGCTTTTTGCTGACCGAACAAAAAAACTATGCTGAAGCTGTCAAGATCTATCGTCAAGCAATTGCTGCTTCACCAAATGAGGTCAAAAGCTATCTCAATTTGGGCTATGTGTTAAAGCTATCAGGCGATCGCAAGGGTGCTGTAGCTATGTATAACCAAGCCGATAAAATCGCCCCCTTTGATGCAGATGTATTAGTAGCGCTCGGTGGGTTATTCGCTGAACAAAATCAAAATGAAGAGGCGATCGCCAAATATAAACGCGCCTTAGAAGTTAATCCGCGTCATCCTCAAGCGAATTTGGCAATCGCTGGAGTTTTACAAAGTCAAGGTAATTATGCCGAAGCTATTACTTCTCTGCGTAGAGCCGCCACCGCAAAGAATATCACTCCTAGTAATTTGATTGCCTTGCAACGAGAGATTGCCAACCTCTATATCCAACAAGGTTCTCTATCAGGTGCGATCGTTGCCTATCGCGAAATCATCGAAGTAGAACCTGAGGAAGCCGAGACTTATCTCGCCTTAGGTAAGTTATTAGTCACACAGCAACGGGTAACTGAAGCTCGCAAAACCCTCGAAACTGCTGAGCGTCTATTCAATCAACAGGGTAACATCGATGGTTTAGCCCAAGCTCGAAAAGCTCTTGCAGAAATCAAATAAATCAGAAAGCCGCACATTGTGCGGCTTTCTGATTTTAATTTGGGATAGTTGCTGCTTCTAAACCTGTTGCTTTGCCTGCTTTGCGGAGGCGATCGCTTTCGGGTTCCATCCATGAATAGACAAAATGACTGAAGCAATTAATCTGTGGTTCTCTGGCTCGAATCGCTTGCATTTGCTTCTCAAAGCTAGGATGTCCATCAAAACCCTGTCCCCAAGTTCCTGCTAAAACTGGACAGACTAAGGTTTCAGGCGATGATTGGCGCACTACTTCGGAAACCTGCTCCGCGACACAACTCCCATCATTACAAAGGGCATAGGTCATGGGGTGACGTTCCATATATTTCGGGAACCGATCCCAAGGCTGCATCCTTGCCTCATATCTACCTGATTCTGTGCGATTACCATTGGGAAAGAACACCGTACCAATGGGAAGATTATTTTGCTTGAGGGGAGCCGAAATTGTGGTCACAAAATTAATGACCCCTTGATAGGCATGATTTGTGGCAATATTCCACAGTAAACCTTCCGCGATCGCTGCCGTTTCCCTAGGATTTTTAATATTTGTGGGCTTGACTTTAGCGGTGTTAGCAAGTTGCTTCTCGGTCTCCACAACATCATTGGCGGTGAGATTACCATTTTGGAGATAAAGCGCCATCAACTCTCGCACATTGCGATTATCAATACTATTGAGTAATGCTGTCCGTGATGATTTGCCGTAAATCCACAGTTGCTTGACGTTATTGATTAATTCCCCCGTGATATTAGTCGGATAGCGCACGTAATCAAATACCATGCCATCAGGCTGGCGTTGCATTAGAGCTTTAACTGCTGTGATTAAATCATCTTTAGCAGTCCGACTATAGGGATCGACAAATAGGTGATCGGCTTCATAGGCATCTTCATAAAAAGCTTTACCATCAGCGACCTGCTTACGATCAAAATTGGTATTCGCAATACTATTTTCCCCATTGCCATTAATGGCAAATGTCCCCGATCGCCCCTTGACCTCGCTATAGCCATAGCCAAAATTCATCGCAAAAGACCAACCATAAACCTTGATGCCCCGTTCTTTACCGATCGCGATCGCCTGTTTCCAAAGATCATAGTCCGCAGGTACTTCGCCCGCCTTGACTGCTTCCTCCATGACTGATTTCCAAGGTGTCGGATTATCAGCAACGGGTAGGAGTACGCGCCCATCATAAAAAACTTCAACAAAAACTTGGTTATAGCCCCGATTTGCCATCCGATCAAAGACATCCTCTAGCACCCCTGCCTTGACATCATTAGGATAGAGCCTGATCCAAGTTGCTTGGGTTTGGGGCGCAGTGCGATCGCGACAGGCTTGTAAAGCCGTTTTATGTTTTTGAATAATTTCCCGATATTGGGTCTGTGATTTTTGATCCTTAGTATTGATCAGAGCCGCTTTTCGTAATTCATGTTTACGCAAAATTTCCGCTGCACTCACATCACAGGTCGGATTGCCCCACAAAATTCTGTCGGGTAAAGGCCCCGCGATTGCATTATTTGAAAATATTGTTGCTAAGCTCAGACAAGCCCCAGAAGCAAGCAATCCGAATTTTGGTTGATGTAACTTTTTTCGAGATGTCGAGGATTTGATCAATTTCATAAAAATACAAAAATACCTTGATATTTACCTTGGGTCGTTGATCTTGCGGTCAGGAGCACCGCGCACCCTAACCCTAAAATTTTGATCTTGATAGAAGCAATTTCCCTGACGAACTAGCCGTAACAATGTGGCACACTGACAAGTGTATTTCATGACTTGCTTCTCCATGCTGCACAACCCTGCCAGATTTAAGCCTAGTTCTATCGAAAATGATTCAGAAAATGAAGAAGAATTAGAATTTTACGATTTTAATGAACCTGAACCGGGGAGTCCACCGGGGACGTTAATCATTGATGAAGATGCTAGCATTCCTAATATTTTTCTGATTGATTACCATGCCGAAGAAGCGATCGGCGTGCAACTAGCAACTCCTGAAGAATGTTTCCCCTACCTCGATAGTCAATCGGTCTCATGGGTAGATGTGCAGGGGCTAGGTTCTGAAGATGTCTTAAAACGCCTTGGCAAAGTGTTTAGCCTCCATGAGCTAGTACTTGAAGATATCGTCAATATTCCCCAAAGACCGAAGGTTGAGAGCTTTGAGGATCAAGAACTAATCATCTTACATATGGTGACGAGTCGTGAAGATGGTCGGGGTTTTTATGATGAGCAGGTAAGTTTGATCTTAGGAAAAAACTATGTGCTGACAGTGCAAGAAGAGCCTGAAAATGATGTATTTGAGCCAATTCGTCAAAGGATTCATCGAAATCGTGGCGTAATCCGATCGCAAAGAGCTGACTATCTTGCCTATGCTCTGATCGATGCGATCGTCGATGGATTTTTCCCTGTGTTAGAGGACTATGGAGAGCGTCTCGAAGATCTCCAAGATGAAGTAGTAGAAAAACCCACCCGTCAGACCCTAGATAAAATTCATAAAATCAAACGCGAATTATTATTACTTCGCCGTGCTATTTGGCCACAGCGAGATGCCATTAATTCTCTGATTCGTGAGGAAAGTCCGTTAATTGATCGCGAAGTTAGGGTGTTTCTGCGAGATTGCTATGACCACACCGTACAGGTCATCGATATGGTGGAAACCTATCGCGAACTTGCTGCCAACTTAATGGATATTTATCTCTCGTCATTAAGCAACAGCACCAATGAAATCATGCGCTTTTTAACCGTGATTTCCACAGTATTTATTCCCCTTACCTTCGTTGCTGGTGTCTATGGCATGAATTTTGATACCAGCGTGGCTGGGAATATGCCTGAGTTAAAAATGCCCTTAGGTTATCCGCTCTGTTGGTTATTGATGCTTTCTATTTCTGGTGGTTTGTTATTTTACTTTTGGAAAAAAGGCTGGCTATTTAGTCCAAAATAACTATGAATCGGCGCGAAGCGTAGATTCATAGTTATTAATGAAAATATTGTGTTACTTCCTCAACCTCAAAAACGTAGACTGCAACGGGTGACATTACAGCCACACCAAGTTGAGCAAACTTTAGAAGTTAATAGTGCGATCGCCTTAACATCTGAGCAAAGACATTATTTATGTAATGTGTTGCGTTTAGAAATAGGCGCAGAATTTATTGCCCTTGATCGTCAAGGCGGCTGGTGGCTAGCAAAGTTATCTAGTGAGGCGGATAATGTCCAAATCATCGACAAATTAGAAAATAATTCTGAGTTAGATACCCAGATCACCCTTGGTGTGGCGATGCCCAAAGGTAGCAATATCGAATCGGTAATTCGCCAATCTACGGAATTAGGCGTGCGTCAAATAGTGCCATTATTTAGCGATCGCACAATTATCAAATCAGGCACAGAAATCGGCAATCAAAAGCGCGATCGCTGGCAACGCATCGCCGAAGAAGCCGCCGAGCTTTCCCTGCGTACCTATGTCCCTGAAATTAATGCGCCGCAATCCTTCAAGACATGGCTAGGCGATCGCTCCTCAGCATCTGCACAAATTCTGAAATATATATGTGTTACCCATCCTGAGGCTACCCATTTGCTGCCTAGCTTGCAAAGTGCCTATGATGCTTTACCTGCGGGAGAGCATCTTGCTCAAATTATGGTTGCTACGGGTTGCGAGGGAGGATGGACTGCCAGAGAAGAAGAAATAGCGATCGCATCGGGATTTATACCTGTATCTCTAGGTGATCGGGTATTGTCCGCCGTCACAGCCCCAGTGGTAGCATTGTCCATAGTTAGTGCATTTTTAGATACTAAATAAGGTTCTTAGCAAAAGAGAGAATCTTATTTTTAATCCTTGGAAATAGAGACAATTTATGATCGCCAACCAACAGCAAACAGTGCAATCTATGGTCCAGCAAACTATTGCCATCCGCACCAATGGTAAAAAGCTGCACAATATCACCCGCCAAGTAGAAGCCATTCTCTTGCAATCGGGTATAAAAATGGGACTATGTAACGTCTTTTTGCGACATACATCTGCAAGTTTGATTATTCAAGAAAATGCCGACCCCGATGTATTGGCAGATTTAGAAACATTTTTTAGAAAACTCATTCCCGAAGATGCCAGTCAATATCGCCATATTTCTGAGGGGGTAGACGATATGCCATCCCATATTCGCAGCGCCCTTACAAAAACATCAGAAACAATTCCGATCGCTAATGGTAAACTTGCCCTCGGTACTTGGCAGGGAATCTTTGTTTGGGAGCATCGCAATTTGGGGCATACCCGTGAAGTGTTGGTACATATTACAGGTTGTTAGAACAGGGTGCTAAATCAGGATATTAAAACAGGAGCCTAGATGAAGTCCGCAAAAAAGCCACCAGCAAGTCGATATCGTCCAGCTACTAAACAGAGAAAGTGGCTGCGGGGATTTCAGTGGTTTTTACCAGGGCTATTAGTCAAAAGATGGCTCCTAGTTAGCATTATCGGTATTGTGTTGATCGTTTTGGGCATTGCCATCTCGGCAAGATTAACACCCATTTTATTTATCTCACGCCTAATCGGGACAACGATCGATACACTAGTGGCGATCTTGCCCCGTAATGTCAGTGGACCGATCGCCCTAGCCATTGGTCTGGGTTTGCTCTGGTTGGGACAAAAACGTGCCCTTGGTTCGATTACTCAGGTTTTGATGCCCGATCAAGATAAGGAGTTATTAGAGTTACTGGTTTCACACCGCAAGCTCAATCGCGGACCCAAAATTGTCACCGTTGGTGGTGGCACAGGCATGTCAAATTTGTTGCGTGGACTCAAGCAATATAGCGCCAATATTACAGCGATCGTCACGGTTGCTGATGACGGTGGCTCCTCTGGTCGCTTACGGCGCGAGCATGGGGTTTTACCCCCAGGGGATATTCGTAACTGCCTCGCAGCTCTAGCCGATGAAGAAAAATTAGTCACTGAGCTATTTCAATATCGCTTTAAAACTGGGGAAGGACTAGTCGGTCATAGTTTCGGCAATTTATTTCTTACAGCGATGAGTGAAGTTACGGGGGATCTCGAAAAGGCGATCGCGGCAAGTTCTCAGGTACTAGCAGTGCGTGGACGAGTATTACCAGCCACCCTTGAGCATATGGTGTTGTGGGCAGAACTTGAAGACGGACGCTATGTGGAGGGAGAGTCAAATATTCCTGAAGCAAAGGGTAAAATTAAGCATATTGGCTGTAAACCTAGTAATCCCAAGGGCTTACCACAGGCAATTGAGGATATTAACGAAGCTGATTTAATTGTGATCGGACCAGGGAGTCTATATACCAGCATTATTCCCAACCTACTTGTGCCTGAAATTCTTCAAGCATTAATCAATCGCAATGTGCCATCGATCTATCTTTGTAATATCATGAGTCAGGTAGGTGAAACTGATGGCTATACTGTGTCTAATTATGTGCGAGTTTTAGACGAGTTAGCAGGGGTAAGATTATTTGATGTAGTTTTGGTTCAAAAGCACCCGCCTTCTGAGCGATCGCTACAACACTACGCCTCATTTGGGTCTCACTTAACATATCTAGATCGCGAAAATCTTGCGGCGATGGGGTGTCCAGTGTTAATTGCCAATGTTATGCGGGAAAAAGCAAACGGGACAGTATGCCATGATTCAGATAAACTTGCAGGTGTATTAATGCGTTGGTACAACCGACAATAATTTTTAGATTTAACTTAGCCCTATGCTGATATAAAAGCTAAAAACTTCTTTAGATAAAGGTTTTATAGTTTCTAGTTTGGCTAGGCAAATTAAAAACTACTATAAAATTTAAGCTCAAACTGCTAGATAAAACCATCAGTGTTACAGCATTACAACATCCGAGTTAACAGTGATATTTATGCTCTTGCAAACTTGCAGGAGTGGTTTCAGCAATTCCAAAATTTCTTGCCCAAAACAGTTTGGATGCAATGCAATCTGGTCTTAGTTGAGGTATTTACTAACGTGGTTTCCTATGCCCATGAGGGGCTGGATGAGGAAACACCTATTGATATCGAGTTAGATATTAATACAGACGAGAAATTTTTAGAGTTGAAAATTTGGGACTATGGACGACCATTTGACCTACTAGCTGAAGTCGAAAGGCTGTCTAAAGAAGCTCAAAAGAATAAGGATTTTGAGAATATCGATGATATTCCTACAGGTGGCAGAGGTCTGATCATCGCAAAAACGATCGCTGACAATATTCACTATGAAAGTACGTCTGATGGGCGCAATTGCTTTGTAATGACTAAAAGATTTGAGTCAAAGTAAAACAACGTCAGTTCGGGTTAAGCTGGCAAATTTTAAAATTTCAAAAGTATAGATAATTCAAATAAAAACTACAGCTTCGACTTCGCTCAGCTAGCTTACACCGAGGGCTGAGCGAAGTCGAAGCCCGTCTACAAGTTATTTAAAACAACTATAAAAGCCTTGCTACGCAAGGCTTTTATAGTTGTTTTTTGATAGAGGGGTTGCGTTAGATTAACGCTTTAACCACAAAACCACTGCAAATACTGCTACAGGTATAGTAATTGCGGTCAAGGCAGCTATATTCATCACATCGACACTTAATCCCTGTAAGACAGACCACTGAGGCACAATATATTTAATAAAAGATGAAGCGATCGCTGAATAAGCCAGCAATCGCAAAACAAATAGAAATTGAGAAAAAATTGGTAAGGGCATATAGCGGAATTGTGAACAAGTTTCTAATGGCTAGTTTTTCTTTTTACCGCCTTCTTTTTCTTGGATTTCCGCAGGGACAGGGAATTGCTCAATGGGTTGACCAGCCAAGGCTTTTTCCATAAATTTACGCCAAATCGGCGTGACGTAAACACCACCCGTTACCCCATTTGCCATTGGTGAATAGTCATCATTGCCAATCCAAATAGCAACAGCTAACTGAGGGACATAGCCCACAAACCAAGCATCACGGAAATCGGAAGTTGTTCCAGTTTTACCTGCAACAGGACGACCATCACTCATTTGGGCTTCTGTTGCCGTGCCATTAGTAACGACTCCCCGTAACGCATCGGTCAAATAAGAAACAGCGATCGGATCGAGAATTAGCTCAGGCTTAGGGGTATTGTCCAGAATCAAATTGCCGTTGCGATCGGTCACGCGAGCAATTAAGGTGGTTTTGGACTTATAGCCACCACTAGCAAATACGGCATAGGCTCCTGCGACTTCCATTGGTGTGACATCGGCTGCACCAAGAGGCAAAGAAACTACGGGTTTCATGGGGCTATTAATGCCCAGTTTGCGACAGATAGCAATTACATTTTCATTGCCAACCTCTATCCCTAACTTCAATGCAGGAATATTTCGAGAAACTGCGATCGCCTGACGAATGCTAATCGGACCTGAGAACTTATTGTCATAGTTACGAGGCACATAGGGTTCATCCCCATCAGGAATAGTCATCGGGCTATCATCGATCACTGAGTCTGGGGTGTAGTTGCCCGTCGCAAAGGCAGCATAGTAGACAAAGGGTTTAAATGATGAACCTAACTGTCGTCTTGCCAAGACCGCACGGTTATATTGATTTTTATCAAAATCACCCACGCCGCCGACCAAAGCTTTGACGAACCCAGTACGGGGATCAACGGCAACTAAGGCTAACTGATCGGCATAGGCTCCACGATTTACCAAATCATTATGTCCTTCGGTAGCAACCTCTTCGGCAATGCGCTGTAGCTTTAGGTCAATTGTTGTCTGAACGCGCAAACCACCTTGTAAAACGACATCCTTGCCAAATTTTTCTTCTAACTCGGCAGTCACAGCCTGCGACACATAGGGTACACGACTAGCCTCGTAGGAAATCCCCTGTTTGCGAATAGTTATTTTCTGAGCTTTGGCGGCTTTAATTTCCGCAGGCGTTGCCCAATTAAGTTCTGCAAGGCGATCGAGTACTAAACCTTGGCGCTTTTTCGCTTCTGCAAAATTATCGACAGGATTGAATACCGAAGGCGCTTGAATTGTCCCTGCGAGCATCGCGGCTTCACCAAGGGTTAGATCAGCAGCCGATTTACCAAAATAGTTTTGAGAAGCGGTTTCCGCCCCATTAGTATTTTTCCCCCAAAATACTTGGTTGAGATACATCTCAAGGATTTGTTCCTTAGTAAAAACCTGCTCTACCCGCATGGCTAAGACAGCTTCGGCAACTTTGCGGTTCAGACTACGCTCATTCGATAAAAATAAATTCTTGACTAGCTGTTGTGTCAATGTCGAACCACCCTCAACGGTTCCACCTGCACTAAAGTTAGCTAAAATGGCGCGACCAATACCACTGGGATCAATGCCTTTGTGGGTGTAGAAATAGGCATCTTCCATGGCAAGAACCGATCGCTTTAAATGTGGTGAAATGCGATCGAGGGTAACGACTTCGCGGTTAACATCCCCATGCAAACGAGCGATCAACTCGCCATTAATATCATAAATATAGGTAGTTTCAACGGGGACATAGCCCTTGAGAACTCTGACATCAGGCAAATCGCGAAAGCTGAGGGCTAAGCCCACAAGTCCACCTGCCATTGCTGCACCACCAATCATGATAATGCCCAGCAATGTGCCACCAACAGCTTTGAGAGTGCCTTTTAAAATACTGCCAGTCAGAGAACCAGAACGCTCTACACTATTCGATGCCACAGCAATCTACCCTTTGTAACTCATGAGTAATCTTACTGCATTAAGAAGTATTTCGAGCGCTTGAGTAAAAAAACTACCTAGTAGTTTTTTTACTCAGATTTAGCGACGTTGCGCTAGCTTGTCATAAACCAATTGCAGATCAACGCGATGATGAGCTAGTGCCACAAGGGTGTGGTAAAACAAATCAGCAACTTCACCAGCGATCGCATCAGGATCATCGTCCTTACAAGCCATCACCACTTCTGCTGATTCTTCGCCAATTTTTTTCAAAATCTTGTTATCTCCTCCCGCAAATAGTTTGCAAGTATAGGAGCTTTCTTGAGGATGCTCACGGCGATCGACAATTACCGTAAATAATTCTGATAGAGGATCATTCATAAAATCAAAATACTTATACAAAATAATTGTGAAGCACTTCGCACCTCACAATCTTAAATAATAAAGGCACGCTATGCGTGCCTTTATTGGTTTTGAATGTCTTGCCAAGCAAGACATTCAAAAAAACTAAGTTTTGCCAACAATTACTTGATGGAAACCTTACCACCAGCTTCTTCGATTTGCTTTTTAGCAGCTTCAGCATCAGCCTTAGGTAGACCTTCCTTGATGGTCTTAGGAGTAGACTCAACCAAGTCCTTAGCATCCTTAAGACCCAAGCCAGTGATTTCACGAACGATCTTCAGAACAGCGATCTTCTTATCAGCAGGAACTTCGTCAAGTACCAAGTCAAAAGCAGTCTTCTCTTCAACTTCTTCAGCAGCAGCAGCGCCACCGCCAGCAGCAGCAACTACTACACCACCAACAGGAGCAGCAGCCGAAACGCCAAAGGTTTCTTCGATCGCTTTAACCAATTCAGAAGCTTCAAGAAGGCTTAAAGTCTTTAGTTCTTCAATAATGCTGTCGATTTTTGCGGACATAGGTTTTCTCTTTAGTTAATTAGATTAGGTTTTAGTTTTGGTTGCTTGGGGCTGTTAGCTGTTAGCTGTTAGCCTTTAGCTTTTTCTAGAAATTGAGCTAATAGCTAAGCGCTAATAGCTAATTGCCTCATTAAGCAGCTTCTTTTTCGGAAACAGCTTTGATAGCGCGTCCCAAAGATTGGGGAACTTCTTTGATACCGATCGCAATCTTGGCAGTGACGGCATTGATTGCGCCAGCGATTTGCGAGATGAGTACTTCCTTGGAAGGTAGATCAGCGATCGCTTGTAAGTCTTTAGCACTTAAAGCGCGACCTTCTAAGACACCGCCACGAAGTTCGGTTTTCTTAGATTCCTTAAGGAAAGCTTGGTATGCCTTAACAGCACCACCAATGTCATCCTTCACAAATAGACAAGCAGAGGGACCAACTAGAAACTTTTCTAGAGGTTGCCATTCAGGAGTACCTGAAATCGCTTGCTTGAGCAGAGTGTTCTTAGTTGTTCTGCACACCGTACCAGTTGGACGGAGTGAGCGGCGGAGCTTAGTAATTTCAGCTACCGACAATGTTGCATAGTCAATTACGAGTACCAGCTTAGTTCCGTCAAACTCTTGGCTGATTTCGTTAACTAGCGCCTTTTTTTGTTCTAGGGTCTTACCCATGTATTTTGCACCTCCTTGTGTTTGGAGCTAATCACAACGGGGCTTTGCCCCGTTGTGATTAGCCTTGAATCTTTAAAGTCATTAAAAAAGCCTCGTCTTTTCGCAGACCGAGGCTAAAAAGCGATTCCAGTTTGGAATTTCTTTCAAATCACCTCGGCAGGAAATTAAGCCATTAGCACCTGCTGTCTATGGAGCTATTTAGTTGTCGAAATTTCTTTCTAGGCTGATTACAACGATTAGACTTAGTTTTTTATAAACTTCTTTTCCGTAGGAAAAGAAGTTTATTTTGAATGACTTTGAAAGGCTTTATTATGCTTCGGCAAGCTTGAGATCGCGCAATGCTGTGACATCAACTTCGATTGAAGGTCCCATTGTTGCGGATACATAGAGCGATCGCCAGTAGCGACCCTTTGCACCAGAAGGACGATTACGATCAATCGTTTCTTGTAGAGCCTTCAGGTTTAGCAATAGATCTTCTGCGGTAAAAGCAGCTTTGCCAAACTGAATATGAACGATCCCTGTACGGTCGGCACGGAATTCTAGCTTACCAGCTTTGAACTCATTAATTGCACCACCGAGGTCAGTAGTTACCGTACCACCTTTAGGCGAAGGCATCAAGCCTCTAGGACCAAGCAATTTACCAAGCTTAGCTACCTGAGGCATCATATCAGGTGTTGCAATCAGCAGGTCGAAGTCCATTCTACCCTTGCTGATTTCATCGATTAGTTCTTCAGATCCCGCGATATCTGCACCAGCAGCAGTTGCTTCAGCAACCTTTTCGCCACGAGCAATAACTGCTACACGGATTGTTTGTCCTGTACCCTTGGGCAATGTCACCGTGGTACGCAATTGTTGGTCGGCGTACTTAGGATCAATACCAAGTCTTACGTGAGCTTCTACGGACTCAGGAAACTTTGCAGTTGCGGTTGCCTTGACAAGTTCCAAGGCTTCGATAGGTGCGTAAGGACGCTCTTCTACTTTGCTTCGAGCTTCCTTGAGACGCTTTGATACTTTTTTAGTCATTGTTACTCCTTTGGGGTGCGAGTGGAAAACCTTGTTTCCTCCCCCAATTCAGAAAATTTGTATAGAGAAAGAAATGAGATATTGAAATAGAGAGAATACTAGCCAGTAATGGTAACGCCCATGTTCTTGGCAGTACCTTCAATAATCTTCATTGCTGCATCGATATCATTTGCATTGATATCAGGCATTTTGGTTTCTGCGATTTGACGTAGTTGATCTCTGGTAATGGAACCAACTTTCTTACGGTTAGGCTCAGCAGATCCAGAGGAAATACCCGCAGCTTTTTGGATTAAAACTGATGCAGGAGGTGTTTTGAGAATGAAGGTAAAACTTCTATCTTCGTAAACAGATATTTCTACAGGAATAACCATACCTGCTTGGTCAGCAGTACGGGCGTTATATTCCTTACAAAACATCATGATGTTAACACCATGTTGACCCAAAGCAGGACCAACTGGTGGTGTTGGACTTGCCTTGCCAGCATTGAGTGCTAGCTTAATAATTGCTGTAACTTTTTTAGCCATTTGCTTTCTGAGCCACTTTAATAATAGCCGTTAAAAATCCGCTAGAAAATCCGCAAACCGATGTTTGGGGTAACTAGCTTTGTTTATGATTTAGTTTTGCTTTTGTACCTGATTGAACTCTAGTTCTACAGGAGTGTCTCTTCCAAAGATTGAGAGAAGTGCTTTGAGTTTACTGCGTTCTGGGCTAACCTCGACCACTTCACCTTCAAAGTCTTTGAAAGGTCCATTGAGCACTTTAATCTTGTCGCCTTGAGCCATATCAATTTTGAGGACTGGCTCTTGTTCGACTGTGACACGGAAGATTCTTTCGACTTCTTTCTCAGTCAATGGGCGAGGCTTAACATGCCCACGACCACGACCATAGTGACGTTTTTGTTCTGTGCCGACAAAGTTAATTACATGGGGGGTGCTTTTGACAGCAAGCCATGCATCATCATCAACTTCTAGCTGTCCGATTTCATTTCTGACAGTTTTAATCTGGATCAGCACATATCCGGGGAAAATCTTTTCCTCAGATGTAAGTCTAGTGCCATCTTTTCTAAGTTTGACGGTCGGTGTCTGCGGAATTTCAATTTGCTTGATCCGATCTTCAACATCAAGGGTCTTGATGCGCTGCTCTAGGCTTGACTTGACCTTTTTTTCGCAACCCGAAGCGATCTGTACGGCGTACCATTGGAATAGTACGTCTGATTCTTCTCGGCTAGATGAATGGTCGATGTCTTCGGTAAACATTATTGAAACACCTGCAATGCGATCGCTCTAAACAAAGCATCAATTAAATACACAAAAGTTGCAACCGCAACGATCATCAAAAGCACAGATGCAGATTCACTAATTAATTGTTGACGGGTCGGCCAAACAATCTTGCCAAATTCAGCCTTAGTCTCTGCAAAAAAGTTAGTCACATTAGCATTATCAGAATTCTCTGATGTTGCTTTTGACGTTTCCTTAGGTTGCTCTTTTACTTCGTTTTTAGTCATAGCGGCAACTCGTGCGATCCTTTTGCAATCTTTGAAAATGCGATGTATTTAACTACAGTCTTGAGCAAACTTAAATTAATTTCGGGCTTGTGAAGATGGTGAAGCGCGCCCTGAGGGACTCGAACCCCCGACATCAGGTTTTGGAGACCTGCGTTCTACCAACTGAACTAAGGACGCACGTTATGAAAACAAAATTTTGATACGTTACCAGCTATATCTCAGGTATCAATTGCTATATCAAAATAGTATTTGACACCTAGTATAACCATAAATGGTTCTATAGTGGACGATCAAATCTTTGTTTAAGACGAGTTGCTTTACCAACGAGGTCGCGTAAGTAGTAGAGCTTAGCACGACGCACTTTGCCACGACGGATTACTTTAATGCTTTCAACTTGTGGAGAATGTAGCAAGAAGGCTCGCTCAACTCCTACTCCTTGAAATACACGACGAACGGTAATGACAGAGTTAATGCCAGAACCACGTCTTGAGATAATCACGCCTTCGTAAGGCTGAGTACGTTCTTTGCCGCCCTCTTTGATCCTTACTCCAACCTTCACAGTGTCTCCCACATAAAGCTGAGGGAGATCTGTTTTGATGTATTCCGCTTCAATTGAGCGTATGATTTCAACAGCGTTCATGAGGAATGCCAAAAAAGTCGCGATCATCTATGTTAGAGGATGATTGCGACAATGTCTATATTTTTTGTAAAAAAAGTAAAGATCGGGCAATGTACCATGTTTAGGGACTTGCTATTAATTAAAGTACCTGTGGCTTCGACTCCGCTCAGCCAACGTTAGCTGAGCGAAGTTGAACGTTAGCTGAACGAAGTCGAACGTTAGCTGAGCGAAGTCGAAGCTAGATATTGGAGGGACATTGTTTATCCGTAAGTCCCTTAGGGGTTTGGATTTTGGTTGCCGCGCCACCAAAATTATTTTGATGACTGTGTCTTACGGAGGCTAGAGCTTGCGGGAAGGTCGCTTGTACTTTGTTCAGATTTACGCCTTTCAATAATTTCTGAAGCTGTGCTTTGTAAAGTGCGATCGCGATAGGGGATGGCAGCACGAGTCTTGAGAAAAGCGGCTTCGGTATCGGAGATGGGCGGTAGCGCTGTGGGGGCAAAGGCGGCGATCGTACTGGGAGATTTGCGTCCGATGGGGGCGATCGCACCAACTTGTAAGCCAGCCATTAGCATGGCAGTACGAACGGCGGCGGATGAGGAGTATGTGACAAGATAGCCATCGGGTTTGAGGCAGTTGGCTAAAAGTTGGATAAACTCGACCGTCCAGAGTTGGGGACAATGGGGCGGCGAGAAGGGATCGAGAAAGATGGCATCTGCCCATTTGTGAGGGACTTGGCTAATGGTTTGACGGGCATCACCAATGAGTAGTTGTAAGGTTAAATCTTCAGTTTCGACAATTTGAGTTGCCGCAGCAGTTATAAGGACTTGGGCGATCGCTGGTTGCCAGATATTTACTAATCCTGTGGCGATCGCTTTTTGTGGGACTTCGAGATTATTTTCCAGTGCAATGATGTGGATATTGGCGATGGGAGTTTGATTGGATTGTTTTAAATCAGAGATGCAGGCGATCGCGGCTGCCGAGTTGTAACCTAAGCCATAGCAAACATCGAGAATGTTGAGTTTAGTTTGAGTTTGGGCTTTTTCAGCAATCTTGGCAGGAATCACAAATTTTGCTTCAGCTTCGTGCTTTGCGCCATGAGAGCTATGAAAGGTTTCTTGAAAGGTTTCTGACCAGAAGGTAATGGAACCATCTTCGGTTGGGAAAAGGGAAAGTTTATCCATAGCAGAATATCTAGAGCAAGGGGGTAAAGGCGATCGCATTACCGTTTGATGATCGCGGTGATATGGTTTGAATGCTGTGCCTCTACAAGATTTTGGGGTTTCTTGTGGAGATAGCTCGACTGTAAAAGAAATGATATAATGCTGACATAGAATCATCGCTATCAAATCCTCAGAAAAAATGGTTGTTTTACAGCTTGATGATGAGCAAGTAATAGAACTCGTAAATCAGCTTTCTAATGAGAAGCAATTGCGGTTATATCAGGTATTGATTAAAAAACGGCGCGATCGCTGGATTGAGTTATCTAATATTGGACAGGCTGGAGCAAGGCGGGCAGCTAGCGATCGCGGGTTAGATTGAGATTTTCTAACTGAAGATGAGCGAGAAGAATTTTGCAATATGTTGAATAGTGAGGTAAGTACTAAATGTCTGTGAAAGAACTACTAATTAATAAACTTGATTTGATGTCTGAGAATGAATTGGAAAAGGTACTCAAGCTATTACAGATTTTTGGCTTAGCTGATCATCGTAAATCTTCTCAAAGTAAAAGTTATTCATTGCGTGGTTTACCAATTGAGTATATCGATCCCCTAGAACCTGTGGCAATTTCTGATTGGGATGTGTTGGGATGATTGTGTTAGATACGCATATTTGGATTTGGTGGGTACATGGAGACTCCAAGCTTAGTCAAACTGCGGCGGCAGCTATTCAGAGTCAAGAGTCTTCAGCGATCGGGGTTAGTGTTATATCCTGCTGGGAGATTGCCAAGTTGGTTGAGTATAATCGCTTGACTCTTCCCTGTGAGCTTGCGGAATGGTTTGAAAAGGCTCTGTCTTATCCAGCGATTCAATTATTAGATCTCACACCGCAGATTTCTATTGTTTCAACTCAGTTAGTTGGATTTCATCGAGATCCTGCGGATCAAATTATCACTGCAACGGCTAAGGTTTTAGGATGTCCGTTGGTTACTGCGGATACAAAGATCTTGAATTATTCGGGGATAGCAACAATTGCATGAGAGCGCATCAACAGCACCAATAACTTGTAGGGGTCAAGCATTTGCGTCACAGTTATTAAACTTCTCAAGAAATCTCTGTAAGCAAATGCTTGACCCTCTTTGCTCTCACCGATCGCTTGTCTCTGCGTTGTGAGGCTTAGGCGATCGCATTACCGTTTGGCGATCGCATTACCGTTTGGCGATCGCGGCGATATGCGTAAATGCTGGCGGTAATGATTCGCTCTCTTTGCTTCCGCCGATAAATTGTGGCTGCGTTGTGAGGTTTGGGCGTAGCATTACCTTTTGATGATTGTGGTGATATGCGTGAATGGTGGCGGTAATGCTGCGCCCCTACGAGATTTTCCTTGAAAAAACTGCATATGGTCAACATCTGGAAATGTAGATAAGATTGTCAGCACGCAGATCAGTAATATGGCTATGAATCTAGATTCTCGCAAAGGTGGTGTTAAGGCTTCTCGGTTTTATGGGTTGATGTTTGTGGCTTTGACTGGGATTTTGGGTATGGTGTCGCCGCCCGATTTAGGTTTGATGACGGTTCAGGCGCAAACTACTCAAGACCGCAAAGCAGAAGCAGATCGGCTACTTAATCAAGGAAATCAGCAATATCAAATTAGCCAGTTTGAGCAAGCATTTCAGTCATATCAACAAGCACTGAATATCTATCGCGAAATTAAATTTAGACAAGGAGAACTGTGGGCATTAGGAAGTACAGGAATCGTTTACCAAGCTCTCGGCAAATATGACAAAGCGATCGAGTTCCTAGAACAAACCCTAGCGATCGCGCGGGAAATCAAAGACCGTCTCGGCGAGGGACAGTCGCTGGGAAATCTGGGACTCGCTTACCGAAACCTCGGCAAATATGACAAAGCGATCGAGTTCCATCTGCAAAGCATAGAAATCGCGCGGGAAATCAAAGACCGTAGCGGTGAGGGAAATGCGCTGGGAAATCTGGGACTCGCTTACTATTCGCTCGGCAAATATGACAAAGCGATCGAGTTCCAACTGCAAAGATTAGCGATCGCGCGGGAAATCAAATACCGTAGTGGCGAAATGTATGGTTTGCATAGTTTAGGTTATGCCTATAGATCGCTAGATCGAGATCGCGAAGCAATGATTTCTTTTCAACAGGCATTGACCATTGCTAGAGAGATTGGAGATCGAAGTATCGAAGGTTATGCACTCGCAAATCTAGGAAATGTACTCTCCAAAGCAAAACGCTCCGAACTTGCGATTCTCTTTTACAAACAATCGATCAACATCCGCGAAGCGATCCGCAAAGACATCAGCAAACTCGATAAAGACATCCAAAAATCCTATTTAGCAACTGTCGAAGATACCTATCGCAACCTCGCCGATCTCCTACTCAAACAAGACCGTATCCTCGAAGCCCAACAAGTCCTCGACCTGCTCAAAGTCGAAGAACTCAACGAATATCTCCGCACCCCCACTCGCAGCAGCCAAACCGAGCAAGGAACCGAACTGCGAAATCAAGAAAAACAATTTATCGCTCTTGCCCTCGAACTCGACGAACTGCAAAAGCGCAAACTCGCCAATAACATCACCGCCGCCGAACAAGAAAGGCTGAATAAACTCGTCAAATCCGAACAAGAGCAACAAAATCAATTCATCGCCTTTCTCGATAGTGATCCTGTTCAAAAACTGGTCGAAGAACTGCGCCTCAAGGAAAGACAACAAAACGTCGATATTACCAACAACTTTCAAAATCTCCGCACCGATATTCTCAGCAAATATCCCAATGCCGTTCTCCTCTATCCCCTCATCCTCGAAGATCGCCTCGAACTAATTCTAGTTACCGCCAAAACCACCCCGATCCGCCGCACCATCAACATCAAACGCGAAAAACTCAATCAAGAAATTGCCGATTTTCTAGCAGGACTCAGAGACTCAGGCTCTGAAGATGTCAAACAACCTGCTCAGCAATTACATACATGGCTAATCAAACCCTTTGAAACAGAACTAGCCGAACTAAAAATCGACACGATCATCTACGCCCCCGATGGACAGTTGCGCTATATTCCTCTCACGGCTCTCAATGACGGCAAACAATGGCTAGTTGAAAAATATCGCGTCAATAACATCACCGCCGCATCTCTGACTAAGTTCAATAAGCCACCGATCGCTACACCCAAGATCTTTGCAGGAGCATTTGGCAACGTCAAGCAGCAAGGATTTTCAGGATTGCCCGCCACTCTAACAGAAGTCAAAAAAATCGCTGAACGCTTTCCCAATACCAGCACCTTTGTCGAAACAGCCTTCACCAAAGAAATAACTACCACCAACTCCAATTCCTACACCATTCTCCATCTCGCCACCCACGGCAAACTCGCAATTGGCGACCCAAAAAATTCCTTCATAATCTTTGGTGATGGCGAAAAAGCGACAATTTCTGATATTCGCAAATGGGCTTTAACCAATGTGGACTTAGTGGTATTGAGCGCCTGTCAGTCTGGACTAGGAGGCAAGCTAGGTTCAGGTGTCGAGATCTTGGGATTGGGCTATCAGATGCAAGCCGCAGGTGCGAGGGTAGCGATCGCATCGCTCTGGTTAGTCAATGATGAGGGTACACAAGCATTGATGACTGCTTTTTATAGTGAACTGCAAAAAGGCAATGTCACGGTTACGGAAGCTTTACGCAGAGCGCAAGTTGCTCTGATTAAATCGCCGAAATATAATCATCCTAATTATTGGTCAGCATTCTTTGCGATCGGTAATGGTTTGTAAATATCGAGCGATCGCACCCAAATATCTGTGAGGATAACGGCAGATGATTTGTTGAGATGGCGAAACAAGGACAATGAATAAGGGTTTAAGTATTGTAATTGCGACGTTATTAGTTAGTTTACCCATACAGGCGCAGATCAGCGAGTTTGCCCAAGCCCAATCAGCACAAGATCGGAAATCAGAAGCCGACAGATTGCTGGACTTAGGCAATCAGCAATATAACAAGAGCTACTATCAAGAATCCATTCAGTCATACCAATCCGCCTTAGAAATATACCGCACTCTCAAAGATAGTAATAACGAAGGTAGCACCCTTAATAACTTGGGCAATGTCTATTACAGCCTCGGACAATATCAAAAAGCACTGGATTTTTATCAGCAGTCCTTAGCCATCTTGCAACAAACTGGCGATCGCCAAGGTGAAGGAACGGCTCTCAATAATCTCGGTGAAGCCTACAGAATGCTCGGACAATTTCAGAAAGCGATAGACCTTTACCAGCAGTCTTTAGTTATCAAAAAGCAAATTGGCGATCGCAAAGGTGAAGGAACCTCACTGGGTAATTTGGGGAATGCCTATAACAGTCTGGGACAGCATCAAAAAGCAATCGAATTTTTTCAGCAGTCTTTAGCAATCAAAAAGCAAATTGGCGATCGCGATGGTGAAGGAAGTTCGCTCAATAATCTCGGACTTGCAGCTTACACATTGGGACAGTACCAACAAGCTAGCGACTTTTTCCAGCAGTCCTTAGCAATAGCCAGACAAACAGGCGATCTAGATAGTCAAGGCTATTCTCTGATTGGATTGGGCAATGTTTACAACAGTATCGGGCAGTACCAACAAGCTAGCGTATTTTTTCAACAGGCTTTGACTATCTTTCATCAAACAGGCGATCGCAATGGTGAAGGTAACTCGCTCAATAATCTGGGACTTGTATCTAGCAATCAAGGACAATATGAGCAAGCAATTGCTTTTTACCAAAAGTCCTTAGGTATCTTTCGGCAAATTGGCGATCGCAATGGACAAGGAATTGCACTCAATAATTTGGGCGCAATATTCAACAAACTCAAACAGCCCGAACTTGCCATTCTCTTTTACAAGCAATCGGTGAATGTGAGGGAATCCATTCGCAAAGATATTCGTGGACTTGGGAAGGAAGAACAAAAATCCTATTTAGATACGATTGCAGGTTCCTATCGCAACCTTGCTGATTTGCTCTTACGACAAGACCGCATCCTCGAAGCTCAGCAAGTTCTCGACTTACTGAAAGTTCAAGAACTTAGTGATTACCTTCAGAATGTGCGGGGTAACTCTCAAACCGCCCAAGGGATTGATCTCCAAAATCCCGAACAAAATCTCATCGCTCTTGCTAATGAGTTGAATATCCTGCAAAGAAAAGATCGGGAAGGTAAACTCAATGAGACTGAGCAGCAACGCCTTACTCAACTTGTACAATTGGAACGCGATCAAAACAAACAATTTAATGCCTTTCTAAATAGTCCCGAAGTACAAAAACTGATTACGGAACTACGCCGTACCGAGCAACAACAAAATATTAATCTCGCCAATTATCGCAAGCTCCAAAAAGATGTACTCACGCAAATGCCTAATGCTGTGATGCTCTATCCCATGATCCTTGGCGATCGCCTTGAGTTAGTCCTGATCAATGCCAAGACTCCACCACTGCACCGCACGGTCAAAATCAGTCGGGAATTGCTCAACCAAGAGATTAGCAATTTTTTGTCTGGACTGAGAGATGCTAGTGCCGATGACGTTAAAGAGCCAGCCCAAAAGTTTTATGGATGGCTGATCAAGCCCTTTGAGACAGAATTAGAACAACTCAAAATCGATACGATTATCTATGCTCCCGATGGGCAATTGCGCTATATTCCCCTGTCGGCTCTCTATGATGGTAGACAATGGGTAGCCGAGAAATATCGAGTTAATAACATTACCGCAGAATCTCTGACTTCCTTTATCCCCAAACCTCTTGCTCAACCGAAAATCTTCGCTGGCGCATTTGGTGGACAAGCTGGCGATCGCAAGAGGGCAGGATTTGAGGGACTACCCGCCACGATTACTGAGGTGCAAAAAATCGCTAGCCGTTTCCCAAATACAACTACGCTTACGGAAGATGCGTTTAGCAAAACCGCTACGGAAACTAGAGCCAACTCCCATACAATCCTCCATTTAGCCACACATGGCGAGCTATCGGTAGGCACACCTGAGGATTCTTTTATTCTCTTTGGCAATGGCGACAAGGCTACTATTAGCGAAATTAAGGAATGGTCACTGAGTAATGTTGATTTGGTGGTTCTCAGTGCTTGTCAAACTGGAATCGGTAAAAAGTTAGGGAATGGTGTAGAGATTCTCGGCTTGGGCTATCAGATGCAATCGGCAGGTGCGAGAGTGGCGATCGCTTCACTCTGGAAGGTTGATGATGCGGGGACGCAGGCTTTAATGGAAGCATTTTATGGTGAACTCAAAAAAGGCGATGTTCCTGTGGCTGAGGCATTACGCAAAGCACAGGTTACTCTCATTCACTCTGCAAAATATAAACATCCTAATTATTGGTCGGCATTTTTTGCGATCGGGAATGGGTTGTAGACAGTATGCGATCGCGATTACTTTTTGGGCTTCTGTGGCTTCGACTCCGCTCAGCCAACGTTAGCTGAGCGGAGTCGAAGCTAGATAACTTTTTTTGCTACGAGCGATCTCAATAGAAGGAAACCATCGCCTTAGCACATCAGTTGGCTAATCGCGTGGGGCAAGGCGATCGCGAGAGGATGATAGAATTTATTGAGACAGTTTTGCTGTACAAGTTTCCCAAAATGAGTCGAGAGGAGGTTGAAGCGATGTTTACGTTAGGTGATCTCAAGAAAACAAGGGTTTATCGTGAAGCAAAGCTTGAGGGCAAGCTTGAGGGTAAACTTGAAGGCAAGCTTGAGGGCAAACTTGAGGGCAAGCTTGAGGGTGAAAAGATTGGGACGCAGCGCGGTCAGGTTTTGGGGCTAAGGCAGTTTGCTGTAAAGTTGTTGACGCGGAAGTTTGGTAAGGTGGCGCTGAAGACGGTTAAGCGTCTAGACAAGCTATCGGCTGAGCAGTTGGAGGAGTTGGCGGAGGCGGTGTTGGATTTTGAGAAGGTGGCGGATTTGGAGGCGTGGTTGGCAAGTAAAAAGGAAAAATCCATCGTTAGGTAGGGGTCAAGCATTTGCGCCACAATGTTTAAACTCCTCACAAAAAATCTCGATCCGCAAATGCTTAACCCTCTTTGCTCTCGCCGATAAATTGTGGCTGCGTTGTGAGGTTTGGGCGAAGCATTACCGTTTGATGATCTCGATGATATGCGTAGATGGTGGCGGTAATGCTTCGCCCCTACGGGGAATTGGTGGATTTTGGCTATGTTTTTTGTATCGCCTGTTTTGGGGAATATCGCTTTATGCTGGCTGGTATGTAACTGAGGGTTTTGATGTAAATGTGAGGATATAGGTGATGAATAAGGTTGTTGGTATTGCGATGTTGACTTTTTTGGCTTGTGGGCAAGTGCAGATAATGATGAGCGAAAGCATCCAATCCCAAACAACACAAGACCTCAAAGCAGAAGCATATCGACTTTTACAACAAGGAATTCAGCAATATCAAATCAGCCAGTTTGAGTCAGCATTTCAGTCATGGCGGCAAGCTTTAACAATCTATCGGGAAATCAAAGACCGCTTCGGTGAGGGAAATGCACTGGGAAATCTGGGAGTTGCTTACCGTTCCCTCGGTAAATATGACAAAGCGATCGAGTACCAACTGCAAAGCTTAGCGATCGCGCGGGAACTCAAAGACCGTCTCGGTGAGGGAAATGCGCTGGGAAATCTGGGAAACGCTTACCTTTCCCTTGGCAAATATGACAAAGCGATCGAGTTCTATCTGCAAGACTTAGCAATTGCACGGGAACTCAAAGACCGTCTCGGCGAGGGACAGTCACTGGGGAATTTGGGAAATGCTTACCGAAACCTCGGTAAATATGACAAAGCGATAGAGTACCAATTGCAAAGGTTAATGATTGCGCGGGAACTCAAAGACCGTCTCGGTGAGGGACAGGCGCTGGGAAATCTTGGAAATGCTTACTATTTCCTCGGCAAATATGACAAAGCGATCGATTACCTACAGCAAGTCTTAGCGATCACGCGGGAAACTAAAGATCGTCTCGGTGAGGGACAGTCATTGGGAAATTTGGGAAATGCTTACCGAGACCTTGGCAAATATGATAAAGCGATAGAGTACCAACTACAACACTTAGAGATAGCACGGGAAATCAAAGACCGTCTCGGTGAAAGAACGTCTATAGGAAATCTGGGACTCGCATACTATTTTCTTGGCAAGTATGAAAAAGCGATCGAGTTCCATTTGCAAAGTTTAGCAATCGCGCGGGAACTTGAAGACCGAAGCGGCGAAATGATTGGTCTGAATAATTTAGCCGTTGCCTACGAAAAACTAAATCGATATCGAGAAGCAATGATTTCTTATCAGCAAGCTTTGACCATTGCTATAGAAATTGGAGATCGAAATGTCAAAGGTTATGCTCTCGCCAATCTAGGAGATTTACTCTCCAAAGCAAAACGCCCCGAACTGGCGATTCTCTTTTACAAACAATCGATCAACGTCCGCGAAGCGATCCGCAAAGACATCAAAAAACTTGATAAAAGCATCCAAAAATCCTATCTTTCCACTGTCGAAGATACCTATCGCAGTCTCGCTGACCTCCTCCTCAAACAAGACCGCATCATGGAGGCGCTACAAATCCTCGACCTTCTCAAAGTCCAAGAACTCGAAGACTATTTCAAAAATATTAAAGGTAGTGATCGCTCAGCACAGGGGGTGAAACCTTTAGCACCAGAGCAATCCCTCAGCGATAAGCTTTTAGCTGTTAGCTTGGATAATAGCCAAGAAATCAATACTCAACTTGCAAATCAAATTCAACAACTTCCTAAATCCGAAATTAACCAAGTTCCTCAATATCTCAACCAAATCCCACAGGGCAACGTCCTACTCTATCCCTTCATCTTAGGCGACAGACTAGAACTCATTCTCTTTGCACCCAATACATTACCAATTCATCGCACAGTTGTTATCAAACAAGATGAGCTAACTGCTTTAATTACAGAACTCCGCTCAGTACTGCCAGATCAATATTCGGAAGACTTTAGAGAACCATCGCAGAAACTCTATAAATTGCTGATTAAACCCATTGAAAGCGAACTTATCAATAATAAAACCACCACTATTCGTTATGCTCCTGATGGTATTTTGCGATATATCCCCCTTGCTGCCCTCTATGACGGTAAACAATGGCTAGTAGAGAAATATCGGATTAGTAATCTCATCGCCTATAGCCTTAGTGATTTTAGTCCTCAGCCCCAAATAGAGCCAAGCATTCTCGCGGGAGCCTTTGGTGGTAAAGCAGGCGAGAGAAAATTTGGACAGGAACCATTACCTGCGACAATTGCCGAAGTTCGTATGATTGCTAAAACATTACCAAACTCCAACACCCTCGAAGAAAATGCCTTTAGTCGTCAAGCCACAGAAAGAGACTTAAAACAGCACAGCATCCTCCACCTTGCGACCCATGCCGAATTTAATACAGGTAGTCCCGACAACTCACGGATCTTCTTTGGTAATGGCGATATCCTCAAGTTGCGCGAAATCTCTGACCTATCCCTGCAAAATATTAACCTAATCGTATTGAGTGCCTGCCAAACAGGTTTAGCGGGATATAGTGATGGGATCGAAATTTTGGGTTTTGGTTATCAAGTCCAAAAGGCAGGTGCAAAACAGGCGATCGCTTCTCTCTGGTCTGTCAATGATGAAGGTACTCAAGCATTAATGGAAGCATTTTATAGTGAACTCAAAAAAGGCGATGTTACACCTACCGAGGCATTACATAGAGCGCAAGTTGCGCTGATTAAATCAGCAAACTATAGTCACCCTAGCTACTGGTCAGCTTTTTTTGCGATCGGTAATGGTTTGTAAACAGATAATTTGCAGATTATTGACGATTGAAAACTTCTAAGGTTTGGCGACAGAACTCGCGTAGATTTTCGGCTCCATCATCCTTAGGCAAAGTATCTCCCAAAAATTGCCAATTCTCAACCGTTGAGAAGCGCCAACGCTCGCCCTTGTAGTCATGCCCACTTGCCTCAATACCGATCGCCCGTAAATCACCTTCCACAGGATCTTCATAGAGACGAATTTGAAAGAGAATGCTCCGCACTCTGAGCCGCCAACTTACCCCCGGAAAATGAAAGCCTAGATCAATCGAATCAGGATCAAGCAATCTGCGAGTATCCGAATTGTTAACCCAAGGTTTTAGGTCTGAACGAGCCGCAGGGTAAATGGTTTTAAACAAATTAACAACGGTAGCGATTTTAGTCGCGATGTCAACATTTCTAGCTTGTTCAGCAGCATTCATGGGCGAAATCCTCACATAACACCTACAAAACAAAGCTTTACCAGCCTTTGGTAGCTGATTTTAGCATTTGCATACCATAAATCGACTCATCCCGCGATCGCTGTAGCGATTGTTATCATTCCCCATATTTGAAAGAGTAGCTTCGCCACTCTTTCAAATATGGGGAATACGCTGTATGCAAATGGTTACATTAAATTACAGCGCTTTGTACTTACTTGAAACCCAGAAATATTTTTGAGAGTGGCGCGAAGCGCCACTCTCAAAAATATTTCTGGGTTGTATTAGCGTTTAACAACTAATAAATCGGGAGTATCGGCAAACTTGGGTAATACATTGTCATCAAAGCTCAGACGGTCAAGTAACTTAGCAAATTCCTTACAACATTCCGTCGAGCTTTGCAAAATTTGCTCCTGAGCGAACTTGATAATAATCCAACCTGAATCCACTAAAAACCTCTCTGCTAAATCATCGCGCATGATAATCGCAGCATTGTCTGAGGGGACACTAATTTCGATCGCAATGTGTAAATTCAGGACAGGATCGATATATACCAAGGCAGGCGACCAATCATAATCAATACTCGGAATAAACAACTTTACGCCTTGATAGAGGGTTCCCGTTACATATTGCTGAAGGGTAATCCCAAAATAGTAAATTACACCCTCGATCGCTTGCTCATCCGTTGGTTGATTTTTGCCAAAGGGATTAGTGCTTTCCTTAATCGCGATCGCATCCCCACTCGTCGATACCTTGGCAAAATAATCACGATATTGCTGATGGCGAAACTGCATAATTCGATCTGGAGCATGGGCGATCGCCAATTCCCTTTGATACTTAATTTCTTGATGGGAATAGGCTTCAAACTTAGCTAAGTAATGCTGGAGAGTATCTTGATGCTTTTTATAGCGCTTTTTATAAGTCTGAAATTGATACCGAATCCGCAGGATAATTACCACCGTTCCCACGATCAGCAAGACCAGTCCTAATATCTTGGAAATGAGAGTCACAATCGCAACTACCACTACCAATCCGCAAGTCAGCCCCAAAGCCTCTTGAATATGAATTGGCTTAGGCTGACGAAAAGCAGGCACGCTAGGAATCTCAATATTAAACTCAGGAGCTTGAGGCTTAGACTGAGCAATGCGCTGTACTTCTGGCGGAATTAGAATAATGGGAAACTGGCGCATCATCAATAGGTACTGAATAGTCGATTAGATGTGATTTTTACAGTGCTTTGAGGATTTTGGCAAGTTTATAAACAAAAGGGGCGCAGAGCACCCCTTTTGTTTATAAGCTTTAAGCGTTTTCTAAACCAGGGATTGAACGATACAACTGGATGTATTTTTCGGCTGAGGTTTCCCAACTGAAGTTACTATTCATCCCGCGTTGTTGTAACAAGCGCCAAGCATCGGTGTAGCGATAGCTTTCCCAAGCGCGTACCATGCAGGTATACATATCGAGTGGCTCATAGCGATCGAAGCTAAAACCAGTACCTGTCTGTCCAATAGGATCATGGAAAGATACAGTATCGACTAAACCACCTGTACGGCGCACAATTGGCACAGAACCATAACGCAGGGCTACTAGTTGACTAATACCACAGGGTTCAAAACGGCTCGGCATCAGGAAAGCATCGGAACCTGCATAAACGCGATGGGATAGCGCCGAGTTAAATAAAATTTGCGCGGACATACGGCCAGGGTAGCGAGCAGCAATTTGCCAGAGTTGCGATTCATAATAGCGATCGCCTGTACCTAAGACGACAAACTGTGCGTCAGTGTAAGCCATAAACCGCTCAAGAATTTGCAGCAATAGATCAATACCCTTCTGCTCCACCAAACGCCCGACCATCCCAATTAAGAAAGTACTAGGATTAACGACTAGTCCTAATTCCTTTTGCAAAGCAATTTTGTTAGCAAGGCGATCGTCAAGGGTATCTACAGAATAGTTTTGAGCTAGGGCAGGATCAGTAGCAGGATTTTCTAGCTCAGTATCAACACCATTTAAAATGCCCCAAGGTTTGAGGAATGAGAGTATTCCTTCGAGTCCTTCCCCATAAGTCGGCGTACAAATTTGCTGAGCATAGGTCGGGGAAACAGTATTCACGCGATCGGCATATTTAATTCCAGCAGCCATGGTGTTATGGGCATCCATATACCAAGGAGTCCATGTAATCCGATCTAAGAACCAACGCCAAGGCCCTTGATAAGCCAAGTTATGAATTGTGAAGACCGTACCGATATCTGAGATTTGGTGCATCCACACAGGAATCATACCTGTATGCCAATCATGGCAGTGAATGAGGTTAGGTTTCCAATAGTTCCAAGAAAACTCAGCAACGGCATTGGCAAACATGGTGAACCGCCAATCTTCGTCTTCACCACCATAAATACGAGCGGGAATAAAGGAGCCATGCCCCACTAAATAAAGCGGAACATCAGTCCCTGGTAGAACTGTCTGAAAAATATCAAATTCCTGAAACATGGCATAGCCTTTCCAGATCCATTCAGGATTTTCCTTGAGCTTGTCTGGAATCACACCGTAGTAGGGCATGATAATCCGCACATCATGTCCCATCTTTTTGAGAATTGGGGGGAGTGCGCCCACTACATCTGCCATGCCGCCAACTTTGGCGAGAGGAGCAACTTCAGCCGCCGCAAATAAAATTTTCATTCGTTGATCATTACTCGTATTTCAGGCTATCTAAATTATTTTCAGGCATAGCGCGATCGCTACAGCAGTAATTTTTGCAAGGGCCTGATAAAAAAGGAAACCCGCAAAGCGGGTTTCCTTTTTTTGAGGAAGCATAGCGCGATCGCTACAGCAGTAATTTTTACAAGTGCCTCTTGATTTGAGAAAAGACATCGCTTTGCGATTTCCTTTTTTGAGGAAGCATAGCGCGATCGCTACAGCAGTAATTTTTTACAAGTGCCTCAAGTTCAACAAACTCACTCCCAATAAAAAAGAAACCCGCTTTGCGGGTTTCTTTTTTACTATTCAGCGATCGCGACTTCTTCTTGTTTATTATCGTTGTCGTTGTCGTTGTCGTTGTCATTGGGTAACTCTAAGCAGTAACCCGCACCATAGACAGTTTTGATATATTTCGGATGACGGGGATCAGGTTCAAGTTTGGTACGCAAATGGCGAATATGCACACGGATCGTCTCAATGTCATCATCAGGCTCATAGCCCCATACTTCTTTGAGGATCTCACTAGGCGAGACTGTCTGTCCATGACGTTGCAACAAACAATGCAATAGCTCAAACTCCAAATGCGTCAGCTTAACAGTTTTATTAAACCAAATCGCTTCAAACCGCTCAGGTACAAGGGTTAAAGAACCAAAAATTAAAATTTCGCCATGTTTTGCCGTATCAATAATTCGATTAGTACGCCGCAATAAAGCTCGCACTCTTGCCAACATTTCCTCAAGTTCAAATGGCTTGGTGAGATAGTCGTCAGCCCCTGCATTAAATCCCTCAACCTTATCTTGAGTTTGCCCCATAGCCGTGAGCATCATCACAGGAATTTCTCTAGTACGTTCGTCACGCCGCAATCTCTGACAAACAGTAAAACCATCAACCCTTGGTAACATCAAGTCAAGGATGATCATGTCTGGCATCAACTGAATGGCAAGTGCTTGCCCTTTAATGCCATCACTAGCTTGAGTGACTTGATATCCAGCATTTTCGAGGTTGAGCGTGACCATTTCAGAGATTATGGGATCATCATCGATCAAGAGCAGCCTAGGCATCATTAGTCAAAGTTCCATCTATACGATTGGATTAATACGATTTGTTAAATAATATATCCTATACCAATTCTCAGTAAAGCTAGCCCTTAAACATCAGATATTAGGAGTAAAGCTCGGTGCTATCACCCCTATCTTGAATTTATGGCGATCGCTAAAAAAATTTCTGGCTAAAGGAATAGTAGGTACAGATTATCAGCTATTTACAGGCATCTCTACCACAATCATTAATAAAACACCCTGAGTCTGTCTTCAACTCTTACAACATTACTCATACAATATATGAAGATATGTAAAAATTGATATAAAACTGGTTTATTCGCATGAGCCTTCCAACTACTTCTGTCACCGAACTTTTTGCACCAGTCAAGGATGACTTGCGTACGCTCACGGATAACCTGAAGCAGTTGGTAGGCGCAAGACATCCTATTCTCTACGCTGCTGCGGAACATCTATTTGAAGCTAAGGGCAAGAGTATGCGCCCTGCATTAGTGCTACTAGCTTCACGGGCAACGATGAGCGATCGCGATATTACCTCACGCCATCGCCGACTCGCCGAAATCACCGAAATGATCCATACAGCGAGTTTGGTGCATGACGATGTGATTGACTCCGCCGAACTCAGACGCGGGATGCCAACGGTAAACAATAGCTTCGGCAATCGCATTGCCGTACTCGCAGGGGATTTTCTCTTCGCCCAAGCATCTTGGTACTTAGCAAATTTAGATCACCTCGAAGTCGTTAAGCTCTTGTCCAAAGTGATCACCGATTTTGCCGAAGGTGAAATTCGTCAGAGCCTGACAGCTTTTGATAGCAGTTTGACCCTTGAGGATTATTTAGAAAAGAGTTTTTATAAGACTGCTTCACTCATGGCAGGTAGCGCTAAGGCGGCAGGTGTCTTAAGTGGTGTTAGTCAAGTACAGGCTGAGCAATTATTTAACTTTGGTAAGCATTTTGGCATCGCCTTCCAAGTGGTCGATGACATCCTCGATTTCACCAGTTCCACTGAGACTTTGGGCAAACCCGCAGGCTCCGATCTCAAGCAGGGTAATTTGACCGCACCAGTCCTATTTGCCCTAGAGGAGTATCCGCAATTGCGTGGCTTGATCGAGCGTGAGTTTAGCGAAGTGGGCGATCTCGATAAAGCTTTAGAGCTTGTCTATAGCAGTGAAGGCATTTCGCGATCGCGTGAATTAGCCAAGAGTCATGTGAAGTCTGCTTTAACTGCGATCGAATGGCTGCCATCCTCTGCCCCCAAACAGTCCCTCATTGGCTTAACTAACTACGTTTTAGATCGGTTGTATTAAAATCGGAGATAGCGCAAAGCGCTAATCTCCTTATTATTAGGCTAATGAGGTGTAGCTATGGTTGCGGTATTAGGCATCAATAAAACTCCTGAGCACCCATTTAAAAACTTCATAGACCAGTACCTAAATACTTGGGTAAAAGTCTCTTGGGCTGAATTTATCCAAGTTGCCGATAATCCTCAATATCAAAAAAACAAGTTTTATTATTTCAATGGGGAAGCAAGGGTCGAACCTATGTCCACAGGCTCCGATCATTCGGCTGATCATGCCCTAATCGTCATGGCGATTGGCTTATTTGTTGCTGTTAATGGATTAGCCCTAAATAGCAAAGACAATTGCTCTTATCGCAAAGTTGGCAATAAAGAAGTACAGCCTGATATTTCCTATTACGTGGGCGAGCGCGCTCAGTTAATTCCTTGGGGGACAGGAGTTATTGATCTTGAGACTTATCCTGCACCTGATTTGGCGATCGAGATCGCCAATAGCTCTTGGGCTGACGATATCGGTAAAAAACGCTTGATGTATGAAGATTTGGGTGTTAAAGAATATTGGGTAATTGATGTTAAAAATGTAGAGATTTTAGCCTTTGCAATTACCGATTTAGAAGGGGTTAAAGGTAGTTATCGCATTACGCGATCGCAAGTAATTACAGGTTTAGAAACTGCACTTTTGCAAGAAGTGTTGCGCTTGTCTAGAGAAAATGATCATGGCTATGTAACATCATGGTTACTTACACAATTGCAACACAAATAAAAAAGAGGGGGCGCATCGCGCCCCCTCTTTTTTTATGGAAATTTAGGTTGCAGAACCTAGACCAACGTAGGAACCATAAAAGAATAGACCAACAACAACTAGTACACCAGTACCAGCAACAGTGGCTACTAACCAAAGTGGAATGCGTCCATCTTTAAACATGAATTGAGACCTCCAAAGAAAATAATTTTATGAAAAGAATTAAAAAATTGCGTGGATGCTGAGCATCTGTCTAAGCAAGAGCTTTCTCCATCTACAAAAATTTAGTACTTAGTTGAAGAAGTAGCTGGAAAATAGCAAAACAGTTACGAAAATGAGTAATAGTCCCAAGAAGAGAGAAGTACGATTCAACTCTACAGGTTGGCTATTTGGATTTTTAGGAGCCATAAGTAAATAGTTTTCTTGTATTTTGTTTCTAGATTACGTCTGGAATGAATAAGAACTAGCGGCTAATGAATTGCATTGCTGCGATCGCGCCAATAAAAAACACGGTAGGAACGCCTAAGCCGTGAACTGCTAGCCAACGGAAGGTAAATACAGGATATTGAACGGGTTGGTTAGGATTGTTGCTTGCCATAGTGAATGAGTAAAGTTTTGCAGTGGTTTAACGCGATAAACAGAATGAACTGAGTCTTGCAATATTTAGCAGAGAAATAGTTCGGAGTTATTTCCCAGTTGCGGAAATCTCAGCGTCAACATTGTAGCGCTCGATTACAATGGGCGCAGTTTGGCGATCTTGAGAGTAGTACTCGTTAGGGCGTGGTGTGCCAAATACGTCATAGGCTAAGCCTGTGCTTACAAACAACCAACCTGCCAAAAACAGTGCAGGAATGGTGAGGCTATGGATTAGCCAATAACGAACGCTGGTAATAATGTCGGAAAATGGGCGCTCTCCAGTAGTACCTGCCATAACAGTCCTCTAAATGTGTAATGTCTAAAATCTTTATTTTAAATAATAATTTACTATTGTACCAAGTTGCGATCGCAGAGCTAAAACAATACCCTGCCCACAGGCTGAAATCACAAATAATTCAGTATTAGTCGTTGAACCGCGAGAAAACCTCTAGCCATTTCCAGAAAAAATTACTGTTTCTCTATCTATATGCCAGCCAAAGATATTTTTCATAATACGGTCAAAATAGGGTTAGAGAAAGAAGGTTGGGAAATTACCCACGATCCCATGTATTTAGACTTTGGTGGAGTTGAAATATATATTGACTTAGGGGCAGAAAAATTAATTGCAGCAGAAAGAAAAGGGGAAAAAATTGCAGTTGAAGTTAAGAGCTTTATTAGTGGCTCAGCAATTTCTGAATTTCACAAAGCACTAGGGCAATTTATTAACTATCGCACAGCACTGAGCCAAAAAGAGCCAGATCGCATAATGTATTTAGCTGTTCCCAACACTATTTATGAAACATTTTTTAAACTGGAATTAATCCAAATAATCATTAAAATTCAAAACATAAAATTGATTATTTACAACCCAAACAGAGAGGAGATAGCACAATGGATAAATTAAACCAATATCGAGAAATTGTGAAACGATTAATCAAAGAATATGCCCATGATGACTATAGAAGAAATGGTGTAGACCGCGAACTAGTGTTTGATTTAGAGAATGATCATTACCAAATTATTAATGTGGGCTGGGAGAATGATCACCGTATTTATGGTTGCATCCTGCACTTCGATATTAAACAAGGTAAAATCTGGTTGCAATACAACGGTACAGAAATAGATTTTGCCGAAGAGTTAGTGAAGCAAGGTGTACCCAAACAGGATATTGTCATCGGTTTTCATTCTCCTTTCATGCGTAAATTTACGGAGTATGCCGTAAGTTGATCATGAAAATCCGCAAGATTGATAAGAATGAACGTATTGAAATACTCAAGGGAGATTTGTATGCCTATTCGCGCTGGACTAATCAGGATTTACCGCGATCGCACCTAACAGCCATCAATCCTGATGATGTATTGGCAGCCGAAATCGATGGCAAAATTGTGGCGGCGCTGCAATGTTTTCGATTTCAGCAGTCTGTACGGGGCGTAATTAAGTCGATGGGGGGAATTGGTGGAGTCTGGACATATCCTGAATATCGCAATCGTGGCTGTGTGAAGGCATTAATGAAAAGTGCTTTTTTAGAAATGCGGATGCAGGGGATTTGTGTGAGTATGCTTACGCCTTTTAAAGAGAGTTTTTATGAATCACTGGGCTATGCGATCGCCAATGCTACCAATGAAATTACGATTCCGATCGCGTCTTTAACTAATTATTTAAAATTACCAAATCAGAATCACGGGTCATGTGATCGCTTTCCTGCGACTGAAGTCAGAGATATTTTGTCCAATTTCCTCTACGAAAATCTGCGATCGCACACAATAATGCCCCATAGTCACGGCTTAGCAATTACAAATTTCACCTATGACCAATGGTGGCATTTACATCGGCAAAAGCTCTGTGTGGTGATAAAGCGCGATCGCCAGCCCGTAGCCCTAGCCATTTATGGAATTGATAGCAGTGGCAATTTACCCATGAGCGATCGCCAGATCGAAATTTCATCAATATTTTGGACAGATTTAGAATCCCGCGATCGCCTATTCTCATTTTTTGCTAGCCATCGAGATCAAACCCATAGCCTGAAAATGCCAATCCCAATCAATGCAAATGTAAATTCATGGCTCAGCGATGCAGGAAAGTTGCAATCATCAATAACAGAGCCTTGGATGGTAAGGATTGTAGATATTGTTGGGGCTTTGAATGGTTTGCCGATCGCCTGTGAGCCATTTACCTTTGCCCTTAGCGATCCTCAATGCAGTTGGAATGAGAGTATTTTTAGAGTAGATGGCGATTGCGGTAGTCTCACAGTCAAACGCTATAACGGTGATGTGCAAAATATGGCGATCGACTTTCACGCCACAATTGCAGGTATATCTGCTCTGATCTATGGCACTTGTGCGATCGCTGAACTCGTTCATAAACAATGGATTACTAATCTAAATCCAGTTACTTACGAGTTATTAGAAAATGCCTTTACCCCATGCGTGATTTATAATCCTTTTAAGTTCTGACCTTCGTTGCATGAGCATGTGGCTCAGTTGCTGCAACACCTTAAGGCTCTTGCGGATAAAAAATGTCCCACCAAAGTTATCTAGCTTCGACTTCGCTCAGCTAACGTTGGCTGAGCGGAGTCGAAGCCACAGGTACTTTAATTAATAGCAAGTCCCTTATAAAAGCATGAAAGAAAAACTCACTCGCAGTCAAGAACGAGTGCTACATCTCCTCCAACATCACGATCACGCGGTATCCGCGCAAGATCTTCATTCGGAATTACGCAATAGTGAAAAAAGTGTGGGGTTGGCGACGGTTTATCGATCGCTAGAAACGCTCAAATTGCAAGGCTTAATCAAAGCTCTCACCTTACCCAATGGCGAAACGGTTTACAGTGTCACCCGTGCCGATCGCCATCATCTTAATTGCCTAAACTGTGGTAAATCCCTGCCGATTGATAGCTGTCCCATTCACGATCTAGGCAATCAACTCGCCAAAAAACATAGCTTTCAGATTTATTATCACACCCTCGAATTTTTCGGTATGTGTAGTCAATGTCAGGAGGAATCTCAATAAAGTGGTCAGCGAAACTGCCCACTTTATTAGATGAGGAATTTTTCGGTATGTGTAGTCAATGTCAGGAGGAATCTCAATATAGCTGTCGCCAAGTGTATCAGGACATAAAACCCAAGAAGAGAAAGGCGGCGCGAAGCGCCGCCTTTCTCTTCTTGGGTTTTGATTTTGTCCTAACATAAGTGACGGCAGCTATAAAATGGTCAGCGAAACTGCCCACTTTACTGGGTTAGGAAACTAAACTATGAAAACTGTACTTGTTCCCCTATTTGAAGGCTTTGAAGAAATCGAGGCGATTACGATTATTGATGTATTGCGACGCGGCAATATTGAAGTAGTGACAGCCAGCCTCTCCGAGCAGATAGTGATGGGCGCTCATGCGATCGCTATTATTGCCGACAAACTTCTCGATGAAGTTGATGCTAGCCAATTTGATGCGATCGTCCTTGCTGGTGGTGCAGGCACTTTCCGCTTGCGCGAAGACCATCGCATTGCATCAATACTTAAAACACAAGCATCAGCAAATAAACTCGTTGCAGCAATTTGTGCGGCTCCCACTGTCCTCTCTAATGCGGGATTACTGCGCGGTAAACAAGCAACATCCTTCCCCGCAGTCAAAGAACAACTAGAAGTAGGCGAATATCTGGAAGTACCTGTGGTAGTTGATGGCAATGTGGTCACTAGTCGTGGTGCAGGAACAGCTATGGCATTTGCCCTCAAATTAGTAGAGATTTTGCAAGGTGAAGCGATCGCTAATAAATTAGCCAAAGACATGATTGTTTAGTATTTACAGATTTTTGTTCTATGAGTTTATGGGTTTAATTTACTCTCAGCATCATGGTGATCGCTATAGATACGATAAAACTATTAGAGTTAGGCTTAACGAATCCTGACTCTAATTGAAATTGAGCCTGTTACCAATAACTAATGCTAAAAAATTTTCAATGGCTAAAACCGCTATTTCCTAAATATCTCTTGCAGCAATTGACAGAATTAAAATTGCCAAGATTCCGATCTACATTTGTCAGTAGCGCAATTATTTTGGGGATGCTCTACGGAGTCAGGCAGCTAGGGGGACTGCAACAATTAGAGCTAGTGGTTTTTGATCAGATGATACGATCGCGTCCAGACAAAGTAACCGATCCGCGATTGTTACTGGTCACGATCACCGAAAGCGACATCAAACAATACAAATGGCCCCTAACCGATCGCCTTGTCGCGCAGACCTTAACAGAACTAAATCGGTATCAACCCGCCGCGATTGCCGTAGATCTCAATCTTCAGCGTAATATTCCCATTGAGCCAGATCGCAGTGAACTAATTGCCCAATTGCGTCGCCCCAATGTGATTGCCGCAGTTAGCAATGGCAATAATCAAAATGATCGCATCGATCCGCCCATTGAGCTACCCAAAGAACAGGTTGGTCTAGTTGATCTGCCTGCCGATCCTGATGGTTTTATGCGGCGGGTGTTGCTATTTACCAATCGCGCTTCTTTATCGATTCAATTGCTCAATGCTTATTTGCGAGCAGACTGTCCCCGCGATCGCCCACAGCGTCAGGATTTAGTTTGTCAAAATCTCAAGCCCTCGTTTAATTCCAAAAAAGAATATGAATTGGGAGGAGTGGTATTTCCTCTTTTAAAGTCAGATTCTGGAGCTTATCAAACGATTAATAGTGGCGGTTATCAAATTCTGATTAACTATCGCGGTTCATCCCAATCTTTGCAGCGCGTCACGCTCTCCCAAGTCCTGCAAAAAGAAGTAAATCCTGATTTGATTAAAGGAAAAATCGTGCTGATTGGTGTAAGTGCGCCTAGTCTCAAGGATATTTTTTTAACTCCTTATAGTTCCGCAACTGAGGGAACTGTGAGAATGGCAGGAGTGGAAGTTCAAGCGCATATTACCAGTCATTTGCTTGGTGCAGTGCTAGATGGCGATCGCCTGTTTTGGTTTTGGGCGGAGTGGCAAGAGCTTTTATGGATGTTGATTTGGGCGATCGCAGGGATTAGCTTAACTTGGAGTATTCGCAAACCGCTTATTTTAATCCTCAGCGAACTTCTATTTCTATTAATCTTATTGGGATTTAGCTATGTTCTATTTTTGCAACAGGGTTGGATTCCTGTGGTTGCTCCTGCATTGGCGTTTGGGCTAGCGAGCCTTACCACCTTGATTGATCGCCAATATCAGCTTCAACAACAGCAACAAATGATGATGCGGCTATTGGGTCAACAGACTTCACCAGCGATTGCCAATGCACTTTGGGAAGGACGCGATCGCCTGTTGCAGTCTGGTCGATTACCTTGGCAAAATGTGACCGCAACAGTTCTGTTTACGGATATTAAGAGCTTCAGTACGATCGTGGAAGGAGAATCGCCAGAACGGGTGATGGGCTGGCTCAATGAATATCTGACAGTGATGGCGGATGTGGTGCAGTCGCATCAGGGCGTGGTGAATAAGTTTATTGGCGATAGTGTGATGGCGGTGTTTGGTGTGCCGATCGCCCTTCAACAACAGGCGGAAATTGCCACGGATGCGCGGCGATCGGTGGCTTGTGCCTTGGCAATGCGATCGGCGCTAATGGAATTAAATCAGCGTTTTGAGCAGCAGGGATTGTCCAAAATTGAGATGCGGGTGGGAATTTTTACGGGAGCGGTGATGGTGGGCAGTTTGGGCGGTAAGAGTCGTTTGGAATATGGGGTTATTGGCGATACGGTAAATATTGCGTCACGGCTAGAGTCCTGTGAGAAGGAGCGTCAAGAGGAAGACTGTCGCATTTTAATTGCACAGGAAACACTGGATTATTTAGAAGATCTCTATGATGTGGAAAGTTGGGGAGCAGTATTTTTAAAGGGTAGGGTGCAGGCAGTGCAGGTTTATCGCTTAATTGGACATCGGTAGAATTTGTGGCAAGAAAATTATATTTCATCATCAGATCATGTAAATTTGATGACATCAAATTTACATCGTTTGTTTGTGCTGGATGCCACCCCATAAATTCATGAAAATTCTTCGTCAGAATAGGTTTCTTAGGACAATGGCACTAATGGCTTTTGTAATTGGTGCAATGCCAAGCCAGTTACTCACAGCACAAACTATTCCCATTTACGATCCACCACCACCAACCGATCCAACGATACGCGGCAATAATTGCTCTACAGTTACGCCTGAATTATTGTCTCCTGTGTCGAAGAAGGTGTTCACCACGGCTGACTATCCAACATTTTTGTTAGTTGTGCCAACCACAACAGCTCGTCAGGCAAAGTTTTCAATTCGCGATCGCGATCGCAAGTCAATTTATCGACAGACCTTTAGTTTGTCAGGTCAGTCGGGAATTTTGCGGGTGGTGTTACCGAATGAAGCTAACATCAAAAAGCTTGATGGGGGACAAATCTATAAATGGGAATTTAATATCATTTGCGATCCTGATAATCGCGGCATTGATGATTTTGTGGTGGGTGAGTTGCAAAAGGTTACTCTGCCTGATGCTAAGTCTCCATCTCAGTTGACTTTATGGGAGCGATATAGAGCGTTTGAGTACGATGCTTTGATGGTCTTAGATTTGTTGCGCCGAACTAATCCTAGAGATCAATTAATTCAGTCTGAGTGGGAGTCGTGGTTAGTGCGTCACAAGTTCGGCGATTTGAAAGGATTGCCAGCGATCGTATTAAAATCGCAAAAGTAACGTAGCTGCCTCGACCGCTATAATATCGGGTATAGCCCTGAGTCAAGAAATCATCCAAAGATTACTAAGGAGCGAAATCATGAAAGAATCTGTTATCTATCAAGCCATCTTGCAGGAAGGCATGGCTGAAGGTATTGCTGAAGGCAAGGCTGAAACTACTAAGCAGCTTGCCTTAAATATGTTGCGCTCTAATATAGCTGTAGATTTGGTTGTGCAAATTACTGGGCTAAGCCTCAAACAAGTGCAAAAGTTGCAAAAAACTAGCACTAAACCACCAAAAGCCTCAAAGTCCCCAAAGAAATCGCCGCGTTAAAAACATAAATTATTCGCGTTGTCCCTATAAACACAAATTCGTAGGGGTTTAGCATTTGCGTTTCAAGATTGTGGTGGGGAGTATAAAAATCTTGGCGCAAATGCTAAACCCTCCATGCTTTCACCGATCGCTTGTCCCTGCGTTGAGAGGTTAGGGCAAAGCATTCCCCAATTAAAGTTATCTGAAAAATTATAGATTTCTGTGGGAATGCTTTGCTCCTATATAGATCATCTGTGTATTTTAGAGGAGTTAATTATGACGCAAATTATTTTAGAAATTGGTCAGCCTGTGGTCATTGAAAAGCTGAGAAGTCTTGCCCAAAAGTATCAGCGAACTTTGGAGGAGCAGATTGTTTTAATTTTAGAAAATGCTGTTACGCCTTTGCCACAAGAATAGAGGACTTTTTCTGCCTTAGATAATGGTCAAGATGGTTTTTGGTATAAGACTTTAAGGTTTAGACAGAGGATGCAGCAGGAAAATATTGTGTTCGCCGACGAAGATTTTGCCGATCTACGCGATCGCTCTGAGGGTCGGGAGGTTGAGTTTTAAGCGATCGCTCTACCAAACAGTTGCGATCGCCTTTGCCTCACAAATATTCTGATCACAAGTCAAAATAGCCACTTGGTTTCCTTGACTCTCTATGACTAAAGCTGTTGATACAATTTGCCGATCATGCATTTCGTTGATAGAAATCAGCTTGATACTTCTCTCAATTACATCAAAATCTAGTGGATAGATAGAGACCCGTTCATCATCCTTGACTACCTTTAATAATGCCTCGACAGAAGGAATCGAAGTTTTACCACGACTAACTATCCATGCTGATTCGGCTAAAGCGATCGCAGGTAAAATTAATTCACTACTCGCATCAGAAAGGATTTCTTTGGCGATCGCACCTAAACGAGAATTTCCTTCTAAGAACCAAATTAGGGCATGGGTATCAATGATATATTTCATAGCCCTATAACTATGACCAACTAAGACCATCATCAGGATCGCCGTTAAATTCAGCATCTTTAAAATCAGATTCAGTAGATTGCTGAGAGCCTAAAAACATCCCAAAGGACATAATTTGGCTGGATATAGTAGCTAACTGCGGTTTAAAAAAAGTTACAAAAACCTGACTCTCAGAAATATCTTGAGGGACTTCAGCTAATTCGATTTTGCCGTTTTTATATATTCCTTGAATTGTCTGTAGCATAGTGTTTTCTATGGGCAAATTGCGCGATCGCTAATGAACTATTGCGTACAGACATTCTAGCTAAAATTTGATAGCGAAGCAAAAAATCGGGGATATGTATACTCAGAAATGTGAGAAAGTTTTTATTAGAAACACCCGAATGTAAAGGAGATGATGAAATGATGCGTAAGGTTGGTGTGGTGGTGAGTCGGGTTGGATTGATTTTGATGTTGGGAATGTTTGGAGTTCCTTTTGTTGCGCCGAGTTTTAGTCAATCAAATTCTGCTTCAGCGCGATCAGCAGCTTTGAAGGAAGCAGAGGAACTCAATCGGCAGGTGATTCAACTCTACAAACAGGGGAAATATCGAGAGGCAATTGCCATAGCACAACTTTCCCTCGCGATTCGAGAAAAAACATTAGGAGCCGAGCATCCTGATGTCGCCGCCAGCCTCAATAATCTTGCCCAGTTGTATAAGTCACAGGGGAACTATACAGCCGCCGAGCCACTCCTTAAACGTTCCCTCGCGATTCTAGAAAAAGCATTAGGAGCCGAGCATCCCGATGTCGCCTCTAGCCTCAATAATCTCGCAGAGTTGTATAAGTCACAGGGGAACTACCCCGCCGCCGAGCCACTCCTTAAACGTTCTCTCGCGATTCTAGAAAAAGCATTAGGAGCCGAGCATCCCGATGTCGCCTCCAGCCTCAATAATCTTGCAGCATTATATAATTCACAGGGGAACTACGCAGCAGCCGAACCACTTTATAAACGTTCCCTCTCGATTCGAGAAAAAGCATCAGGAGCTAATCATCCCGATGTCGCCTCCAGCCTCAATGGTCTCGCAAGGTTGTATGATTCACAGGGGAACTACCCCGCCGCCGAATCACTTTATAAACATTCCCTCGCAATTCGAGAAAAAGCATTAGGAGCCGAGCATCCCCTTGTCGCCACTAGTCTCAATAATCTCGCAGGGTTGTATGTTGCACAGGGGAACTACCCCGCCGCCGAGCCACTCCTTAAACGTTCCCTCGCGATTCTAGAAAAAGTATTAGGAGCCGAGCATCCCGATGTCGCTACTATCCTCAATAATCTCGCAGCATCGTATGATTCACAGGGGAACTACCTAGCCGCTGAACCACTCTATAAACGTTCCCTCGCGATTCGAGAAAAAGCATTAGGAGCCAATCATCCCGATGTCGCCTCTAGCCTCAATAATCTAGCATTGTTGTATGATTCACAGGGGAACTATCCAACCGCCGAACCACTCTATAAACGTTCCCTCGCGATTCGAGAGAAAGCATTAGGATACAATCATCCCGATGTCGCCTCTAGCCTCAATAATCTCTCAATGTTGTATCAGTCACAGGGGAACTACTCTGCCGCTGAAACACTTTATAAACGTTCCCTCGCAATTCGAGAAAAAGTATTAGGATCTGAGCATCCCGATGTCGGCACGAGCCTCAATAATCTCGCAGTGTTGTATCAGTCACTGGGGAACGCCTCAGCAGCCGAGCCACTTTATAAGCGTTCCCTCGCGATCGCTGACAGAGCATTAGGATCTGAGCATCCCAATGTCGCCACTAGCCTCAATAATCTTTCATTGTTGTATCAGGCACAGGGGGATATCGATCGCGCAATTACATTTCGACAAAAGGGACTTGAAGTTCAAGAACATAACTTAAAGCTTAATCTGGCATCTGGCACTGAAACCCAAAAACAGGCTTATATGCAAACCGTTTCTGGAACAACAGATGGTACTATTTCCCTGCACGTCCAAGCCGCCCCCACAAACAACGCCGCCACACGCCTAGCCCTAACCGCAATTTTACAACGCAAAGGTCGTCTCCTTGATATCCTATCAACCAACCTCCAAACCCTCCGCCAATACCTCACCCCCGACATCCAGCCACAATTTGATCAATGGATCACCCTCAAAAGCCAACTCGCCAACCTTGCCCTCAAAAATACCCCCATCGATCAATATCGCACCCTCCAGCAACAAGTTGAAGAAATAGAATCCAACCTCAATCGCCGCAGTGCCGAACTGCAAGCAATCAACGAAGCCGTCACGATCGCAGCAGTCCAAAAACAAATCCCTACCGAGGCAGTCCTAATTGAATTCTTTCGCTACGATACTTTGAATCCCAAAGCATCCCAAAAAGATAGATGGGGCAAACCTCGCTACGTTGCCTATATCCTCCAGAACCAAGGCGAACCCAAATGGGTAGACCTCGGCGAAGCCGCAACCCTAGAGCCAGCAATTCAAACATTTCGCCAAGCCATCAGTCGCCCACCCACAAACCCCGATCGCGAAGTCGATCCGCAATTAACCGTAGCCGAAGTCAAACAAACTGCCCGTGACCTTGACCAAAAGCTGATGCAACCGATCCGCCCATTGCTAGGCAACGCCCGTCATTTATTGATTTCCCCCGATAGCGATCTCAACCTTATCCCCTTCGCCGCCCTCGTTGACCAGCAAAAACGCTTCCTTCTCGAAACCTACGACATCACCTATCTCTCATCAGGACGCGACTTGCTCCGCCCAAACCGCAAGGGCATCAATCTCACAAATCCCGTTCTCTTCTCCGATCCTGACTATGGCAAACCCTCAGACAAATTAATCGCCAGCAACGGTCGCAACCCTTGTTCAACCCAAATAGCTGCTAGAGGTGAAGAAATAAACTCCCTTGCTAACCAAATATTCTGTCAACTCCCCAACGTCGCCGCCGAAACCAGCGCCATTCAGAATCTCTTGCCACGATCGCAATTATTGAGCCAATCCCAAGCCACCAAATCCGCCGCCAAAAAGCTTCGCAACCCTAGCATTCTCCACTTTGCCACCCACGGATTCTTCCTACCCGATCCACCCAACACCAATCCCGACACACCGATCCGTCAAAATCCCCTCTCGCGATCCGCCCTAGTTCTCGCTAACTTCAATCAGCGTCAATCTTGCAGCGACTCAGACTCCAATTGCAATGGCTTACTCACCGCCCAAGATGTCACCACCATCGACCTACGCGGAACCAAACTCGTATTTCTCTCCGCCTGTGAAACTGGGCTAGGCAAAGTCACCAATGGCGAAGGCGTATATGGCTTGCGTCGCGCCTTTACCCTCGCAGGAGCCGAAAGCCAAGTGATGAGCCTCTGGAAAGTCAACGACCAAACCACAAGAGAGTTAGTCGAGAGCTATTACCAAAACCTCAAGGCAAATCAAGGGCGTAGTCAATCCCTAAAAACGATTCAGCTAGATCTCCTCAAAAAATATCAGTTTCCCTACTATTGGGCAGCCTTTATCCCCTCTGGCAATTGGTCGGCAATGCCTGAAATCTTTACTAGCCCCTAAAAAGAAAGGGACGCATCGCGTCCCTTTCTTTTTAGGTAAAGGCTAACAAACCAAAGTAGAGAAATACACCTAATATCGGCACAAAAAGTAATAGACCATAGAGAGATGATTTATTCAGGCTCGTTGGTATTGAAAAGAAGACAATTAAGCCAATCACAAAGTTAACAAGCGGAATAAAGAATAAAATTAGCCACCAACCGGGTTTACCCGCAGCACGTACCATAACCCAAATTTGAGCGATGGGAACCCATGATAGCCAACTATTAGGAATATCCAGCTTGTCGGCTATTTTCATCAAGCAGAAACTGGTGAAAACATAGGCAAGAAGACCAAATGTCCCTGCAAAAAGTATGATTTGATTAAGCTGGGCTTTTTGCTCTTCGGTTAGCGAATCAAGATTAACAGTAGTTGAATCAGAACTTTGAGCGATAAGTTGATCGCCATTTTGAACAGAAGCTACAGCGATCGCACTAGATGTGGAGTTGTTAGATAGCGAACTCGCCGCAGGGGTAGGAGCAGCTATGAGATGCTGTAAACTCACAACCGCAAATAAAGTAATCAAAAATAGAGCAACTCTACGCCAAGTTACACTCAGATACTGCAAAGGTAAATATTTCAACAAATTCACTGATGACACTCCTAAGACATTTTCAAGATAGGGCGCGATGCTTTTAGCAATATCGTAAGCCTATAGGAATGTCGAGCTAGTTAATCTTGGAACTTTAAATTTCTTAATTCTTAAACCAATAATTAAGCAATTTGTACCAAGGGACAAGCAGAATTACATAAAATGAATTAATGTTTTATGTAAGCTTGATTTAACGTAAATCTCATTGTAATTTACCAATATAATCACGAATAACGGGTGTAAAAATCTTGACTACCTGTTGATAAACTTCTCTTTTAAACCTGACAATCGAGTCAAGAGTTTGCTCGATCGCCATAAACTGCACTACCCGAAACTCGCGATCGTGGATATCTAGCTTGCAATCAGAGGCAGGATGATCCCAATAAAAAGCATACCAACGCTGTCTTTGTCCGCAATAATTTGCCCATTTGCCTGTCAACTTTAGCGAAGGTGGAAAGTCATAGTACAGCCATTCAGGATGGACATATGCAAGCTCAGCATTATCAATGCCAACTTCTTCATAAAGCTCCCGTAGAGCTGCTACCTGTGGATCTTCTCCCTCATCAATGCCGCCTTGTGGGAATTGCCATGAATCAGGTACGCCCAGACGCTCACCAACTAGCACTTCTCCCTTGCGATTAAAAACGATCAGCCCGACATTTGGGCGGTAAGATTTTTCAGGTTTCATACTTTTTAATTTAACAAATCCAAAGCATAGCACCGTCGCTAATTATCATCAAAAAAGAATGCTGCACGCATAACGTACAGCATTCTTTAATATCTTGTTAAGAGCATTTTAAAACAACACCCTCAATTGAGCTAAAAACTGTGGCGCACGCTGCGCGTGCGCCACAGTTTTTGTTTTTTTAAACAAGTTGAGCGGTACGTTCTAATTCAGAGGCAATGTCTTGGGCTTCTTTGCTTAACTGCGATCGCTGAGGTGTTTGCAAACCGACCATCTGATCATTACTTGCCCCAGGAGGAACCATCGGATAACAGTTTTCATCACGCTTAACGCGGAAGTCTGCAAAAACGGGACCATCATAAGCCAGAATTTCGGCAACTGCGGATTGCAAGTCACTGGGATCAATTACCTTGACACCTTTAATACCAAAGGCTTCAGCAAGTTTGACGAAATCAGGCATCCCTACTTCCATATTGGAAGAAGAGTAGCGCTCATTGTAGAAGCTCTCTTGCCACTGACGCACCATGCCTTGCCAGCCATTGTTAACAACAATCACCTTGATGTTGATGCCATACTGCGCCAATGTGCCAAGCTCCTGAATATTCATCTGAATACTGGCATCACCACTAATACAAATGACGGGATCATTTGGTAGAGCAACTTTTGCGCCCATTGCCGCAGGCATTCCATAGCCCATCGTGCCAAGCCCTGCACTAGAAATCCATTTACGGGGACCAGTCTTGATTAACTGTGCTGCCCACATTTGGTGTTGTCCCACATCAGTTGCAAAATAAGCGTCAGGAGCCTGTTTGCCAAACTCGTGAATTACCTGCTGCGGTGAGAGCACACCCTCATAAGCAGGTACTTCAAGGGGATAATCTGCTTTCCACTCATCAAGCTGTTTCAACCAATCCTTAGTTTGAATGGTTTCCTCATAGCTGGTAGCTTCGAGGATCGCTTGTAATACTTCCTTAACATCCCCAACTATGGGAACATCAGGCTTGCGATTTTTGCCAACTTCCGCAGGATCGATATCAATGTGAATGACTTTCGCATCGGGAGCAAATTTGTCCAAACGACCTGTAACGCGATCGTCAAATCTTGCCCCAACCGCAATCAACAAATCACAACCCTGTACCGCAAAGTTTGCATAGGCAGTACCATGCATTCCCAACATACCAAGGGAAAGATCGTTATTTTCATTGTAAGCACCTTTACCCATGAGGGTTGTGGTCACAGGCAATTGGAATCTCTTCGCCAGTTCTGCAATTTCGGTATGGGCATCGGAAATTACAGCTCCACCACCTGCGTAGAGTAATGGGCGTTTAGATTGACGAATTAAAGCGATCGCAGCGGCAATTTGATGTAGATAGCCCTTAACTCTAGCTTGGTATCCGGGGAGATCAATTTTGACTTCTTCAGGATTGTAGTCAAACTCTTGCTGACCAATGTCCTTAGGAATATCCACCAATACAGGACCGGGGCGACCAGTACCTGCAATATGAAAAGCTTCAGCAACGATGCGAGCAATATCTTCAGGTCGGCGAATCACGTAGGAATGCTTAACGATTGGCAAAGTAATGCCCCAAATATCAGTCTCTTGGAAAGCATCTGTACCGATCGCATAGGAAGGGACTTGCCCCGTAATTACTACCATGGGGATGGAGTCCATTTGCGCGGTGGCGATACCTGTTACGAGGTTGGTTGCTCCAGGTCCTGAAGTTGCCACACATACTCCCACCTGTCCAGTTGCGCGGGCATATCCATCGGCAGCATGGACGGCTCCCTGCTCATGACGCACAAGATAATGTTTAATTTCACCTCTTGCCTCTGCCTTATAAATTTCGTCATACACTGGCAGAATTGCTCCACCGGGGTAGCCGAAAATATGTTTTACACCCTGTCTTCTCACACTGTCGATGAGAGCAAATGCACCCGTTGTTCGCAAAGTAGCCTCCTCTAGACTCTTATACTTAAAATTGTTCGCGATCCAATCAACCTACTGCTGAAGCCTCGGCAGATACCCTTGGCGCTCCATACTACGAACAAGTAGTTTGTAGCAAGTACCTTAAGTTTATAATTTGTAGCAATTGTATCGATAATAACATAGACAAGCTGACACAAAGCTGCTAGGTAACAAGCTAAAAAGGCAATTTTAATCCAATAATTCAAATAATAATTAGTAAATAGCTAGAAAACCTGTGGCGCACGCTACGCGTGCGCCACAGGTTTTTGGGGTTTATATTTAATTGCACCCAGCTACTTAAATAGTTATTCTTGGGATTGCGTGACTATTTGCTAGTTTTACGTACAAGTCGCCAAATTTTGTTTCCAAATACACAAGTTGCTAACATTGCGATCGCTATATCAGGTTTAAACTCAAAGGGAATTGAGGTCAAACTATCGGGTACTTCCCAGCCAACATCTTTAAAACCCGCATAATCCAGCTTAGTTAATAGCTTTCTTGTACCTTGAGTAAGAGTGGGATCCATTGCGGCTTCTTGGGCTGTATTAGTCACTGGTAAAGTACTCATCGTTCCGTCAGCCCAGTGTGAATTACCACTTGATAGAGGAATATTGCTGCCATATAACGCAACCGAGTTTGAACCTGTAAATGATCCACTAGAAATTTTATTATCCCAAGATGGGTTTCCTGAGATAATCCCCATAATGTGACCAAGTTCATGGATAGCAACTGAGAGAAAGTCACTTTGACCAGTTAATGGGGGTGAAGATACATCACCAAAATTCCAAACAACAGATGAATTAGTCGTAAAAGAGATCGAGCCACCCCAAGGAGAATAGTCTGTTGGAGTAGTAGCAATCGCACCATCTTGCCCTCGGGATTGTAAATTATTGACAAACGACTGTGTTCCGCTACCAGAGGAAATAGCGCCAAAGCCACCCACTCCGAGAGTTCCTGAGCCTATATCTCTTGCACCAACATAAATTAATAGAGTATTTGCACTAATGGCTAGATTCGTTGTGCCATCAATTGCTAGTCCTGTTGCAGGATTTAAAAAATTAGGAGTCCAAGTATTTGTACCTCCACAATCAGGAACACATATAGCAGCTAAGTTATCTGTGAAACTGTTGTAGTAGGAAGCAGCCTCAGCAAGGCGATCTTTTCTTGTTTGATTGGAGAAAAAGCTATTGGTGTCGTAGGTGTAGTCAAACTGGAATGTAAAGGCATAGCTCGCAGCAGGTACTACTAGACTGAGTCCCAAACCGAGAGTGCCATTAGCGATCGCTTTCCGTAACGTGATGCCCATTTGCATGATTCAAGACCCCTCTAAGACCTAACGTTCAGTTATTGCTGTATATAGCTTTCAGTGGATTACGGTTTTATTGCCCCGCCGAAGGCGGGTAAACAAAACTCTGTAACTTGGTGCTATATATCGAGGCTAAAATATAATTTTAAAATAAGATATGTGATTGCATTTTTAATTTATGTGACGTTTCCATGGTATTTCATGCAAACATCGAGCGCATTACAGAGTTAAACTCAAGCTAAAGTGTAAAAACTGCTATTTATCTTTAGAAATAACGTTTTTAAGGGGTGTCATAAACTCAATACAAATAGCGTCAAAATATTAATAAACATGTAATCTTTGCCCCATCAAAGAGATCTTTCTGCTACAGAATACCGACAAGTCGCATTTGAAAATATAATAACTGCGTGTTCTTCTGTCATATATCGTCCACATAACGTCTCATGAGTGCAAATTCAGACAAAGATATTCCCGTTAATATCTACCGCCCCGCTAATCCATTTACGGCAAAATGTATCTCCAATGAAGTACTGGTTAGACCCGGTGCTGCTGGTGATACCCGCCATGTCAAATTTGATATTTCGGGAGGCGATCTTCGCTACTTAGAAGGTCAAAGTATTGGTGTTGTCCCTCCTGGAGAAGACAAAAACGGCAAACCCCATAAACTTCGCCTTTATTCGATCGCTTCTACCCGCCTTGGTGATGACCTTGATGGCAAAACTCTATCCTTGAGTGTCAAACGCCTTGAGTACAAAAACGAAGCAGGCGAAACTGTTAAAGGTGTATGCTCTAACTTCTTGACCGACCTCAAACCCGGTGATGATGTCAAGCTAACAGGTCCTGTCGGTAAAGAAATGCTCTTGCCTGACGATCCTAATGCCACGATTATTATGATTGCGACAGGTACTGGTATTGCACCTTTCCGTGCGTTCTTGTGGCGGATGTTCAAAGAAAAGCACCCCGATTATAAATTCAATGGCTTAGCTTGGCTCTTCTTTGGTGTCCCTACTGACAGTGCAGTTTTGTACAAGCCTGATCTGGAATGGCTTGCCTATAGAAACAAGCGTAACTTCCGTTACGATGTTGCCATTAGCCGTGAGCAGAAAAACGACAAAGGCGAAAAGATGTATATCCAAAACCGCATGGCTGAATATGCCGATGAGTTCTGGGAACTACTCCAAAAGCCTAGCACCCATACTTATATGTGTGGTTTGCGTGGTATGGAAGATGGTATCGCCGAATTCATGACTGCAACCGCAGAAAAGAGTGGTGTGGTTTGGAAAGATTTCGAGAAGCAACTGAAGAAAGACGGTCGCTGGCACGTTGAGACTTACTAAGTTCTCATAAAAAGAGAGGGGTGCTTTGCACCCCTCTCTTTTTATGTTTAGACAAATTGATTTGTATATAATTTAGGTAACTATACCTGTTGCGGCATGAAACTGGAATTACTCTGGCTGCTTGTAGGAATTGTAATTGGAGCGATCGCTACTAGTTCTTGCTGGCTGAGTTGGCACTATGCCAAGAAAAAATGGAATCGCAAATTGCGGAAGCGATCGCAACATGTGTTTAAAGTTAGGTCAATCCATAGCCTGAAGTCTTGGGCAAAAAATATTCAACAAAACCTACAACAAGATCTGCAACCCAAGTATCGCGATCAAAATGGTAATGGTTTCATTGAGCATGACTCTGAGCGACTATTGTGGGAAAACATCATTGAATCTGCTCCCATTGGTTACATTCAAGTCGATCAAGATAACCACTTAAATATCTTTAATCAAAGAGCCGCAACGATGCTGGGGATTATGAATCCTCAGCAGGGACTACTTCGCAAACCCTTTTTGTTGCAAGTAATCCGCTCCTATGAGTTGGATCATTTAATCGAGCAAACCCGATCGCAAAGTATGGGATTTCAAGTTGATTGGGTATTTCATCCTGCTATTCCCGATCCTGTTGATCCTGTACCGCAGCAAGGTAGGCCAATTCGGGCTTACAGCATTTATTTAGAGCATGGTCAGGTAGGCATTTTTTTGGAAGATCGCCAAGAAGCGATCGCCATTGCCCAGCAGCGCGATCGCTGGACATCCGATGTCGCCCATGAGCTAAAAACCCCCTTAACTTCAATTCGACTAGTCGCCGAAACCCTTGAGCCTCGTGTCGAGCCATCCGCCAGAATTTGGGTAGAGCGACTGCTCAGTGAAATTGAGCGCCTCACTAATCTCGTCAAGGATCTGCTCGATTTAGGGCAGATGGATGTGGGGATTGAACCGCATTTGCAAATTAGTGAAGTAAATTTAGCAGACCTCGTGCGATCGGTATGGACGACCCTAGAGCCATTAGCCAACCGCAAAAAAGTTAGCCTGCAATATATTGGTGACGAAACAATTACTTTACGAATTGATGAATCTCGTATTTATCGACTGTTGCTAAATTTATTGGACAATAGCATCAAGCATAGCCCCGCACTTCAGTGCATTACGATCAAGGCGAGCATTGTGGATAGCAAAGTCCATATTGAAACCATTGATGCTGGTGATGGATTTCCTGAAGATGCCCTATCACATATTTTTGAGCGATTTTATCGGGTTGAGTCGTCACGCACTAGATCGGGGCTAGATCATGGCGGTAGTGGTCTCGGATTAGCGATCGCCTATCAAATCGTCCTATTGCATAAAGGTACAATTACAGCCAGAAATCATCCTGAGACAGGGGGAGCATGGATTACAATCGCGCTACCATATCAGAACCCTACGACATCAGAAAACTTGCAAACCTCTCAGCCGCTTCGTAAATAAAGCTTTGTAAATAAACAGGTATCATGAGTGCAGAAAAACTTCTGAAAGAATATGCTGCTGGTCGGCGTGACTTTGCCAGTATCAATCTAGCTAATGCCAATCTCTTTAACAGTGATTTGATCGGCGCAAACTTAACCAAAGCCGATCTTCGACGGACTAATTTAGTCTTTGCTTATCTGAATAAAGTTACTTTTAACCATGCCAACTTAACTGGAGCAAGATTAGGTGGGGCTACCCTGAACCAAGCAATCATGATGAGCGCTAATCTTGCTGAGGCAGACCTGCATGGAGCAATGTTGCAACGGGTCAACCTCTTTGGGGCTAATTTATCGCTCGCCAACTTGATGGATGCAAATCTAGGGGAAGCGGACTTACGCAGTGCAAATTTGCGGGGGGCAAATTTACGTTGTGCGATCTTAAGTGCAACGCTGATGCGAGAGGAGCGCGGCTATCCACCAACTACCATGAATGGGGCAAATTTACGCAAGGCTGATTTACGCGGGGCAAATCTGAGCGGAGCTGATCTGACTAGTGTCGATTTATCCGAAGCAAACCTGAGTGAAGCTACCCTTGCGAGGGTTAACTTACATGGTGCAAATCTGAGTGGTGTAATTGCTAATGGTACTAATTTTGCCGAAGCCAATCTCAGTAATGCCAATTTGACTGAAGCTAATCTCAAAAATGCTAACTTTATCAAGACAGATCTCAAAAATGCCAATCTCCGTCTGGCAAATTTATTTGGTGCGAATTTGAGCAAGGCTAATGTCAGTATGGCGACCCTTAGCAGTGCCTCATTAATTCAGGCAATTCTCACAGGAACCGATTTTTCGCGATCGCTACTGGACAAAGCCAACCTTAGCCAAGCGAGTCTCGTAGATGCTTATTTAGTAAGAGCAAATCTTGATGGTGCGGATCTGACCAGTGCTGTCCTCACGAGAGCAGAGCTAAGTGGCGCAAGTACTGTCGGTACAATTTTCCATGACGCAACTATGCCCGATGGTAAAATCCATTCCTAAAATTTATGCCTTCTCTCCTTGACGCAGATAGCCTTCATCAACCAAGATGACAACTGAACATCGCGTAACTCATACTATCTCTAGCCATATCACCTAAAAATCTATGGAAGATTTCAATCTTCTAGAGGAAGTTATAGATAGCTTGGAGCAAGACAGCAATGTACTTCGCATCAAACGACTTATCCTCTTTACTTGTAATGACACTTGGTCAAATGATGTCAACGAAGTCAAAGCGTTGCAGATGTACCAGCTTGTGCGGGGCTTGATGCTCAGGTTTCCTGATATCAATGTGCTCAAGCAAAAGTTAAATAGTCACGTCAAGCAACTTAGCAAACAGTCAGACTATCTCCTTGCAGCCGATAATATTATCGATGCGATCGGGTTTCTCTATACTTTGCGCGATGAAGGGAAACTGCCCCATAAATTTTTAAATGCGGAAGAAGTTGCTGAAAATACTTCTGAGCCTGTAAATGACAATAGTGGATTTGATAGCCAGTCAACTATTCCCCATCGGCATAATCTTAAATACTTAACTAACTTATTTGATCTACGGGCTGATATTTCACGCAATATTAGTCCCCTCCACGCCAAGATCCTGCTATTTTCTAGTCTGCATTATCGATTTAGTCCACAGGAACGGGATTGGTCTGCACTCTATACCTATGACCTCGATGATTTGATGCAGCTTGTCTTTCAAACCTATGAGACTTTTGATGCTTTAGAACAACAACTTACTCAAGTCAGTCAAACCCTTGATCAGCCAGAGGATGCGAAACGCGCCTCGGCAGTGATCTTACAAGCACTAAGACCTTTCTATTAAAAGAGAGAGGCACTTCACTTCGTGTCTCTCTCTTTTATTTCAATCTAGTAAAGAGGGTTGTGTCCCCGCCGAAGGCGGGGACACAACCCTCTTTACTTCGCTTACTTGAAAAGCGCTATATTGCGATCACATTGAGATTTTCCATAATTTCGCGGAAGCTGTCTAAGCCTGCTTCGATATTTTCGATGATTTCATTAGCCAGAATGTCGGGATCGGGGAGATTATCGAGATCGGCGAGGCTTTTGTCCTTGAGCCAGAAAATATCGAGGTTGGTTTTGTCTCGCGCCATGATTTCGTCATAGCTAAATTTGCGCCAGCGTCCTTCAGGTGTTGCTTCTGACCATGTTTCTGTGTGGTGGTAGCGATCGCCTGATTTGTAACAATCGATAAAAGGCTGGAGATCTTCAAGTTTGAGGGGATTTTTCTTGAGGGTATGTTGGACATTGGTACGGTAGTCATAAATCCAGACTTCCTTTGTCCAAGGTTCTTTGGCGGCGGGTTTTGTATCCGCTTCACCACGAGCGACTGAGCCAAAAACTCGTACATTAAACGCTCCATGTTTGGCAGCGATCGCTAAGATATTTTCTCTGCTTGCTTGGAGTTGCTGTAGTTGCATATTTAAGTTTACTGGTTCAAAAAATGGATTATGGCGATCGCTACGTTTTATTTCTTCGAGTTCAATAGGATTTGATTGCTGAATAATAGCTAGTTGATCGAGTAATTCTCTGAATAGTAGGGATTTTTTAGCCATTTTTATCTGTTTAATATACTGATAATCAGGTGTTGGCAAAGCACTAGCATAAAAATCATCACGCCATTTGAGGATTGCAAGATCAGGCTGAGGCTCTGAATGATTTCTAAGAATAATGGGATTTTGTACCCAGACAAATACCTGATCTCCTAATTTGATTTGCAACAATCTTGCTGTTTTCGCCACACAAAGCGTGTGCTTAATGCCGATTGGGGACATTTCTCTGATTTCTCCATTAATTAACTCATAGCGATCGCCTTCCGCAAACACCCCCGCCTCGTGCATGAGATGGTATTGCTGCACCGTAAACCTATGAATATTGCTCGTAAAACTGGTTGTAACTAGTTGGATCGTATTTCACCTCAATTCAGGTAGGTTAGAGCTTTCATGCTAAATGTTTAGTATTATTAAGATTCAAGACTAGCGATCCAAAAGATCGCTTGCTTTCTTATTCGCATATTGATTGATAAGTAATGGACACTAGATATAATCCCCAGCAGATCGAACCCAAGTGGCAACAAGTTTGGGCAGAGAAACAACTTGACAAAGTAAGCAACGATGCAATTAGTGCAGACAACAAGAAATTTTACGCACTGTCAATGTTTCCCTATCCATCGGGAGATCTGCATATGGGGCATGTCCGTAACTACACAATCACTGATGTAATTGCACGATACAAAAGAATGCAGGGTTATCAAGTGTTGCACCCGATGGGCTGGGATGCCTTTGGATTGCCTGCGGAGAATGCGGCGATCGATCGCAATACTCACCCCGCCAAATGGACTTACGCCAATATCGACAATATGCGATTGCAGCTTCAGCAAGTGGGCTTGTCCTACGACTGGGATCGCGAGTTAGCAACCTGTTCGCCTGACTATTACAAATGGACGCAATGGATCTTTTTGCAATTTTTGGAAGCAGGTTTGGCTTACCAAAAGGAAGCCAAGGTTAACTGGGATCCGATTGACCAAACCGTAATTGCCAATGAACAGGTGGATAGTGAAGGGAGATCTTGGCGATCAGGGGCATTGGTGGAAAAGCGCAAATTGCGTCAATGGTTCTTGAAAATCACTGATTATGCCGAGCAGCTTTTGCAAGATTTGGATAAGCTCAACGACTGGCCCTCTAGCGTCAAGATCATGCAAGCCAACTGGATTGGCAAGTCCACAGGCGCAGAGCTAAGTTTCCCAATTGTTGGCAGTGACGAAAAAATCACAGTTTTCACCACCCGTCCTGATACCGTTTACGGTGTGAGCTATGTCGTGCTTGCCCCTGAGCATCCTCTAGTCGAGACTTTGACTACTGCTGCTCAAAAAGAAGCTGTCTGCAAATTCATCGAAGAAGTCAAAAATCTTAGCGAAATTGATCGCACTTCTGACGATCGCCCCAAACGTGGAGTAGCGATCGGCACAAGTGTGGTTAATCCCTTCACAGGGAAAGAAGTTCCCATTTGGATTGCCGATTATGTTCTCTTTGAATATGGAACAGGCGCAGTCATGGGCGTTCCTGCCCACGATGTCCGCGATTTCGCCTTTGCGAAGCAGTATAATCTTCCCATTCAGACGGTAATTAATACCTCTAATGCAACTGATGAAGCACTGAAAGCTGCTTATACCGAAGCAGGGATTATGGTCAATTCGGGCGAGTTTGACGGATTGGATTCCGTAACTGCGAAAACTAAGATTGTTGAACTTGCAGAGAAGAACCAATGGGGAACAGCCAAAACCACCTATCGCTTGCGTGATTGGTTGATTTCTCGCCAAAGATATTGGGGCTGTCCGATTCCCGTAATTCATTGTCCAAGTTGTGGCATCGTTCCCGTTCCCCATGCAGATTTGCCCGTAATTTTGCCTGAAGATGTGGAACTTACAGGACGCGGCGCATCGCCTCTCGCCCAAAAAGATTCTTGGATCAATGTTCCCTGTCCTAAATGTGGTACAGCAGCCAAGCGCGAAACAGACACGATGGACACCTTTATTGATTCTTCTTGGTATTTCCTCCGTTTCAGTGATGCGCGGAATGATCAGGAAATTTGCGATCGCACTGCGGTAAATAATTGGCTACCCGTCGATCAATATGTGGGCGGTGTCGAACATGCGATTTTGCACTTACTCTATTCCCGCTTTGTGACTAAGGTTTTGCGCGATCGCGGCTTACTCAATTTTGATGAACCCTTTACGAGATTGCTCACTCAGGGCATGGTACAGGGCTTGACCTACATGAACCCCAACAAAGGTGGAAAGGACAAATGGGTTCCTTCGGCTTTAGTCGATCCCAAAGATCCTAAAGATCCGAAAACTGGTGAACCGTTGCAAGCGCTCTTTGCCACGATGTCTAAATCTAAGGGTAATGGGGTATCGCCTGTAGATGCGATCGCTAAATATGGAGCTGATACTTTGCGGATGTTCACGCTCTTCAAAGCTCCTCCTGAAAAAGATTTGGAATGGGAAGATGCCGATGTCGAAGGTCAGCAACGCTTCTTAAATCGTGTGTGGCGTTTGGTAATACAATCAATTTTGTGGCAAGCAATCCGAAATGTTGACTATGAAAACAGGATTTTAGAACCATGGTGTGAAATCAATAATGACAAATGGCTTGCTGACCAATCTAATACTGGTCAATTTAAGGGCGCTGCAACAAATCTTCTTAGAAAAGATGTAACAATTGACAGTGTAAGTTTTGATCTCTTAGAAAATTGGTGTTCACAAATTATAGAGAAAGAACGCAAAATTAGAGATGAATACTTTAGACTGACTGGAGATTCATTAGAACAACACTTAGAAGAACGCAATTCTCAACAACTGAGACTATGCTTTTTACTCTTTTTACCATTAGTAACACAAGAGGAGTGGCAAGGTTTTAAGGCACAAGATGAAAGTCGTTTTAATAATATTCTTCAAGGCAGAAAATTGGATGTTCGGTTTGTTTTGAAAGAAGAGAGAACAATTGTAGCTTCACAGCATTTCAATGAAACCACTGAATCTTTTGATAAAGCAGAGAGAGAATTGCGTCGACCAATTCATACTGCAATTAAAGATATAACGGAAGATATGGAATGCGGTTATCTGCTAAACACAGCTATCTCTGAGATGATGAAGTTGAGTAATGCAATATCTGGCAGCTTGTCAATTAAAATTTCTAATACTTACAGTGACGGTATTAATACATTACTTAATTTGCTTGCTCCCTTTACGCCCCACCTTGCTGAGGAACTTTGGTCATTGATTGGGCATACTGACTCAATCCATTTACAGCCTTGGCTCACCCATGATCCTGATGCACTTACCGTTGATGAGATTACGCTCGTCATTCAAATCAATGGTAAAGTGCGCGGCAGTCTCCAAGTGCCATCTAGCGCCAGCAATGATAAGCAAGCATTGGAAGAATATGCTCGCAGTTCAAGTGCTGCCCAGAAGTATCTCGAAGGTAAGGAGATTAAGAAGGTGATTGCAGTTCCCAGCAAGTTGGTGAATTTTGTAGTTGTGTAGCGCTTCAATTACTAGTATTAGTATCTTGCTTAAACTCATAAATTAGAAATGGTAGTAATTTCCTTCTCTAATTTATGGGTTTAAATTTTAGAAGCCACTAAATGTAACTTTTTAAAAAATATGTAATCGCAAAGCAAAAAGGCTGAAATTTACCGTCGCGATCGCGTTTCCCAAAACTTTTAACAAAAAAGTCTATTTCCTCATGACTAAACCCATCTTCAAACAGACTAATCACTGTGCCATTTATGTCCATCCCATACAAATTAATAGGGTTGCTGACACAAAGCATCTGCAACCCTATTAATCAAAAGTTGTTTTTCACAGAGTCGTACCTTTGTTCTTTCTAATTGGGAGATAGAACTTGATATTAATGGAGTGAATTAATTGCCTCATTTAGAGTTTGACTAGGACGCATCGCTTGACTAGCCTTATCAGGATTAGCGAAATAATACCCGCCAATATCGACAGATTGACCTTGGACAGCACTCAATTCTTGAATAATTTGGCTTTCCTTATTCGCCAAGATCTGCGCCAACTCAGCAAATTTTGACTTCAGTTCCAAATTCAGATTCTGTTCTGCTAGAGCCTGTGCCCAGTAAAGCGCGATATAGAAATGACTACCACGATTATCAATCCCACCAATCTTGCGAGAGGGAGATTTGTCGTTATTGAGATAGAGACTGTTCGCTTGATCGAGAGCCTTTGCCAAAATCATCGCGTTCTCGTTATTAGTTTTGCGTCCGAGGTCTTCGAGCGTAACCGCGATCGCTAAAAATTCTCCGAGGGAATCCCAACGCAAATGCCCCTCTTCGAGAAACTGCTGAACGTGCTTAGGAGCAGAACCACCTGCACCCGTTTCAAATAGTCCACCACCTGCCAGCAATGGCACAATCGAGAGCATTTTGGCACTAGTACCAAGTTCAAGGATGGGGAATAGATCCGTGAGATAGTCCCGCAAAACGTTACCCGTTACAGAAATCACATTTTTACCCACTTTAATCTGTTCGCAGGTAAATTTCATCGCCGCCACAGGTGACATGATCTGAATATCTAGCCCCGTAGTGTCATGGTCTTGCAAATAGGTCTTGACCTTCGTAATCAAATTCGCATCATGGGCGCGATGCTCATCTAGCCAAAAGATAGTAGGATTTCCTGTTGCTCTCGCCCGATTGACGGCAAGCTTGACCCAATCTTGGATGGGTAAATCCTTAGTTTGACACATCCGCCAGATGTCCCCCTTAGCAACAGAATGCTCAATTAGAACTGTCCCCGTTTCATCACTGACGCGCACAATTCCATCCGCAGGAATCTCAAAGGTTTTATCATGGGAGCCGTATTCCTCCGCCTTCTGTGCCATCAAGCCCACATTGGCAACATTCCCCATTGTGGTGACATCAAAGGCTCCGTTTTCCTGACAGAATTCAATACAGGCTTGATAAATGGTGGCATAACAGCGATCGGGAATCATCGCTTTAGTGTCGTAAGCCTTGCCATCCGCGCCCCACATCTTGCCAGAGGTGCGGATGGTCGCCGCCATTGATGCGTCTATAATCACATCGCTAGGAACATGCAGATTAGTAATTCCCTTATCGGAATTAACCATCGCTAGACGTGGTTGCTTCTCGTAAACCGCTTGCAAATCTGCGGCGATCGCTTCCGCTTCTTTTTGTTCATCAGGTAAAGATTGAATCTTCGCGTAAACATCCCCCAATCCATTATTCGGATTGATACCCAATTGCTTGAAGGTGTCAGCATACTTCTCAAATACATCTTGATAATAGACCGTCACAGCATGACCAAAAAGAATCGGATCAGAGATCTTCATCATTGTCGCCTTGACATGGAGAGACAGCAAAATATCTTCTGCCTTCGCCTTCGCAATTTCCTGAGCATAAAACTCCCGCAAAGCCTTGACACTCATCACCGAAGCATCAATTACTTCGCCTTCTAATACAGAGGTTTTCTCCTTGAGAACTTGAGTGGAACCATCGGCTGTGATTAATTCAATCTTAACTACGCCTGCCTTGGGAATTACCACCGATTTCTCGCTACCGTAGAAATCCCCCTCAGTCATATGCGCCACATGGGATTTAGAATCCTTTGACCATGCGCCAACGGAGTGAGGATGCTTTTGAGCAAATTCTTTAACCGCTAAAGCCACACGGCGATCGCTATTGCCTTCACGCAACACAGGATTAACTGCACTGCCCAGCACCTTAGAATATTTTGCCTTAATCACCTTCTCTTCTTCAGTTTGCGGATCAGCAGGATAGTTGGGGATGTTGTAACCCTTGGCTTGTAACTCAGCGATCGCTGCCGTTAACTGTGGCAGAGAGGCGCTAATATTCGGGAGCTTGATGATATAGGCTTCAGGAGTTTGCGCCAATGCGCCCAGTTCCGTAAGGTCATCGGGTTGACGCTGCGATTCGGTTAAGTATTCAGGGAAATTCGCAATAATCCGCCCAGCCAGAGAAATATCTTTGAGTTCAACCTCGATGTCAGCAGCTTTTGTAAAAGCTTGGACTATGGGTAGTAGGGAGTATGTGGCTAGGGCTGGAGCTTCATCGGTAAAGGTATAGGTGATTTTTGAGGTTTGATTGCTCATAGCGATTGGGCGGATTTCTTGCGGATCAATATATAGCTTAGATGATACATGGGTTAGTTAAACTGATTCGTATCGGTTTTATCCAGAAATTTAGCGAGTATATTAAGTTGTATAATTGTCAATATTTCTATCTGCGATCGCGCCAGAGTGAAAGTCAATGCAACAAACTATTACCAAAAATCAAGAATCTAGCACCAATATTTCCTTAGATGATGAGGTGCTGAAAATTTTTGCGAAAATGCCAGATGCCCTTAAGATTGAGGTTCTACATTATGCTGAATATTTATTGAATAAGGGAACTGAAAAATCTTCTAGTGCGGCGATCTCAAGTGATGGCATACCCAAGAAAAAATATAGACAAGCGGGAACGATGGCAGGGCTGATTGTGATGTCAGATGAATTTGATGAGCCTTTGGTAGAAATCTGATGATTGTCGCTTATTCTAGTTAGGGAAAACTTGTAAATTTGTTTCTATTGAGATGATTTATAAAACATTAGCCATTTAAAAACTTAAGTAAAGAAATGACAAATAGAGAGATTTCATATGTGTTGACATTTATGGTTTTCTTGACTTTTGCAAGTTTTATATTTGCTTTTTTTAAAATGAACCCTAAAACACTTGATGTAATTTTACCCTATGGTATGAGAATTGGAATTACTGGAGATCCTTCACCGCCAATAGTTTTACCTAATAAGAGTAATGATTGGATTATCATTCAATCGGTACAAGGAAAAGACAAGAAAGGTAATGAGGCAATTTTTGATTTCTATACTTTATTTGGTGTTAATGATGATTATGTATGGGAATATGGAAGTTGGGATTGGATTGAGGACATATCTACGAACCAAAAAATAAGAGTAGATCGTTTCTTCAATGAAAAATTTAGGCAAGAAGGAATCAGGGAAAGAATCACAAACGCTTTGGATGTTATATCTGTAGGAACTGCTTCCTGTGAAGGCTCTAATACAAAACAAGAAGAAGATAGATCTTTCATGCGAGCTAAATCAATACGCAAATATGTGAAACAAATTGCTAAAACTACAAAAGGTGAAACTTTATTATTGCTACTAGGACAACATAAAGATGATGAATGTCCTCAGAAATCTCCAAATGAAACACGGGATCAAAGAAGTATTATCATAATAGGTGTTGTTTTTAAAAATCCTGATACAAACTTGCGTGAATCTGTAGAGAATGCCATGTCTAACTTGGTGAGCAATAAAAATTTAAAACAAGATTTAGAAAGATATATTAATAATACAAACCGTTCTCCACTTGGCTCCCTAGATCCAAAAAAATATTCTCAATTCGATCTAAAAAACTAGTTGGCATTGCTGTTTGATTTTTTTGGGGAGGCGATCGTGGTGTTTGGGTATTGAGGGGGCGATCGCTGTTTGTTTTTGGGGTTGAGGCGATCTTGATTTTGTATGTTGAGGGGGCGATCGCTGCTTGTTTTTTTGGAGAGGCGACCGTGGTTTTGAGGTGTTGGGGGGGCGATCGCTGTTTGATTTTTTGGGAGTGGCGATCGTGATGTTGAGGGGGCGATCGCTGTTTGTTTTTTAGTGGAGAGGCGATCGTGATGTTTTGGGAGTGATGGGGCGATCGCTGTTTGATTTTTGCGAGAGGCGATCGTGATGTTGAGGTGTTGAGAGGAGCGATCGCTGTTTGATTTTTCTTGATGAGACAATATTACAGCGATTAAAATTTGTTGCTAGACTACATACTAAATACTCATTATTTTAAGAGAGCTACTAACGGAAGAATTATTGTCTCTCCCTAGTGACCCGTACCTAAACACGTCCTTTTAGTAGATAAGTCGTCATTTCTCCTTTGCCTTTGATATTGATCATGCCGCGCTGTTCAAAGTGATATTTATCTTTTAAAAGTTGATAAGTTGCTTCAGTTACTTGGATACAATCAGCGATGCCATAGGATTCCATACGACTTGCGACATTAACTGTATCTCCCCATAGGTCATAGATGAATTTTTTGGTGCCGATTACCCCTGCGATCGCCTGTCCCGTGTGGATGCCAATACGAAGGGAGAACTGACTACCATCTTCTCGCTTAAATTTTTTGATTGAAGATTGCATTTGCAAAGCCATTTCGGCGATCGCTTCCGCATGATCGTTACTAGGCACAGGCAAACCTCCAACCACCATATAGGAATCACCAACCGTCTTGATCTTTTCGAGATCATATTGCTCGACGAAGTAATCAAACTCTGAAAATATCTCATTCAAGATATTCACCAACGCGCTCGCCGAAATCGCTGCTGCATATTCTGTAAAGTTGACAATATCTGCAAATAGAACAGTCACTTCATCAAAGGAATCCGCAACAATTGTGCCACTAGTTTTTAAATGTAATGGATTCTTATGGGTCTTAAATTGCAGAGACTTCAAACGTTCTGCAATCTCTGGTGGTAATACATTCAGCAAGAGCCGTTCTGATTTTTTCTGCTCAACTCGCAAACTCTCTTCAACTCTTCTCCGCTCCTGAGCTTCCATTCCTAGTGCTAGTAAATCAGATAGAGAATTTGCGAAGCTGATCTCTTCTTCTAGCCATAGGTGTTGAATATCAGTATGCTCAAAAGCAAGGATCCCCATGATTTCGCCACCGACTTCAAACCTAGATATTAATGCAGAGACAATATCTAGAGGGAGGTAATAGGATAGGAACAATTCCTGAAAAATTTCATCTTCTTGGATATCTTCAACCGCGATCGCCCGATCTTTGAGGATAGCCTTAAATAAACTAGGATATTTCTCGGCGGTTAAAATATCAGCTTCAGTATGTGACTTGAGGCTTTTTTGATAGAGATCAAGGCAATGTAAAACGGTCTTATTTTTATTGAATAGCCAAATACTAACCCGCTCGACGTTGAGTGCATAGCTACCTGTCCGCGTAATATTTTGTACAGCAATAATAAAGTCACCCTGATTAATTGCTTTGTCTTTAGTTAAGGCAAATAAAACATTTTGCTGTTTTCTAAGTTGCTGCTCGCGCCGATCTAACAAAAAATTAGTGCGTTGTAGTGAAGATTTTGCGGCTTCGAGTTCGTTAGTTCTTTGCTTGACTAGAAGATCTAGATCCTGATTTGCTTTTTGTAAATTTTGGAGCTTTAAGTTGAGCGATCGCCTAGTGGCAACCATGCTTATCAGCGCAGTCGCAAGTATTCCCCAACCCAATAACGTAAACAATATCGACTCGGCAGTATTGCCAACAGGGGGAACATTGCTAAACAGATTGGTAAGGTGAGGAGTAATCAGAGTTCTAGACTTGCAAAATACAAATACTGACAAATAACTAGGATTATGCTAGCTCGATCGCTCATGATGGTCAATTCGCACAATTGCTGACCTCAAATTTTTGCAGTATTTAACTTCTATAAATATGAGTGGTTGTATGAGGCAGCTTAGGCTCTTGCGGATAAAAAATGTTCCATTAAAGTTATCTAGCTTCGACTTCGCTCAGCTAACTTTGGCTGAGCGAAGTCGAAGCCATAGGTACTTTAATTAATAGCAAGTCCCTTAGAGGAATTTTTAAAGCGTGGTAAAGCGACGCTTTAAAAATTTCTCTAAGCTGTACTTAAAATTTATTGAGGAGTAACTACATGAATTGTAAAGCCATAGCCACTTACTCTTTGTCCAGCGCGGACTTTACAACCTTTGCGTAATTCAGTCTGACCATCTACCTCCACCTCACCGTCAATAATCATTAACTTGGCAGCACCACCCGTATCCGCAACCCCACAAACCTTTAATAAATTGCACAAAGTAATATATTCACCTGCTAGTTCAAAGGTTTCCTGAAAATTTTCTTGCATTGTGTTTTTATTAAGTTAATTTGCGCTAAAAAGTAAGCATAATAGATGCAGTATCGCGAAATCTCGATTCGGCTAAAAATAGTTTAATGATTAGAGCTTAGCTCTGCTCATGCATACTGCCATCTTTATTGAGCACCACCCTAAAAATTAGTTCGTTAAAATTTCCATGAGTCAACTGTGGCAAGAGTTAGAGCGCGAAGTCGAAAGGCGGCGCACCTTTGCAATTATTTCCCACCCCGATGCGGGGAAAACTACCCTTACTGAAAAACTATTGCTGTACGGAGGTGCGATCCACCTTGCGGGTGCGGTCAAAGCTAGAGCCGCTCAGCGTCATGCTACATCAGACTGGATGGAATTAGAGAAACAACGCGGGATTTCGATTACCTCGACGGTGTTGCAATTTGACTATATGGGCTATTGCATTAATTTGCTCGATACCCCCGGCCACAAAGATTTTAGTGAAGACACCTATCGCACCCTCGCGGCGGCGGACAATGCGGTGATGCTGGTTGATGGGGCAAAGGGCTTAGAGCCACAAACTCGGAAGTTATTTGAAGTTTGTCGGATGCGATCGCTGCCAATTTTTACCTTCATCAATAAAATGGATCGCCCCACCCGTGAGCCATTGGAACTGTTAGATGAAATCGAAAAAGAGTTAGGGATCACTCCCTATGTGATGAATTGGGCGATTGGTACGGGCGATCAGTTTAAAGGTGTGTACGATCGCGCTACGAAAACCGTGCATTTGTTTCAACGAAGCGCTCACGGACAACGCGAAGCAACCGTTGATATCTATCCCTATGATGATCCCCAAGCCATTAAATTTATTGGCAATAATCTCTATAACCAACTGCTCGAAGACTTAGAAGTTCTCGATTCCCTCGGTGCAGAATGGAATACGCAGGATTTACATCGGGGTAAACTCACCCCAATTTTCTTTGGTAGTGCCATGACCAATTTTGGTGTGGAACTATTCTTGAAATCTTTTCTAGAATTTGGCATGACTCCCACTGTCCACGAAAGCTCAAGTGGTGAAGTCTCGCCAACGGATGAAGATTTCTCCGCCTTTGTCTTCAAGCTGCAAGCGAATATGGATCCACGCCATCGCGATCGCATTGCCTTTGTGCGGGTTTGCTCTGGCAAGTTTGAGAAAGACATGAGTGTGACACATTTACGCAGTGGTAAGAGCATTCGGCTGTCCCATGCCCAAAAATTATTTGGTCAGGATCGTGAGGCGATCGATGTTGCCTATGCAGGTGATGTCATCGGCTTGAATAATCCCGGAATGTTTGCGATCGGTGACACGATTTATCTTGGTAAAAAGCGTCAATATGCGGGAATTCCCTGCTTTTCTCCAGAACTATTCTGTACACTCCGTAATCCTAATCCTTCTAAGTTCAAGCAATTCCGTAAAGGGATTTCTGAACTACAGGAGGAAGGTGCAATTCAAATTATGTATTCCGTTGATGAATCGAAGCGCGATCCAATTCTAGCTGCCGTCGGACAGTTACAGTTTGAAGTCGCTCAGTATCGACTCCAAAGCGAATACAGTGTCGAAACCATTCTCGAATCGATGCCTTATTCCGTAGCGAGATGGGTTGAGGATGGCTGGGAAGCGCTCGAAGCTGTGGGTAGACTATTTAATACAATGGTGGTCAAAGATAGCTGGAATCGTCCTGTTTTGTTATTTAAAAACCAATGGAACTTAAATCAAGTGGAAGCTGATCACCCTAAGTTGAGATTAAAAGCGATCGCCCCCATTGCCGAGTTAACTACTACTGATACAAAGTAAGTCCTACATATACCAAACCGTAGGATGTGCTAGTTAAACGTAACGCATTTAATAACTAGTAAATATGGGTTACGCTGTCGCTAACCCATCCTACGGATTCATCAATTTACTTGTTATTACTGAAAACTATGACTGAGTCATTGGATGCTAAACAAAAAAGAGAAGAAGCTCTGTTATCGGCATTTCTAGAAATGGTGCGATCGCCTGATGGAGATTTTGGTGTAATTGATCGCCTTGCGGCGGCGAGTGCAGATTTAGAAAGCTTACAATTAATGATTCAGTCTTTATCTCGCCATCCTCAAGGGAAACTTGCTTTTGCGACCTATCCCCGTGTTGGTGTAGTTGATTTAGAACAGCTTGCCCTTTTGCCAAGTCATACTCTTGGTTATACCTATGCTCAGCATATGATCAAAAACAACCTCAAGCCATTGCAAATGAAGCCTAGTAACAATGACTATGAGTTTTTAGGTGCACATATTACCGAAACCCATGATATTTGGCATGTGATTACGGGATTTGAGACCAATATTATTGGCGAGATTCAGTTAGAAGCTTTCTATGTATCCCAAATGCGTTTCAGCCGATTCTGGTTAGCTTTAATTACCAAAAATCTCTTAAAAACTGTGGTCTATGATATTGAACGTTCTACAGAGTATATGGATGCGATCGCACAGGGATGGCTTTTGGCAAAACATGCTCAACCTCTATTTGGGATAGATTGGAAACTTCTGTGGGAGAAGCCTCTAACGGAGCTTCGCGATTCATTGAATATCAAGATTTTATAAAATAATCATTTTATAGAAGGCAAAATACTATTGTGATCGTGGCGATCGCTATATATCTTTAGAAATAATTCTTTAGTATCATTTTTTAATCGCTATAAACGAAGCACATTGCAAATGTATTTAACAATACTTTACATAATTGTAAAATAGTTGTAATGTTAGCGCCATGTTAAAAGTTGGTATAAATTTCCTTTTGGCTACTGTACAGATCATGATTACTAATGGAGGTAATGTCATGACAGAACTAGGTATGCAATTGCAAGACTGATGAAGGCTTCATCGTGCTTTTACGAAGCACTTTGTTGTCACAAATGACTAAACAAACCTTTTAGAAGTCAACATATATAAAAGTTTGGTCATCTGCTGGCAACAAAACTCGCAACGGGATTACTTTTTGTCTCACAAAATTTACGTTGTATGGTTTCGTGCTAACGGCATAGGTTAGAGAATCCATATCAACCCCAAACAGTAAAAAATAGTGAGACCTCAACATCGGAGGTTTTATGAATGTACGCGGAAAAACGGCTCTGATTACAGGAGCTTCGAGGGGTATTGGTCGAGCGATCGCCTTAGAATTAGCTCACCACGGTGTAAAGTGCTTGATTCTGGTTGCCCGCGATCAAGACCGTTTAAATTCTCTAGCTTCTGAAATAGAAGATTTAGGGATAGAAGCTGTAAGTCTACCTTTAGACCTATCACAAACGATTGAAGTGAACATTGCGATCGCCCAAGTATGGAGAGATGTTGGTCCTATTGATATTTTGATTAACTGTGCGGGTGTGGCGCATCAATCCTCATTTTTGCGATCGCGCTTTCAAGATGTGCAGTCGGAAATCGAAATTAATCTACTGGGTATGTATGCAATCACCCGCATGGTGGCACGACGAATGGCGGTGCAGCGTCGAGGCAGCATCGTCAATGTGTCTAGCCTGATGGGTAAAGTTGCTGCACCAACGATGGCAACCTATTCGGCGACTAAGTTTGCGATCGTTGGTTTTACTCAAGCTCTGCGTGGAGAGTTAGCTGCTTACAACATCAAAGTATCGGCTTTACTTCCCTCTCTCACAGATACAGATATGGCGCAGGATTTAGAGTGGTTTCGTTGGGTTTCCCTAATGACTCCTAAGCAAGTTGCTAAGGCTCTCATCTCTGGATTAGAGCGCGAAGCACCCGAAATTCTGGTCGGCTGGCAGAGTCATCTCGCAGTTTGGTGTCATCGGCTCTTTCCATTCCTAATGGAAAAGATCTTGCTCATGGCTGCTCCTAAAGTTAGTTAAAAAAGAGAGAACTGCTTCGCAGTTCTCTCTTTTTGATTAGAGTAAAAAATCAGGCGATCGCGTAATTGCATACATCTTGACATCCCAAGGACGATTTTTTGTGAATACATAATTATGTAGAATTCCTTCAAACTGCATTCCAGATTTTTCTAAAACTCTGGCTGAGCCAATATTATCAACAGCGCAATATGCCTGAATCCTGAGCAAATGCATCACATGAAAACCGAAAGTGATCGCCGCTTGTGCGGCTTCTGTCATTAATCCCTGTCCCCAATATTCCCTTGCGATGACATAGCCCAATTCCGCACGGCGATGGATTGGCGTGTTGTGCAAACTGCAAGTCCCAATTAATTTGCCACTTTCTTTCTCAACGATTCCCCACTTCATTCCTTTCCCAGAACGATAGATCGCAAAGGCAACGTTATTTAAATATTCGTAGGTATCCTTTATTGACTGATGTGCATCCCATAATGTGTAAGTTGTGACTTGAGGATCGCTAGCATAGGCAAAGATATCCTCGGCATCTTCAATGGTTATTTTACGAAGAATCAGTCTTGGTGTTTGTAAAGTTAGAAATTGTTCTGGCAGATCTCGCATGGTGATAGGTCTATAAATTTTCTACACAATGCTTTACATTTCACCTAGCATCACAGACTAAATGTAAAGTATTTATTTAGTGATAAACGCTTATAACAAATCCTAAGTCCAATCCCTGAAATATTTAGTAATTACAAAGAAACGATTATGACTATCGCTCCTGTTGCTCCTAGTAAGGTTTTACCAAAAGTTCCTGTTGATTCTAAGACTCGCGTGAAACAATTCATGCAGAACTTACAAGACAGCATTTGCCAAGGTTTAGAGGAATTAGACGGCAAAGCTAAATTTAAACAAGATCAGTGGGAACGACCTGAAGGCGGCGGCGGCAGATCTCGTGTAATTACCGATGGTGACTATTTTGATAAGGGTGGCGTAAATTTCTCTGAGGTCTTTGGCTCCCAATTGCCCCCAACCATTTTGCGCCATCATCCAGAAGTTGCAGGCGAAACATTTTATGCAACGGGGACTTCGATGGTGCTGCATCCTAAAAATCCTTACGCACCAACAGTTCACCTAAACTATCGTTATTTTGAAGCAGGTCCAATCTGGTGGTTTGGTGGCGGACTCGACCTCACCCCTTACTATGGCTTTGGCGAAGATGCTAAGCATTTGCACACTACACTCAAAGCTGCTTGCGATCGCCACAATCCCAATTACTATCCTGTTTTCAAGCAATGGTGTGATGATTACTTTTTCCTCAAGCACCGTGGTGAGACTCGTGGGGTCGGTGGTATTTTCTTTGACTACCAAAATGGTGAAGAAGGACTTTATAAAAACAGTAATGACTCGACAACTGCTCAGGTCATGAGTGACGAGATCGGTGATGTACCTCGTACTTGGGAAGAAATTTTCGCCTTTGTTCAGGATTGTGGTAATGCGTTCTTGCCTGCCTATACCCCGATCGCCAATCGTCGTCGCAATATGGAATTTGGCGATCGCGAAAAGCAATGGCAACTCTACCGTCGTGGACGTTATGTTGAATTCAACCTTGTCTATGATCGCGGCACAATTTTCGGTCTGCAAACCAATGGACGCACCGAGTCAATTTTGATGTCACTTCCTCCTCTAGTACGTTGGGATTATGATTATCATCCTGAACCCAATACCCCTGAAGCGGAATTGCACACAACCTTCCTAAAACCCCAAGACTGGGTTAACTGGCAAGGTTAATAAAAAAGCACCTCGTAAGAGGTGCTTTTTTATAGCAATGTAAGAAAACAAATCAAAACCCAAATATAGTGAAGGCGGCACTTCGTGCCGCCTTCACTATATTTGGGTTTTATGTTCTAAGCAAAACTTACATTGCTATATTAGAAAAATATAATGTCCAAAAGATTTCAATGTTCAGGCTTATGACAGAAATCAGCAATTCCATCACTGAAAATTTTGCAATTAATGTGTATCCACAAAATAATGGGTGGTATATCTGCGAACTGTTAGACCTCTCCACTAATACTATTCGCTGCTATTGCAGACAAGAGAACATGCGATCGCTAATGCGCTGGAAAAGCTAGCAGCAAGCTATCGACAGATTGCTGAGGATCAACAACAAAACATCGCTTGGGAAGAAACAAAAAAATCAGAAACGGGAGAAGTTATTGATAGTTTTTACCATGTAATTCTTCACTACGAAGACATTATTGAAGTAGAGTCAAAGTTTGAAGCATTGCATAACACAATTATAGGAAACACTGTAGTTGAAAATGCCATAATCACAGTGCTTGAAATTGATCAAGATCTTCCAATTGAGCCATTAACAAAATTATGAGATTGGTAGTGCTAAATAGGTAAAGATGGGCGGCGCGAAGCGCCGCCCATCTTTACCTATTTATGAGATTAGTCTATCTAAATCTCTAAGTCTCATTTTTAGAGTGATAATTTTAGATGGCAAGATAAAATGATCCAATGTTAGAAATCAACAACCTTAGTGTTAACTATGGCGGAATTCAGGCTTTGCAAGATGTGAGCTTGACTGTCAATGAGGGCGAAGTTGTCACTTTAATCGGGGCAAATGGTGCGGGTAAAACAACAACTTTACGCACTATTTCGCGCTTGGTATCACCGCGATCGGGACAGATCCTCTACAACGGCAAAAATATTACGAGCTTAAGACCCGATCAAGTGGTGCAAGCTGGCATTGCCCATAGTCCCGAAGGTCGCAGAGTATTGGCTCGACAAACAGTATTAGATAATTTGGAACTCGGTGCTTTTTTGCGGAGCGATCGCTGGGGGATTAAAGCCGATATCGAAAAGCAATTTCAGATATTTCCACGCCTCGGTGAGCGGCGCGATCAACTCGCTGGAACCCTAAGTGGTGGTGAACAACAAATGTTAGCGATCGCCCGTGCGGTGATGAGTCGCCCGAAGTTATTACTGCTCGATGAACCGAGCTTAGGCTTAGCACCGCAAATTGTAAGGGAAATTTTTAAAACGATTGTGGAACTGAATAAATCTGGTGTAACTATTCTCTTAGTTGAGCAAAATGCCACCTTGGCTCTACAAAATGCAAACCGTGGCTACGTGATGGAATCAGGAATAATTACAATTGAAGGACAAGCTTCTGATTTATTAATTGACGAAAGAGTGCGTCAAGCGTACTTAGGATAGTGGGGCAATACTCGCTCTTAGTCAAAAACTTTTTCGGATTTTCTGTTTTAACCAACACTTTTAACGCACAATTTTAAGTAGATACCTAGCGCACCATATTGTTTCGTATGATTGAGACCCTGAATAAGCTGCCTCGTTGGTTTTCGCTTGGCTTAACTTTTCCGTTGATTTTTCTCAATGGTTGGTTATTGCTATTGCTATGCCGAGAATTACAACCATTAGTCAGCATTCTCATTACGGCAACAGTGATTTCCTTTTTGCTAGATTATCCCATTCGCTTTCTAATTAAATTGAAAGTGAAGCGTGGTATTGCCGCAGGATTAGTGATCCTCATCTTTTTCATGCTGCTTGGCACTTTAGCTATTTTTCTCGTGCCGCTAATTTTGGCACAGGCAAATGAATTACTTGTGCGTCTGCCTGATTGGATTAAGTCAGGTCAGCAGCAACTACAAACCATTGAGACTTGGGCGCTCGCGCAGCAATTACCGATTGATATTAGTAGTACCTTTAATCAACTAATTGAAAAATTGACAGGTGTGCTGCGATCGCTAACCAGTCAACTTTTTAGCATCGTTTTTGGAGCGATCGGTAGTATTGTCAATGTCTTTTTAACTTTAGTATTTTCTATTTTTCTAGTTCTGCGTGGGCAAGATCTTTGGAATGGCTTACTTAGTTGGTTGCCCCAAAAATGGAATGATCAAGTGCGGAATTTGCTACCCCGCAATTTTGAACGCTTTATTGTCGGGCAAGTAACTTTAGCAACTATCCTCGGCGTATGCCAAACCACAGCCCTGTTGATTTTAGGTGTCCCCTTGGCTCAACTGTTTGGATTTGGTATTGGGATTGCGAGTCTGATTCCCCTTGGTGGCTCCACATCAATTATTACGATCAGTCTATTGCTTGCCCTACAAAACTTTTGGTTAGGAGTAAAGGTTTTATTGGTAGCTGTAGCTGTTATTCAGGTCGTAGAAAATGTATTAGGCCCTCGCATTGTCGGTGAATTAACAGGACTGAACCCTGTTTGGATGTTAATTTCCCTAGATATTGGCTTTAAGCTCAATGGGGTTTTAGGTTTGTTAGTTGCCGTACCGATCGCAGGTTTTATCAAAGGCACTTTTGACACAATTCGTGGTGTTAAGCCACCAATAACTAAGGAGGTTGAGGTAATAGCCGACGCAAATACTGAAGTGTTACTAAAGTAAAGAGAGCTATGGGCAAACCCCTTGGATTACTTTAAGTTTTTGTAACTTATAACCCAATCAATAGATACTCTGTTAATCTAAATAAAATAAACATGAGCAGCGCAAATGCTACTCATGTTTCTCTTTTTATAGACCAACTGACAACTTGTGCATATGAAGCGTTTTCGGGATGAATGGATTGACGAATGGTGTCAAGAAAATGGTTGGACTGACCTATTCGTAGAGCGATGCTGTAATTATTGGGCATTTCCGCCCAGCTCTGTCATGCCCTTGCCAATCCCTAACGATACCCTTCGAGAGATCAAAGCTGCTAAGGGGATGAGTGATGATGAAAAGTTTTGGACATTAGCCGCGATCGCAATTTCCTGTATTGCATCAATATTTAGTTTTATCTTTAAAAATCCCCTACCCATTACCTGTGCATTTGGCTGTGTCGCCTTTATCGTCGGACAGCTAGAAATCGAAGAATTTTAACCAAAACGTCAGTTCAGGTTAAGCTGGCAAATTTTAAAAGACTAAAAGTAAAAGCCTTGCTAAGCAAGGCTTTTACTTTTAGTCTTTGAGAGAGGGTTTGCAACGCAAATCCTCTCTCAAAGACCGTTTCAAATTATCCCGAACTCTTGTTAATCAAAAGGGGATGCAATGCATCCCCTTTTGATTTAGACAAGAAAGGCTCGCTTAGCGAGCCTTTCTTTATAGAGCCAATATTTTGGCTACCAGTGCCAGACTTTCCTCAAAAAGCACCTCTCGCCCCCAGCGCTGTAACTGTTGACCGAGCAGGGTATCAGCACTTTGATCGGATAAAGGTGATACCTGATGCACACGATAGTTCTGTGCGCCACCACCAGCTTCCATCCGCATACAGCCTGTGGACTCAGAGCAGAAAACATTACAAGCATCAGTATTTTGATTAGAAGCAGTTAAGCGCAAACCAATCAAATCACCAATTACTTCTCCGGGATCACCAACGGGGATCGCTGCGAGTTCAGCTTTGATTCGGAGATCGTGTCGTCCCTCAAAAATAATATGCTGAATGTCATAATCGCCACCTTCACTGGTGCGTTCGACTGGTTCCCATTCCAAACGGCTAGCGATCCAGCCTAAAAACATCAGGGCTTGGGTACTATTACCGCGTTCATAGTCAATGGTAATTCCATCGATTTCCCAAACGGCAGCACGGCGATCGGGTTGGTCAAAGGCCTGAGCCGTGAGTTCTTGCCAAGGAGCTAGCCTTTGCCAGTTGAGATCGGCAATTTGGGTGCTAGCTTGGATCATTGCTTTGACCTTTAGCAAGTCTGCTTCAGAATTACTAAAAGTTGCCGAGTCCATAATTAAGCGATCGCTTAAATTGACCAGCTTCTCAAACATTCTGGTATTGGGAGCAGGGCTATCTTTCCACCAGAGAAATACAGGCAAATCGGGGATCAGCAATTCTGGAAGAATACTATGTACCCGCTCAAAGGAAGTCTTTGCTCCAGAGAGTGTGATGTATTCTCCACAAATTAAGGAGCTACGGCTTTTTTGAATTGGGCAGTAAGCTGCTACCTGTGCAGATATACCTTGATCCTCACCCTCAAGGGTGACCAGATCAATGACTCGACAGGGACTTTGAGAAGCGATCGATTCTACCGAAGCAATCCGTGATGCTGCACCAATAGTTTCTGGTTCATATACCAATAGGTTAAAGGTGGTGGCACGAGCCGCAGAGTTCTCACCATAGGACTGCCAGATTTTGCTTAGCTCTGCTTCGACTTGGGATACCGAGACATCTTTGGGAGCTTGCAAAGATACGACGGGAGTTGCTTGAGTATTCATAGGGAAAAGTTAAATCTAAATCAACACCGTTTACCTTGAGTTTTAGAGATTCGGGCGTATTCCAAATCTCTAAAACTTTATTTGTCATTAAATAAATTGGCTCAGCCAATTTATTTAATGTTTTATAGCCGTCGCCACTGTCGCCCATCACGCTCGATTAGCTGTTCCGATTCTGTTGGTCCCCAAGTACCTGCCTCATATTGGGGAACTAAGCTGGGATCACTAGGTTGCTCCCAAGCGGTAAGCGCAGGTGTTACTACTTTCCAAGCAGCTTCAACTTCGTCGCCGCGTGTAAATAGGGTTTGATCGCCTAACATACAGTCTAGCAACAGGCGATCGTAAGCATCGGAGCCTTCGATACCAAAGGTCTTGCCATAGCCGAAGTCCATTTCTACGGAACGCGATCGCAGATCAGCCCCCGGCATCTTAGCCTCAAATTTTAAGGCGATCCCCTCATTAGGTTGAATCCTCAGCGTTAGTACATTGGGAGAAACCTGCTTAGCTGCTGACTGAAATAGTAAATAGGGGACATCACGAAACTGAATCGCAATTTCACTGACTTTTTTCGGCATCCGTTTACCAGTTCGCAAATAGAAAGGCACACCTTGCCAGCGCCAATTATTGACTTCAAATTTCATGGCAACATAGGTGGGCACAAGGGATTCAGGATTAACATTCGGTTCATCGCGATAGCCCTGTACCTGCTTTCCTTTCATCCAGCCTGCACTATATTGGGCGCGTACACACGATCGCTCTAATTTGCGAGTATCGGCGAGACGAGTTGCTTGAATCACCTTTACCTTTTCATTTCGCAATGAATCGGCATCCATCGAGTTAGGCGGCTCCATCGCAGTTAAACAGAAAAGCTGCATTAAATGGTTTTGCAGCATATCTCTGAGTGCCCCAGAGTTTTCGTAATAGCCCGCCCGATCTTCCACACCAACAGTCTCGGCAACTGTAATTTGCACATGATCGATAAATTGTCGATTCCACAATGGCTCAAAAATGGCATTGGCAAAGCGCAAAACCAAAAGATTCTGAACCGTTTCTTTGCCTAGATAATGGTCAATTCGATAGATCTGCTTTTCATCACAAGCTTTCTGCACAACGCGGTTGAGATCTTGACAGGAAGATAAATCTCTGCCAAAAGGCTTCTCAATGACCACGCGAGTTTTCTGGGCATTTTTGATCATTCCCGCTTGCCCTAACTTCTCGATCGCATCGGTGAAGTAATTAGGCGAAACTGCTAAATAAAAGACTCGATTACCGCGAGTGCCTCTTTCTTTATCAATCTCTCCCAACAATTCATCGAGCTTACGATAATCATCAAGATTGCTCATATCCAGCGATTGATAGTACAAGCCTTCAGCAAAATCTTGCCAAATGGCTTCTGCCCCAACGCCTACTGAGAACTTTTCTATACCCTCGCGCATTTGCTCACGAAAATAATCATGACTCCAAGGTCTTCGTGCCACGCCAACGATGGTCAGTTCAGGTGGCAGCCGACGCTGCTGTTTGAGATGGTAGATTGCTGGAACAAGCTTTCGGATGGTTAAATCGCCTGACGCGCCGAAGATCACAAGGATCAATGGTTCAGGGGTTCTTTCTTGCTGTAAACCAACCCGTAAGGGATTTTCGAGTATTTGTACCACAGGCTCGGTTGTTGAACGCTAGCTAGATTCTAGCCAATACATCTAGTGTTCGAGAGATATCGTATGTTTTCCTTTAGGATCGCTGCTAAAAAAGCCCCGCATTGCGGGGCTTTTTGGTTCTTAACGCGAGTTCGGGATAATTTGAAATGGGCTTTGAGAGAGGATTTGCGTTGCAAATCCTCTCTCAAAGCCCAAAAGTAAAAGCCTTGCGTAGCAAGGCTTTTACTTTTGGGCTTTTAAAATTTGACAGCTTAACCCGAACTGAGGTTTCTTAAGATTGGCGGATTTGGAAATGTTGTTTAGGAGTGGGGAAGCCTGACTCACTAAAGCTTTCGCGGATGACACGATTGGTGTCATAGTAAACTTGCCAATAGTGGGTGTTGTTGCAGAATGGACGTACTGCTAATTCGGGACCCATCGCAGTGAAGTTGAGGATCTCAATTACAGGGGCAGGATTGCTAATTACGTTAGGAATATTGACAATTCTTTCTTGGATAACACGTATCGCTTCACTAGGATTAACTGAGTGATCTAGCTGTACCTTGATATCGACGCGGCGGTAGTCATTAGCCGAAAAGTTTTGAATATTTTCAGAGAAAAGTTTGTTGTTGCCGATGATCGTGCGGACATTATCGGAAGTGTTGATGATAGTAACAAATAGACCAATCTCGACAACAGTGCCTGTGATACCTGCGGCGGAAATGAAATCGCCAACTTGGAAGGGGCGAAGGATAATCAGGAATGCACCTGCGGCAAAATTAGCGAGCAATCCACTCCATGCGGCTCCGATCGCTACACCAGCTGCCGCTAACAGTGCGGCAAAGGAGGTGGTTTCAACACCGAAGTAACCAAGAATGGCAACTACTAAAATGATATTTAACAGCACCGCAAGACTGGAGTTGAGGTAGCTGATCAATGTGGGATCGATCCTCTGAGTTTTAAGGGTGCGTGAGGTGATGTTGATCGAAATATCAATGAGTTTGCGCCCAATAAACCAGAGGATGATCGCGGCAATGACTTTAAATGCTGCACCAGCCAGCAGGTTTAAATTTGTGGAGAGAACATTTTGAAGTGTCGTTGGATCCATTACGGTAAAGAAATACTCCTGTTGATTGAGATAGTTATACCGATTCACAAAAGAGTGATCACTCTTTTGTGAATCAGAAATCAGACCCAGCAAGGGTTATAAAGCAAAAAACAGCTAAGCTGTTTTTTGCTTTGGTATTAGCATTACTAACGATGGCATGATTTTAAAGGTTAGGCTAAGCATCACTTGGGACTGCTCAGCCTAACCTTAAAATCAAATTCAAACTGCCAAGGTAGCTTAATAAAACTAATGAGAAACATAGATGTCAATATTCACTGACATCGACATCTATAGATTTTGAACGATGCTTGGAAAAATGATACAGAGTTTATGAGTTTATTAATATCTATCAAGTAGCTAGGCTAAAAAATATGGCACACGTGCAGCGTGTGCCATATTTTTTAGCCTTAAAATACCCATCAGAGAGATGTTAAGAACGCGCAGTAAAATAAGTTTGTAGAGTGGCTTTGCCACTCTACAAACAATCTGAGTAAGGGTACATCTATGAGTCGTTATCCTAAGCGCGATCGCCAAATTGAAACTCCAGAGCAAATATCTCGTGATTCTACTAAGGAAAGAATTGAGATGTTTTTTTGCTTGATGCCTGTATTTGGGCTGATCCCCTCAGCGATCGCTTTGGTGCGGCAGAGGACTAGTCGCAAGGTGCGTGATGTCAGCCAAGTAGCGATCGCTTTGATGGTAACTTGGGCGATCGCCTATAGTGCGATGGGTGGTGTACCCAGTGATGGGCAGTCAATTCAAGTGACAACGGAATTACTCAAAGCAACCTTAAGCTCAGGATATTTTGCGGCTTGTATGTATTTGATGTATCGGCTATATCGGCATCAAGTAATCGCCTTACCTTGGAATAAGAGTAATGAAGTGCGATCAGCAAAACGTGCTCAAAAGCATGATAATTAAAACCTGTTTTCATCGTCCTTGACGCAATCTCCAAAGTTGGCAAAGTCAACTTTGGAGATTGCTGATTACATCAAATTTAGGAGAAACATGCTATGGCTTTGCAAAATGGGAAACGAGCTGCTGGTGGCTTTATTAAAGACTTTCAAGCATTTATTTTGAAAGGTAATGTGATTGACTTGGCAGTTGCCGTGATTATCGGTGGTGCTTTTGGCAAAATTGTTACCTCTTTAATTGAGGACATCATCACCCCTCTGCTTTTAAATCCAGCCCTCAAAGCTGCCAATGTTCAGGATTTAGCCAAGTTGCAAATCAATGGCATCAAATATGGTGTATTTATTGCCGCTGTGATCAATTTTCTCGTCATTGCCTTTGTGATCTTCTTGATCATCCGCTCCTTTGAAGCCGCAAAGCGTAAAGAACAACGAGAAGAGGCTGCTGCACCTGAAATCAAGCCTGATCCCCAAGAACGTTTGACTTTAGCGGTTGAACGCTTAGCGGAAGTGATGGAATCCAAATAGAATGTTAGGTGGTTGCTCAGCAATCACCTACATTCTATTTGGAAATATCTTTCTAGACTGATCGCCCATTATGCCATTTAGACAATTCACGTATAAATTTCGCCATGCGGCACTTGGATCTCTGATTACTTTAGGAATTGCGATTGGTATTAATGCTTGCGTGAGTCCGAATAACGACAAAAAGCCTGAAGAAACTAAGTCCCCCGTACCGATGTTTTTGTTCATTCAGGCTTCTCCTGATGGCAAGACAATTGAGGGAATTGTACCGTCGGATCTCGTAGAACAGCTAGGCAGTTTAGATCGGGTAATTCAATCGATCCCAGTCGGTAGCAAGTTTTCTTTGGTGCAGTTTGGTAAGCCTCTAGGGATGTTTCAAGTTAGTGCGGTGCGTGGTTCCGATGCCTTTGGCGCGATCGCTAGTTTTAAAGTGCAGGAGCCGAATCCTAATGATAAAAATCAACCAGCTAAGGGCTTTGATCCCACTGTATTAAAGCAGTCAAATTTAACGATTGTGGCAAGCGATCGCCTCGTTACGAAAGAAGATCGCACTTATTTCTTTAACTGCCCCAGCAAAATTCAACCCCTTGTATTAGATAAGTCTCGCAATTTATTTTTAAAACTGGGAGCAAATCAAGCGGCAACTTCGCAGGTGGCGATCGCTTCCCTCGTATGTGTGGATATTGACGGCGATAATCAACCTGAAATCATTGCAGGTTTGCGCCTCGATAACTCACAACGTCCAACAGGCTTTGATCCCCAAGTTTGGAAAGATTTTTTATCGCGCCCTGCCCTTGAGCGCCAAGAGTACAGCATGTTAGTGATGCTCCGAAAATCAGGCAATGATTGGAATGCGGAACCAATTTTGACCCATACGCGGGCGCTCTCCTATATTAATGACAGTGTGAGTAGTTATGCGCTCTATGGTATTCAGGAAATTAATGGCGATCGCTATCCTGAGCTTGTTGTCCAAGAAATTGGCTTAAATTCCCTTGATGTGCGCGTACTCACACCTAATATTGATGCACAGGGTAAATGGCAATGGCGTAGTTATTACCAAAATCAAAAATCACTAAATATTGTGCAATAAGAAAAACAGCACTTTGTGCTGTTTTTCTTATTGAGTTAAGCCCATCGCGCTATACAGTAAAAAGAAAATCGTTTTGTTATGCCTTTAGAAAATTCCCTTGCGTACCCCACCCTCTTCAAACAGGTACGCATTCTTGATGCAGCTTCCGTAACCACTGAGAAATTTGCTGATGTATTCATAGATGGCGATCGCCAAATTCATCTAAACGTTGATGCTAACCAAATTCCTGAAAATACCAATGTTGATGAGCGATCGGGGCTAATTTTAGGAACTGGGGTGATCGATCTGTACAGTACTAGTGGTGAACCGGGGCATGAATCGCGAGAAACCATTGCCGAATTAGTCCAAGCCGCCCAAAATGGTGGGTTTAGCACTGTAGGAATTTTGCCCAATACCCAACCAGCGATCGATGATATTGCAGCACTCGAATTTTGGCGCAATGTGCAGCAGAAATATGGCGATCGCCTGCAACCTTGGGGGGCAATTACCAAAGGTTTAGAGGGCAAACAACTGACGGACATGGCGGAACTTGCAGAATCCGTGATTGGCTTTACCGATAGCAAACCGATCGCTAATCTCCTGTTAGTGCGCCGAGCGATGGAATATCTCAAACCATTGGGCAAGCCAATCGCCCTCTTTCCGCAAAATCCTGATCTTGCTGGTAGTGGGGTAATCCGCGAGGGCAAATGGTCTTTGCAATATGGGATGACAGGCTATCCCGCCGCCGCCGAAACCTCATCCCTTGCGGCACTCATCGAACTAGTCCGACTCACTAAAGCCCCGACTCATTTCATGCGAATTTCTACAGCACAGAGCGTAGAACTAATCGCCCAAGCCAAAAACAGTGGATTACCCGTAACCGCTAGTACAACTTGGCTACATCTCTGCCACTGCGATCGCGATTTAGAAAGTTACGACCCAAATTTGCGCTTGATGCCTCCCCTTGGTAGCGAAGGCGATCGCCTTGCGCTCATTGCAGGCATTCGTTCTGGAGCCATCGATGCGATCGCGATCGATCATACCCCCTGCGCCTATGAGGAAAAAGTGGTTCCCTTTGAGGTAGCTCCCGTCGGTGCGATCGGCTTGGAATTTGCGATTCCTGTACTTTGGCAAAACCTAGTGACTACAGGATTATTAACGGCAAGCGAATTATGGAAAGCTCTAAGTATTAATCCTGCCAAAATTCTTGGACTCACTCAACCTCAACTCGCAACTCTATTCGATCCAAACTTGGAATGGCTAGTTGATGCAAAAGCGATCGCCTCGCCATCAAAAAATAGTAGTTACATCGGGCGATCGCTAATCGGCAAAGTACTTTAACCCCCAAATAGTGAAAGGTTGGTGTTTTAGAAAGCATTTAAGAAAGCAAGAGCGCACCAAAACAGGTATGAATACTGATGAAGTCTAGTATCAGCCAGCCAAAATGCGCCAGCCCTATAATACCGATTTATCCAATGAAGAGTGGGAAATAAGGTAGTGTGTCAGATTTGTTGTAAAGTATCTGACTGAAATACGCAATAGGCTAAGGAAAAAGCATGGTATTAGAAGCAGTCGAATGTCCAACCTGTGGAGGAATAGATATCCATAGACATGGACAAAGTGCCACAGGCAAGAAAAGATACATTTGTTGTAACGAAGACTGTACTCGCAAGACATTTATCCTCGATTACACCTTGTATCTAGGAGGAAAGTTAAAGGATAAAATCTTTACTCAAATCCGAAAAAGCAAAAGCAGAGATAAACTCGAACAGCCCCTAGGGACACTAAGCCCGTTTTGTAGATAGAGTCGTCTCTGCTTAAACAGTGGAAACAGTAAAGACTGGACAGTATCAGAGGTCGCCCCATGGGTAAACCTGCATTCACAAGGATAGTTAAACTCCACTAATTGCTTTACTCGAAACTCTAGCAAGAAGCAAGGAAAACACTATGAACAATAGCAATGAAGTATGTGATGTTTTAGGAATAGATATCAGCAAAGCCAAATTTGATGTTGCACTCATCCAAGGCAACGCCAAAATCAAGAGCAAAGTATTTGGCAACAATCCTGAAGGATTTGCTGAATTACAAGAATGGCTAAATACTCAAGGTGTCACAAATTTACATAGCTGTATGGAAGCCACCAGCACTTACGGCAATGGGTTAGCTAGATTCTTAGTAGAGGCAGGATACAAAGTAAGTATCGTTAATCCATCACGTCCCAAAGCCTTTGGTAAGAGTGAATTAAGTCGTACAAAAACAGACCGTGCTGATGCCAAAGTGATTGCTAGATTTTGTGCGGCTTTAAAGCCTGCACCATGGACACCACCACCATTAGAAATTGAACAACTCCAAGCATTGGTGCATCGTTTAGATAGCTTAACTGCCATGCAGCAGCAAGAGCTGAATCGGCTTGCTACGGCTGATCCAATTTTGGTGGAGGCAATTATTGCTCACATTGATTTTCTCAAAGAGCAAATTGAGATGACCAAGAAATTGATTCGTCAGCACTTTGATCAACATCCTCATTTAAAATCTCAACGGGATCTGTTGACTTCTATTCCAGGTATTGCTGAACTAACTGCAACTGTATTACTGGCGGAAATTCGGGATATTTCGGCTTTTGATACTGCTGATCAATTAGCCGCTTTTGCGGGTTTAACTCCCCGCGAGTTTTCTTCTGGTTCTTCAATTCATGGTAAGCCTCGTTTATCTAAAATTGGTAATGCGCGTTTGCGTAAAGCTCTGTTTATGCCTGCGATTGTTGCTCGTCGTTATAATTCACCGATTACTACTTTCTGCGATCGCCTTACGGCTAAGGGTAAGTCCAAAATGTCTGTCATTGGCGCGGTCATGCACAAGCTGTTACGACAGGTCTTTGGCGTTCTCAAGTCTCAGCGTTCTTTCGATCCCAATTTTGTTCAAATTCCCTCTTGACTTTTTGTTGCTCAAGACAGTATCTACAAAGGGCATCTAGCAACAGTCAAACAACAAATCACAGAGATGGCAATCAATGGCAGTGGTATCAGAGATACAAGCAGAGTGTTAGGTATTAGCCCCACCACAGTGATTAACGAATTAAAAAAAAGCAGGAAGATATAGAAACTGTGAACTATCCATTACTAGAGCAACTGGATGTAGAGACAATAGATGTGGATCTTTATCAAGTTGAATCCGCAGAGATGGATGAAATGTGGAGTTTTGTTGGCAGTAAAAAACAGCAAAGATAGTTATGGCACGCAATTGATCATGCAAGTGGAGTCGTTTTAGCATATGTATTAGCGCCACATCAAGATCAAGCTTTAGTTAAACTGGTTAATCTCCTAAAACCATTTGGCATCAAGCGATTCTTTACGGATGCTTGGGGCGCATACGAGAGAATTCTTGACCCTGACACTCATCTTATCGGCAAGAAAAATACTCAAAAAATTGAACGTAAGCATTTAACTTTGCGAAATCGGATTATAGCGTTTAGCCAGAAAGACGATTTGCTTTTCTAAATCTATTTTGATGCACGATATTGTCATTGGACTATTCATCAATAGATACGAATTTTCTATCCCATCCCATCATACTTTCCAACAAATCTGAAACATTGCCGCGCAAGTTTTTAGAAACAAAAATCAATCTACAGGAATCTTGTATTTAGCTTGCAGTAATCTCGACTTAAACGCAGCTGACATCCACACAATTTATCAAAAACTTTGGAAAGTTGAAGAATTTCACAGGTCTTTGAAATCTAATCTCGCTCTTGCTAAGTCTCCAACTGGGATTGCTCATACTCAGCAAAATCATAACTTTGCTTGCTTTTGTGCTTTTGTCTAAGTGTCTCCATCTTAAAACCAAACTCAATCATTTTGCTCTCAAGGCTAGACTCTACTTCAAGGCTATTAGGGCTAGTTTCTCCCTTCTTTAAAATTAGACTGTTCCTTCCACATAATATCAGTTAAAAGATAATTATGTTTTTGGCTTTGATGGGTTTTATTTTAGGCGATCGCTGATTTTAGAGATTACATTGGGGGCGATCGCCTAAAGTTTAGGCTTTAAACAGGGGTAGAGAAGCGGATTTTTAGATAATCATCTTCCATTTTTGCGCCAGATGTTTGGAGAACTGATAGAGCTTGAGGTAATACTAGATTACGACGATGATTACCAATACGGATATTTAGCTCATCACCAGTTTTTGTTAACTCAATCTTCTCCTTCGCCACACCAGGTAAATATAATTCCAAACGATACTGCTTGTTCTCTTCGACCACACGCATCGTATTCTCTTTGTAATAGACCTGTGCAGGATCTTCTTCCCCAAATAAAGTCACCTTGAGTCTCTCTAAGGCTTCAATACCGCACATTTCCTCCGCATACAGAGGAATCTGTTTGATTGGGAGTGGATGGAAGTCACGATAAATCTGTTCGCAGTATTGTTTTTGATTTTCTTTCCATGCCTTAAAGAAGGGATCTTGGACTTCCTCTGGAATGATCCGATTAGCAATTACCAAATCCGTCGCCACATTGTAGAGACTGAGATAGGAATGTGCCCTGAGTGATTCATTGATGACCATCTTTTCGGGATTTGTCACCAATCGAACGGTAGTAATTGTGTTATCGGTGAGGATTTTTTCAAGGGCTTCCAGTTCTTCATAGAACTCGTAGGGAGCATCCATCACTTCTTTATTAGGTAAAGAGAAACCTGTGACACGCTTAAAAATTGGCTCAAAAACAGGACTCAAGACTTGAGCCATGCCTTGCAAGGGCTTATAAAACTTCCGCATATACCAGCCTGCGACTTCTGGAAGAGATAGTAAGCGCAAGGCTGTTCCTGTTGGTGCAGAGTCAATTACCAATACATCAAAATCCTTTTCGTCATAGTGGCGTTTGACTCGCACCAAGCCAAAAATTTCATCCATCCCCGGGAGGATTGCCAACTCTTCAGCCTGTACGCCTTCTAGACCTCTTGCCTGTAAAACTTCGCTAATGTAACGCTTAACTGCACCCCAGTTGCCTTCTAGTTCCCTTAAGGCATCTAGTTCTGCTCCCCAGAGGTTTGGACGTACTTCTTTAGGATCATGACCTAACTCGACCATAAAGCTATCAGCAAGGGAGTGAGCAGGATCGGTACTCAAAACTAGCGTTTTATAACCCAATTCAGCACAGCGTAAACCTGTGGCTGCTGCTACGGAAGTTTTACCAACTCCGCCTTTTCCTGTCATTAAAATGATACGCATGGTCGATATGACTCGTCTTGTTTAATTTTTAATTATCTTAGAATCCAGAATTAGCCTCGCTTAGCGTGACTAGTCCTAGTAAATTTTGAATAAATAGATGGCTTTGCAAATCTTTACATTTGCTATTCATTCTAACATCGATCTGGAGATCACCAATGCGAAAAACTTAAGGGATTATGAAGACTATTCTTTAGTTTTCTAGCTTTTATGGCTATATATGTGTTAGCTTAGCGACGTGTAGTAGTTATGTATATTGATTAGTTAAGTGCTGTAAGGCGTTAACCTATATGAATCAGACACCAAGCTCTCCTATAGATTTAGAGCAACTTAATCAAATATCGGAGGGAGATATCGAGTTTGAGATTGAGGTTTTGCAGGTCTATGTAGAAGATGTTCATCAAAGACTAGAAATAATGCGTGGGGCGATCGCTAGTAGTGATCACTTGCAGGTTATGAAGGAGGCTCATCACATCAAGGGGTCGAGTAGTAATGTGGGGGCTTTACAAATACGTGATTTAGCTGTGAAGCTTGAAGAGCTAAATCTAGAGCAAGATGGTATGAAAGCTGCGGATCTGATTGAGGAGATGTTTCTCCACATACAATCTGTTGAGGCATTTATTGCTGAAAAATTATCGACGGTAGTATCTTGAGAAATTCAGGCTTAACTGTCACTTACAGCACTTTGCGCCCAAACCAAAACCAAGAAGAATTTTGAAAATGTCGCTAAGCAAAGCTTTCAAAATTCTTCTTGGGGTTTATTTGATTGGTAATTGCTGTAGGAAAGCAAAAGAAAATATGAACCCGCTTTTTTGTAGTGAGTCTTTGCCACTTCACAAAAAAGTGGGTTCTCGTTTTGGAATGAGATTACTAGACTCTAAATGCGACTATACTAGTGATAGCAATTTGCTCAATCAGAAATCAATCAGAAATTAGTTATGAGTCTTCCTTTACCTGCGTTTGACCTGAAATCTGATAATAATTATGAACTAATGGATGTGGAAGCAATTCAAAAGGCTTTGGGGCGATCGCGGGCTTCGGTATATCGATATGCTAACACTGACCCAAATCAAAATGAGCTAAATCTACCCTATGATCCTCAAAAACTTAATCCAGAGTTGCGCCAAAGCGATCGCGAACCCTTGTTATTTCACCCTACCGAAGTTTCCAGATTTGCAAGGGATGTCTTGAAAATGAAGCAGGTAACGATTCAGGTGCAGGAGCCAACTCAGAATGAGACTAATCGGCTTTTGCGAGAAATTTTGCAAGAATTAAAGACGATGAATCAAGCAATGAATTCTCATCACGATTCATAAAAGATAGGACTTACGCAAAAATAACTTTAAACCCGCATTTCATCGTAAGGGCAATTCATGAATTGCCCTTACGATGCGTCGCTTTGCGTAAGTCCTAAAAGAGAAGATGCACTTTGTGCGTCTTCTCTTTTATCGATTAACTGAGATAAGTATATCCGTTTAAGCAATGCTCATATTTTTGTAAGAATAATCTAGCTTCATCAAGGGTAATTTGCTTCTCTTGAAGAGCGCGTTCCGTTTCTTGGCGAATATTCTCTAGCATCGCATCACGATTGTACTGCACATATTCAAGAACTTCAGTCATGGAGTCGCCCTTAATTACATGCTCAACCTTATAACCCGTAGGAGTTGCGTGAATATGCACCGCATCGGTATCACCAAAGAGGTTATGCAAATCGCCAAGGATTTCTTGGTAGGCTCCGCCAAGGAATAGGGCGAGGAAGTAAGGTTCTTCGGGAATAAAGGGATGTAATTCGAGAACGGATTTCACATCACGCAGATCGATAAAGCGATCGATTTTGCCGTCGCTATCACAGGTGAGATCGGCGATCGTGCCGCGACAGGTGGGTTCTTCATTGAGGCGATGGATCGGCATGATCGGGAAGAGTTGATCGATCGCCCAACTATCGGGAGCAGACTGGAAGACGGAAAAATTGCAATAGTAAGTCAGTGCCATCGAGCGTTCCAAGTCTTCGAGATCGTCAGGCACATAGTTTAATTTGCGCGTCACCTTCCGAATGCGATCGCAACATTCCCAGAACAGTCGCTCAACTCTGGCGCGTTGTTTTAGGCTGAGATAACCAAAGGCAAATAGGCTAATGGCTTCTTGATTGAACTGCACCGCATCGTGATAAATCTCTTGATAGTTGTTCTCATTGATATTTTCCAATGCTTCAAAGAGATTACGGACAATGAGATGCTCATCTTCCTTTAATGGCTCGATCGCTTGAGAAGGTGTGCCGCTAATGCCCACTACGTCAAAGATTAAGACCGATTGATGAGAAGCGATCGCCCGACCACTTTCGCTCGTTAAAGTGGGAACAGGAATTCCCTTTTCCGTACAGGCATCCTTAATTGCCGCGACGATGTCATAGGCATAGTTCTGCATACTGTAGTTTTTGGAAGCATAGAAATTGGTTTTAGAACCGTCGTAATCTACGCCCAAACCACCACCGACATCGAGATGTCCCATTGGTGCGCCTAGGGTCGTCAGTTGTACATAGATTTGTCCTGCTTCCCGCAATGCGTCTTTAATCGCGCTGATATTACTGATTTGCGAACCAATGTGGAAGTGCAGTAATTTGAGGGAATCTAGCATATTTGCGGCTTCCAACTGTTCGACGGTTTCGAGGATTTCCCACATCCGCAATCCAAACTTAGCGCGATCGCCTGTTGAGTCTTCCCAATGCCCTAGACCTTTGGTGCTGAGTTTAGCGCGGACACCGACCACAGGCGCAATGCCTAATTTCGTAGCCGCACGGATGATCATCTCTACTTCTTCTAGCTGTTCGATCACAATGATCGTATTTTGTCCCAGTTTCCGCGCTAGCAGGGCAGTCTCAATATATTCCGCATCCTTGTAACCATTACAAATCAGCAGTGAACCAGGGGTGCGGAGGGTGGCAAGGGCAATCAGTAATTCAGGTTTAGAACCTGCTTCCAAACCAAATTGGAAGGGTTTCCCATATTTAGCAATTTCTTCTACCAGTTGTCGTTGCTGATTGACTTTGACAGGAAAAACGCCACGATAAACGCCATTGTAGTTATAACGGGCGATCGCCTTGGCAAAGGTGGAGTTTAAGCGCTCAATGCGATCAGCGAGAATATCCGAAAATCTGACTAGGATCGGCGATCGCAATCCCCTCTGCTTGAGATCATTCACCAGTTCAAACAGGTCAATACAGCCACCGCGATCGCCTTTGGGAGAGACAGTTACGTGACCAGCCTCGTTAATACTAAAATAAGGTTCACCCCAGCCATTGATGCGATAAAGGGTTTCACTATCTTGAATCGTCCACTTTTTGGCATCGGCAACGACAGGTAACTGAATCTCTTGCAACATTGTTAATAAACCTTTGATAAACCCTACAAACCTTAGATCTACATATAGCGGTTTGCAAACAAGTATGTACTCATTTACAAACGAAAATCAATTCCAGTAAGAGCTTTGAGTTTTGCCTATGGCAAAATACCAACTGCTCTGGAACAGGCGGCGCTTTCGGCTGACCGTATCAACTTTAGCATTATCAATTAAATCTAGGGGCTAAGCCCGCCAAGAGCAGCAATTCTCATTATGGAAAAATTACCTTGATCCAGCGTTAGCTATTGAGAATAGTCGTAATAGCTGTCCTTGAAAAGCCGATGTCTTCGTTGAAAATTTGACGGCTTAGGCTAATCAAAAGTCATAATGAGAATTGCTGCGCCAAGAGTCTAGATCTTTTTGAACAAATAAATTCCTCCTAAGGTGGGAAAGCGCTTCGTGCCGTCCATCCTTAACTATTTGGCACTACCAAATTTTGAGGTGTTAAGCTATATCTAACTTCAGTGCGATTTTGCACAGGATCGCGCTTTCATCTATGGACAAGTCAGCTAAGCCCAAAAATTCTCAATCTTCAAGGGGAGAACGCATTGCTGATCGGGTGACAGCAACTGTTGGTTCTTGGCGATTTATCCTGATTCAGAGCTGTTTACTGGGTATATGGATTGTCTTAAATATTATTAGCTGGGTTAAACATTGGGACGAATATCCTTTCATTCTCCTCAATCTTGCCCTAAGTTTCCAAGCTGCCTATGCTACTCCATTCATTTTGATGAGCCAAAATCGTCAGTCTGATATTGATCGCAGTAAAGCAAAGCAAGATCTCGATGTGGACACAAGAGCTGAGCAAGAAATTGAATCTCTCCATCAAAAAATCGATAGTTTAAGGGATAGAGAAATTGCTGAACTCCGACAAATGCTCAGTATACAGAATCAGACTATTCAACGTTTAGAAGAAATGCTGGCTCATGAAATTGCGGCTAATCATCCTATGTCTGCCACTGAATAAAAATGCGATCGCTTTCATTTCATGATACGAGCAAATAGAGGCAGCAATATCAGCTTGATAAGCGCCCAGTGGTAATATATAAGATGTTACAAAAGTATATGAATAGCATTAGCTAGATCTAGGTAGTTACAAATATGGCAGTCAAACCAGATTGGTTGCGAGTAAAAGCCCCACAGTGGGAGCGCGTTGGCAATGTCAAAGAAGTCCTGCGCGACTTGGGGTTAAATACTGTGTGCGAAGAAGCCTCTTGCCCAAATATTGGCGAATGCTTCAACCAAGGTACTGCCACATTTTTAATTATGGGACCTGCTTGCACCCGTGCTTGTCCTTACTGCGATATTGATTTTGAAAAGAAGCCGCAAGCCCTCGATCCGATGGAACCGATTAACCTCGGTGAAGCAGTACGGCGGATGAATCTGAAGCATGTCGTGGTGACTTCCGTTAATCGTGATGACTTGCCAGATGGTGGTGCTTCACAATTTGTGTGCTGTATCGAAGAGATTCGCAAATTGATGCCTCAGACCACAATCGAACTGCTCATTCCTGACCTCTGCGCTAATTGGGAAGCTTTAGAAACAATTCTCTCTGCCCGTCCCCATGTGCTGAATCATAATACGGAAACTGTACCAAGACTTTATCGCCGTGTTCGTCCACAGGGAGACTATCAGCGTAGTCTGGAACTATTGCGTCGCGCCCGTGAAATTGCGCCTTGGGTCTATACCAAGTCGGGAATTATGGTGGGGATGAGTGAGACTGATGAGGAAGTTAGAGCCGTCATGCGTGATTTACGAGCTGTAGATTGTGACATCATTACCATTGGGCAATATCTCCAACCTTCTGCTAAACATTTGACTTTGCATGAGTTTGTCACACCTGAGCAGTTTGAGGCATGGCGGATTGCTGGTGAAGAAATGGGATTTTTGCAAGTGGTTTCTTCGCCGCTTACGCGCAGTTCCTATCATGCTGAGCAGGTACAAGCCTTGATGAAGCTATATCCGAAGGAAGTGTAGTGATAGATTGAGAAATTGCGATCGCAATATCACTCCATTTTTTTGCTAAAGCGATCGCCTCAACCATCAATAATTCCACTACATAAGCAGTCTTCTCTAAATCTCTATAGCAATCCTAAATGATTTGTGGAAAAAAGCCATAATTAAAAATCTTCTCAAAACTAAAGACTTGAAGATGAGTGACAAACTCAAATAACCTCTTCACATTGTCTTTGTCGGGTATTCTCAGAATATCCTCGTTTACTGTAGAATTCGGCAAACTGACGATTGCATTGCTTACATCAATAGCACTGTTTACCATATCGATGTCCATTTTTTACTACATGCCCTGTACTTAGTATATGAGGACAGAACTAATGCCGCTCAACATTAACAGATTCTGATTCAACCTTATCAAGCTGATCGTCAATTTGATAAGTAACAACTGCTTTAACTCGCCCTTGTCCCAAATAGCCAGTTTTATTGGTCAAGTGCATATCAATCATGGCATTCTCTAAGGGTCTCAGTTCAATTTGCTTTGATGTAAATGCAAAAGGTTGTAACTGATTATCAGCAACACTGTAAATCTCAATATTTTGAATAATTATCTTTTGATTTTTTTCTTGATGATTTTCCAAAGTTAGCAACACAGTGGCAAATCCAATATCTCGATTAGTATCAGGACGAACACCGATAGAAGGGAGATTTTCTTCTCTAGCCATTAAAGAGGTTTTGAGCATAATTTTGATAACGGGAAGTTTATTTTCCCGTTGAAGTAAAGGTTGACTATTAACATACATAGGTACAAAGCTACAGTCTGCTATATTAATTTGCCAACTTAAGAACCCTAAAAAAGGTAAAAGGATTTTCATTCATATACCTGATTGAAAGAAGAATATGTCGGTGTCCTGAGGTGCTCTACGGAGCACCTCAGAAATTCTTTTTGTTAAGTATTAGACCATTGCACAATGCCACGCAATGACAATAGTTGTGCCCAAGTTACATCAGCATGGCTAGTTCCCCAAGGATTACGCAAGTGGAAAGTTCCATTTGCAGGATTATAGGAAGTAATCGTATAGGCATGACCATTGACTACGCTATAGCCTGCACCATACACAAAGCCAACCGTTAAGACCTGATTAGAATTGACCATATTAATTAATTGAGTCTGTGTCATATTGGTAGAAATTTGGGATGAAGTACTTAGTCCTGTCACCTGACGAGTTACCACATCCATCCATCCACCTGCAATGTCAGCATAGGCATTATTGGAAGTGCTAGAGCGACTCCAACCAGATTCCGCAAGTTGAGCATAGGCTTTTTCGGCTAAAGCGACCCAAAGCTCATTATTAGAAGAAGTATAGGAGCCTCCACCCCAACCTGCATAAACAGCAGTTCCCCATGATGTGGTTGGTAAATAGCGATCTACAGTTACATAATCAGCTACGCCATTGTTATAAAAACGAACAGTGAAGGTATTGTCACCATTGTCAATGAACATATTTTGGATAGAAGAGGGTTTCTCTTGGGCAATAGAAGATAAGGTCGCTAAATAGTAGCAATCGCCTAATGCTTGCTGTTTAATATCATCAGCGCTAATGCCATTTTGGAATAGGGAACCACTGATATAACGATAGGTATAGGCTGAGCTTGTAGTATCAGGACGGTCAGTTCCTAAGAACCATTTGCCAATCAGATTTTCCATTTGGGTGGAACTACTACCCGCAAACAAGTTACCGAAACCAGAACGCGCGTTAGCAGGATCACTGTTAGCAATCTTGTTGGATAGCACCCTGACGTAGTCAGCCATACCAAAACGGCTAGCATTAGTCAGAATAGTCCGAAAATCCATTAATTCACTAGCATCAATAGTGCCACCATCTTCTGCATTGCGGAAAATGGATATCATGTCATTACGACTTAAATTGCCGTCAGATGCTAGAGAACGGGTTAAAGCAATAATGCCTGCATCGCGTAGATTTTGTCCAAACCAATCAACTGGAGCAGGTGGTATAACTGTTGTGGCAGAGGCATTGAGGTTGTAATAAGTGGAACCACTGTAGGGTAATACGCGAATGTAATAGGTTCCAGCATTGACTTGTCGCACAATACTTTCAGCACTAGTGCCAGCATTTGTAGAGCTTTGAATTGTGTTGCCACTGGTATCTAGAAGTTGCACATCGGCATCAGATGTCATTCCATTCAGATTCAAGTTCAAGTTACTAGTATTAGCAACTGTGAAACGATAGTAATCATTGGTATCTGCACTACCTACCCAATCTTGGAAAGTAGTAGTAGATGAACTTAAAGTGACGTTACGTGCTGTTCCGAGAGTATTGCCTGCATAATCAGGTGGTATAACAGTTGCAGATAAGTTAAGGTTATAGTAAGTGGAACCACTGTAGGGCGATACACGAATGTAATAGGTTCCAGCATTTAACTGGCGCACAATACTTTCTGCATTAGTTCCACCGTTTGCAGAACTTTGAATTAAACTGCCACTACTATTTAGTAGTTGTACATCAGCATCAGATGTTAATCCGTTGAGGCTCAAATTGAAGTTGCTAGTATTGCCAATGGTAAAGCGATAGTAGTCATTTGTATCTGTGCTACCTACCCAATCTTGGAAAGTGCTATTAGATGAACCGACGGTAATATTACGTGCTGTTCCTATTGTATTACCTGCATAGTCAGCAGCCATTTCTACTGCAGTCAAATGACCGTTTAAGTTAATGAAGCCGCGATCGTCTTCTGCTCTAATCCGCGTCAATTCAGATGCACTTAGGGATACCCCAAATATCAAATCTTTTGCTAGTTCTCCCTCATCGCCTTGAGTGTCAGTCCCTACACGATCATCGAGCCAATGAAAAGTTTCTTCAACTAAAACGCCTGCTGCGCCTAGTACTGAGTTAGTTGGTGCAGCACTAGCTTGAAATAGTGCATCCGAAAGATACATTGTTTGTGTAGAACTGGCATATGCGCCAAAAGCGCCATTAGTGTTGGCTGCTGAAAGAATTTGTACGGATGGCAACTGGCTAAAGTCACCTACAGACCACTGCGATCGCACGGTTTGTAATTCAGATGTATTAGCCTTGTTACCAAAAACTTCAACAAATAGATCGGGATTAGAGGCGGCTTGTTGAAGTCTTTCCCTGACTATGCCCAAGATATCTGGAATTTGATTTGCAAAAATTGAAGCATCGCCCCCACTGCCCAAACCAAAGGTCGAGCCTGCATTCTGGTTGACAGACATAATATTTATTCCCTATTGGTGTAATGGTTTAACCCCGATTTTCGGCTGAAAACATATATCTGAGAACGCCCCCCATTACACAAATAACTGTGCTAAACGTTCTTAAATTTTGATGTTATCGCTTAATTATTTATATAATAACTTAAAAAATTCATATGTCAAATAAAAAAAGATATACCCTATGAGGGTATAAACTTAGTTTTCATTAATAATTGGAAAGGACTCAAAAATTTATTTGCATCACTTTTCAGTATCAGAAAAACCAGAGAGATTTTTCAACCTGTTGCATTAAGATGTTTAGCTGCCCCAAATATAAATAGAGCCATTTTCCATTTTAAAAATTCTGGCACTTTCTCCATTAGCATCTTCTTCGCCCCGTTGTTGATAGACAAGCCCACCACGTTCATCAGTATAGACAAATGGACGATTAGGAATTGGTCGAAAATAATCACTTACACCGTCTTCCCATGTAATTGTGACAAATCCTTGACGCATTGAGAAGGTGCAAGGCATTGATACTTTAGCTTGGCTTACCCCATTTTCAAAGTATTTACAATATGCTCTACGACTATCAGCTTGGGCGGGGAGTGAGATTCCTAATGCGGCGATCGCAGAAATTAAGCCAATCAAAGCAACTTTAGTTTTCATATTTTATCTCTTACACTTGTTTGACAAAAACAATGGACAAAATTAACCATAAATTGTTCCGTATTCGCCTTTAATTTTCAGCAATAATTTCAGCAATGATTAAGGAATAAAGGGAATAAACTGACGGAGGAATTTGCGAAGTTTTAATAAATCTATTACTTCTCTCACTTTGGGTGAAACTAAATCTTCGGGGGGGATACTGTCTAGCGATCGCATTTTTTCCATGAGTTCGGTATATTCGGCGGCGGATAGTTGTTTTCCATCAATTGGCGATCGCGCATCGGTATAGATTTCTGCGCGTAAAACTTCTTCGGGAGTATCTTCTTGGAGAGAATATGGCTTGTTCTCTGCAAATATTTGATTGGGAAATGATAGGTTTACCATCTGGAAACTGATAACAGTAGCGATCGCTAAGTTTCTCTTCCTGATAGGAATTCTAATAGGAAGTAGTTGATTCCGTGAACTATAAATATCTTTAACGTCCCAATCGATTTGGTACATCTTCGCAGCCTCCAGGGATAGTTTTACGAGATTTTTTGCCACACCAAGCGCATAGATATTGGCGAGTTTCTTCGGAAAGATCGATCGCTTTGCTAAAATCAGCATCTTCTACAACTGCACCTGTATATTCTCCTGTCTCAAAATTTGGTAAATGGAGGCGATCGCGAGGTGTCGCAGTCTCTAGCTTGCCGTAAAACATTTTGACACGGCTGAGATCTGTACCGCGCAGATTTGCCTTAACCAAAATAGCTCCACCAAAGTTTGCACCCGTGAGGTCGCAATTGTTGAAATTTGTCTTGATTAAATTCGCTCCACTTAAATCAGCATTGCGTAAATCGGTATTACCAATATCACGACCTGCCAACATCATTCCTAAATTGACTACGCGCACTCCATTAGCTAGATCAACTACATAGCCACCAGTTCCATCTAGAATCGGACGACCTAGCAATCCATCACGTTTGAGTGGAGTGAGTAAATTGGCACTGGATAGAAAACGGACAATTTTGGCACGTCCATCGGCATCACAGCCACCAAGTAGAGCTGCTGTCCTTGCTTGAGCGATCGCTCTTTCTAAGGGCCAGTCCTCCAATTGTCCTTGTGGGTCGAGAACTAGATCGGAAATGCCTTGAAAATAAGCATCAATGGTTTGCTGTTGGGTAATGACATTTTGCTGCCCTGTGAGTTCTTCGGAGATTTGATTTTGTCTCCATGCCACCCACACTGCCAAAATCGCAATTAAAATTTGTCCTACGGCTCCTAAAGCTTCCCATTTGAGGCTATCAAACCATCGAATAAAAGCGATATCAAACTGGGTGACATGGGCAAAAACTAGTACTGCAACTCCTGCGATGACACTAGATACAGTGATGTCCCAATGCTTTCCCAAGGGTGAATTAGCGATCGTATTCAGTAATGGCGGTAAGAGAATTGGTAAAACGATCGCAAAAATCGCGCCAAGACTGATATATACCAGTTCATTCTGCTCGAAATACATGGCTGCGATCGCCGCAAATGTCGCAATCGTAGCCATGATTAAGAAAAATGCTTTCAGTCGAGAATTCGGTAGAGCCAATCTATTTAACTAGTTAATCTGCTAAATTTGATGAGAATTTCGATAAAGGCGGCGATCACCCTCACAATTTTACAATATAGCGTTTCCCAGTCTATAGAGGTTTTCATTTTGCCAAAGACAAAATGAAAACTTAAAATTTTTGCCAAGATTCATTATTTTTTATCTCGATTGAATGCAAAGCACTACATACAGCGCTTTGCATTCAATCCCGCACCAAGAAATTTTTTAAAAGCGTTGCTTTGCAACGCTTTTAAAAAATTTCTCGTGGTTCTTTTGATCGAAAACTGCTGATAGATCTTTTTAAATAAAAATTTTGAAAGCGCTGCAAGGCAGCGCTTTCAAAATTTTTATTCCTTGAATTGATGCCATTGTCGAGGATCAAGTCGATAGTATCTTTGTAAGAGTTCGTAAAGGCAAGAATGCTTTTGATATAGCTGTCTTGGCTTCTCAAAAAAAGTTTCCGTGGCGACGGCAAAAAATTCCGCAGGATTTGTTGCCCCATAACTATCAATTATAGTCTTTTGCTGATGTTCCACTTGATCGCATAGTTGCAGATAATCAGAGGACATGACCTTTGCCCATAATGCATAATCTAATGTCCTTGGCAAAATCGGCACACCTTCCGCACGTCCATCTTCTTGATCAAGTTGGTGAGCAAATTCGTGCAATATGACGTTATGTCCATCTTGCCAATTGCGTAAATCCTGTTGGATCTGTTCCCATGACAGAATTAGTTGATCCTGCGTCCATGACTCTCCCAACCTTGCGACTCGCCTTTCTTCGACAATATAGCGATCGCTCATGACCATCTCATTAACAATATAGGCATGAGGATAAATCAGAATAGAACGTAGATTTGGGAAATAGGTTTTGTGATCGCCAAATAGTAACAAACAAGCGATCGCCGCAATTGTGACCCTCATTTCTTCAGTGACTTGCAAGCCCAAACAACCGATGAACTGCTTTTCCCTTAGAAATACTTGAATGTAGCCTTGCAGTTGTTTTTGCTGGGCAAGATCGAGATCGCGATAAATTGCTAAATTGCTTTCGATAATATGTAACCACTGTCTAGGGCAAGGCTTTGTCCTGATGCGATCGCGTTGCCATTGCACCCACAATGGATAAATGAGGATCGCCACCGCGATCGCGCTGACGACCGCAGAGAAAATAATTGCAAAAAACTTAGCAGAAGTCACAGTAGTTACAGGAAATATCAACCGACCTAAGCGCTATAAGGATTTTAGGACTGAAAGGATCATGGTTTTATTTGGAGAGATAGCTGTATGTATTCTAGCGATAAGTAGCTAGAACCAAAACCTTTGGTGCACGCTGCGCGTGCGCCAAAGGTTTTGGTTTTTAATGTTTAATCGCATCCAGCTACTTACTCATTTGAAAATTGCTAAGTAGTTAAGCATAAGTAAACTTAAAAACCAGATTGCCATGCTGCCCACGTAGTGGGCAGCATGGCAATTTATAACTATGCAGAGCTACTTATAGCTTGATTTTGCTGTTACATTGTTTTTGTTATCGTGGTTTTCATGTACAGCGTTCGTAGATTTTATGGCAAAGCAAGGGCAGCAACAGCTAGATTTTTGGTCGGAGTCGGATGGGGGGAAGATCATTCCGACTTCATTACACACGGAAATGCAGCGATCTTACCTAGAGTACGCCATGAGTGTGATCGTCGGTCGTGCTTTACCTGATGCCCGTGATGGACTCAAGCCTGTGCATCGTCGCATTATCTATGCAATGCATGAGCTAGGACTCTTGCCCGATCGCCCTTTTCGGAAGTGCGCCCGTGTAGTTGGGGATGTATTAGGTAAATATCATCCCCATGGCGATCAATCGGTTTACGATGCCCTTGTGCGTTTAGTACAGGACTTTTCTAGCCGTTACCCCTTGCTAGCGGGACATGGCAACTTCGGCTCGGTGGACAATGACCCTGCGGCGGCGATGCGTTATACCGAATGTCGCTTAGCCGCGATCGGTAACGAGGCTCTGCTAGGGGAAATTGAGGAAGAAGTTGTTGATTTTGTCGATAACTTTGATGGCTCCGAGCAGGAACCTGCGGTATTACCTGCCCAGTTACCGATGCTATTGCTTAATGGTGCTACGGGAATCGCTGTGGGCATGGCAACGAATATCCCACCCCATAATTTGAATGAAATTGTCGATGGCGCGATCGCTCTGATCGACAATCCCAATTTGCCCGATGATGATTTACTCAAACTCATTCCTGCTCCTGACTTTCCCACAGGCGGAATCATTATGAATGCGGATGGTGTACGTGAGGCATATCTGACAGGCAAAGGTAGTGTGACCATTCGCGGTGTCGCATCTGTGGAGCAGCTAGGAGGTAAAGGTACAGGCAAGCGCCAAAAACAAGCGATTATCGTCACCGAGTTGCCCTATCAAGTGAATAAATCGGCATGGATCGAGAAAATTGCCGAATTGGTGAATAACAATAAAATTGATGGCATTTCTGATATTCGCGATGAAAGCGATCGCCGTGGAATGCGGGTTGTTATTGAACTTAAAAAGGATATTGTTCCCGCCGTAATCATCGATCAGCTTTATCGCCAAACGGCTCTGCAATCTAACTTTGGCGTGATTCTGCTGGCATTGAAAGGTTCTCAACCAAAGCAAATGACTTTGCGGGAATTATTGCAGGAATTTCTGGAATTTCGCGAAGAGACTTTATCGAAACGGTTTCGTTATGAACTCAAGAAGGCTCAGGAAAAGTCCCATTTACTCGAAGGATTAGTGCTAGTTCTGCAAGATCTCGATCGCCTAATTAGAATTCTCCGATTTGCCAATAATAGCGCCCTAGCTAAAACGGATCTGCAAACGGAATTTGCCCTTTCTGAAACCCAAGCAGAAGCTATTCTCTCGATGCCTTTGCGTCGTATCACTGCCATTGAGCAACAAAAGATCCGCGAAGATTTAGACGCATTGCAGCAGCAGATTGCTAAGTTAGAGAAATTGCTAAGCGATCGCCGCGAGTTAATGAAATTCCTCAAAAAAGAATTGCGCGATCATAAAAAACGCCATAGCGATCCCCGCAGAACCCATCTAGCATGGCAACTATTAGAAAATCATCACAATGCAACTCAAAATGCAGTTGAGCTTGAGGTGACTGTTGAAACAACCGAACCTTCTTCTAAGCCCAAAGGCAAAAAAGGCGATCGCGCTATTCAGCAAACCATAGAAACTGAGCAAGTTACTGAAAAAGCTCCTGAGAAAAAATCTCGCGTCACTAATACCAAACAACCTCAACCCGTTGAAGTTCCGCTCATCTCCTTAACTACGGAACTAAATATTCCCATTGCTGAGCCGCAAGATATCACTGTCCAACTCACCCACAAGGGCTATATCAAGAGCTTTGAGAATAATAGCAAAGCTGCTCAATTGGTGGATTTGAATGATGATGTAACGATCGCATCCTACGACACCCGTAGCGATCGCGAAATGGTGGTATTAACCAATTCGGGCAAAGCCTTCCCCCTAAACCTAGCCAACATTCCCATTGTCAAAGGCAAAGGAAGGGGCACACCACTAATTACACTCTTGCCTGATAGTAGTGAGAGCCTTGTTTCGCAATTTGTCTGGGAAAAGAATCCTGAATCAACGGAAGGTTTAGTTCTCCTATCTAGCCAAGGCAAAATCAAGCGATCGCCTCTTGCGGAGTTTGCTGATATGACCGCTCGCGGATTAATTGCCGCTAAATTCAAAGAAGATGATTCTCTATTCTGGGCTGATGTGGTGAGTTTAGAACAGGAACTGGCGATCGCTACTTCCGCAGGTCGTATCCTCCGACTCAAAGCCGATGAAACCCAAATCCCCACGGTCGGACGCGCCGCCGCAGGGAACATTGCTTTACGCTTAGGTAGTACGGAAACCCAAATTGGGGTATCTGTATTAGACCTAGCCAATAACCCCAGTTCAGAACTTATCCTCATCACTGCCGAAGGTTTCGCTAAACGTATTGCAGCAGCAAATATCAGGGCTGCCGTGCGTGGTGCGATCGGTGCTCAATGTTTTAAATTCCAATCGCGCACCGATAAATTAGTCAGTATGGTAGCGATCGCGAAGCCTCGATTAGATTTACCTGTAACATTCTTGATTGGTCAAGATAATGACCTTGGTTTACGCACCGTGCAAATGCCTTTAGGTGCAATTCCTCTAGAAGTGCCCAATAGTCAAGGACGCTCAATATTTGCGGGTGAAAGTGACCTAGTGCGATCGGAAAGAGTAATCCGCGTAGTAACCTAAACAAATAGACTTAACCAATAGATTTGCCACTTCGTAGCAAATCTATTGACTTTAAACTGAAATTGTTATGCCATACATTCAGTTCAAAACCTTGGAATCAGTTGTCTCTAGCTTTGACCTTAATGTTGAATATACTGCTCACCTGTTTAGTCAGACACCACCAATTACGCCCAGCGATCGCCTTAAAGAAATTATTGATGAAGGGCTAGATCTTGCGATCGCTACGAGCACTGAAAAAGCACGTTCTGAGTTGCTAATCATTCCTATTGGCGATTCCTGAAACTCGATCAGCAAACTGTTCACATAGATTTAACCGAATATTTTATCAATCAACTCGATTTGATTTTAGGTATTCTCGCCCTTCCTTTTCAGACATGATAAAAAAACAAACCCAGACTACTGTGCCGCACAGTAGTCTGGGTTTTAAGTTTAACTACTTAACGTGAGTTCGGGATAATTTGAAATGAGCTTTGAGAGATGGTTTGCATAGCTTAACCCAAACTGACGTTACTTAATACGAATTTATACTGATGATATGTTGTAAATAAGGAAAACCAGATAAAATACATATGCTTTTCAATCAAGTGAAGTAAGGTTTTGTTTTCCCATCTTTGATGGGAAAACAAAACCTTACTTCACTAGCCTGATAAAGGCTTATACATTTATAAACTTCTTTTGATACTTGTCCTATGACCCTAAACAAAGTTCATCTAGTGGGACGTGCAGGACGCGATCCTGAAGTCAAATATTTTGAATCTGGTAAAGTGGTTTGCAACTTTACACTAGCTGTCAATCGCAACACCAGTAACCGTGATGAACCACCTGATTGGTTTGACTTAGAGGTATGGGACAAAACCGCTGAAATTGCAGCTAACTATGTCAAAAAAGGTAGCTTAATTGGCGTATCAGGAGCATTGAAGTTCGATCGCTGGACAGATCGCAACACAGGGGACGAACGCCAAAAGCCCGTTATTCGCGTCGATCGCCTTGAGCTACTGGGTTCCCGCAAAGATAATGAAGCGGCAAGTGGTGGTGGCAGTGGCTACGATGATGACTTTTAAATCTAAAGACTTTGCATAACAAGTTACATTGCTTTGCGCTGCTTTGAAACCCATAGAAAACTTTGAAAACTCGGCTTAGCCACGCTTTCAAAGTTTTCTATGTACTACAGGCTGTATTTGGTTTTTATACGGTTAAATACGGTTTTCCTACTCGAAAATCTTTGAGCACATCAGTAAAAATATATTTAGAGAATTACAGATGCAAGGAATCCGATTATGTTTAACATTGGTGAACTCAACTCCAGCAACAACCTTTTGCTTGATTACCTCAAAAATCAATCGCCCGAAACATTAGCCACAGTTGCCCAGTCTGTCAGTCCTGAAGCTCAACAAATTATTAGCCAAAACATTCAAAATTTGCTAGGTATCCTGCCACCATCAAATTTCAATGTCAGCATTACTACCGATCGCGAAAACCTAGCAGGCTTAATTGGTTCAGCGATGATGACAGGTTACTTCATCCGCCAAATGGAAACAAGAATGCAGCTAGATCAATCACTAGCATCTATCGAATAAAAAAGCGGCGCTATGCGCCGCTTTTTTATTTATGCTTGTGGTGAAAACGGATGCCTAGGAAGATGTCGTAGATAAAACCAGCTAAATCAGGCATCTTGAACAGTCCGAGAGTTTGCGGAGAACCATTGGCATCGAGTAGTGGCTTCATTTGGTAATAGGCACTCTCGTAGTAATACCAAGGTACATTTGGCCAGAGGTGATGTACGAGGTGATAGTTTTGACCCAGCAAGAGGATATTTAGAAATCTACCAGGGTAAACTCTGGCATTCTTCCAGCGCGATCGCTCAACGAAAGGACGATGGGGCAGATAATCAAAAAATAAGCCTAACAAGAGTCCCATCACTGCGGCGGGTACAAACCAGAAGTTCATCATATAGCCCAAGAATCCGTGGTAATAGCCAAAGATGATCATTGCCACAACGATTGCGCGACTGATTGCCCATTCCAACAATTCGTAATTACGCCAGAGACGACGTTGGAAAAAGAAAATTTCATGATAGAAAAAGCGGGCAGCAATCAACCATAGGGGACCACCTGTAGATACGAAATGGTCAGGATCATCCTCTTCATCATTCACATGGGCATGGTGTTGCATGTGAACTCGGGTAAATACAGGAAACACAAAGCCTTGTAAGATTGCCGAAATATGTCCGATCGCTGCATTAACAATCCGATTGGGATGAGCCACACCATGACAAGCATCATGGATTACGGTTCCCAGTACATAGAGCGACGAAAAATTACAAACAAATACGAGCCAGTGATCCCAGCCCCATACCCAATACCCTGTAGTCGATGCGGTTGCTAAAACAATCGAACCGAGTAGCAGTAGTACTGTTGGATTAAATCCCTGCGCTGCACCCATCAGACCGATTGGAACAGTTAGGGCGTTGCCCTGCTGCTGCATTGGTGTCACTCCTTCCTCAATTTCCTATCTTTATTTAGTATGTATGCGGTTTGGTTTTGCTAGAGCCCAAACTCAAATATATTCAAAAAATATATTTTATTGTTGCGTTTTATTACAGATTTTATTATCACCTATGCTACCGACAATAGAGCGAGATTGCAACTAGCGAAAAATCGTCACCATGACCACAATATCGTTAAGTATTATGAAGTTGGTATCTTTTGCGCTAAATAACCATGCAACTTGCTTCTACCCAACGTACTAAGCTTGACAACTCCGATGACGCATTGTTTTATGAATATCCACGTTTTGTCACCCATGTAGATGATCGCTTTATCGATCATCTTACCGATCTATATCGTCAGAGGTTACAGCCAAATACGCGCATTCTTGACCTGATGAGTAGCTGGGTATCGCATTTGCCGACAGAAATAGAATTTGCCCATGTAGAAGGTCATGGCTTAAATGCGGAGGAGTTAGCCCGTAACCCGCGTTTAAATCACTACTTTGTCCAAGATTTGAACAAGCAACAACTATTGCCCTTTGCGGATCAGTCCTTTGATGCCGTATTAAACACTGTCTCGGTGCAATATTTGCAATATCCTGAAGCCGTATTTGCTGAGATTTATCGCATTCTGAAAGTCGGTGGAATTGCGATTATTAGTTTCTCGAATCGGATGTTTTATCAAAAAGCAATTCAGGCATGGCGTGATGGCTCTGAAAGCGATCGCACCAAGCTGGTCTACAAATACTTTGCCTCAGTTCCCAAGGGTTTTGCCAAGCCTGAATTAGTAGCAAACGTACCGCCTAGTTCACCGTTTTTAGCAATGCTAGGGATGGCAAGCAGCGATCCGTTTTATGCTGTAGTAGCAACTCGTTGTAGTTGATATATATCGCAAGCTTCGTATGCCCTGTATATCTAGGTAAAGACTAAAAATGGCTAAACCATTTTTAGTCTTGAAACCGCTTACTGGGTTTGGTTTTTAATTCACAAAAGTGTGGTCACACCTTCGTGAATTGGTTTAAAAGGATGAATGGAATGACTGACGTTTTAATAATTGGTGGTGGCATTATTGGCTTGGCAACAGCGATCGCCCTTTCACAAAAGGGAGCCAGTGTCACTGTTGTTGAGCGCGATATTTGTGGGCAGGGCGCAACATGGGCGGCGGCGGGAATGCTCGCTCCTGAAGCCGAGCGCCTTGAAGGAGCACTCTTAGAATTTGGGATTCGTAGCCGCGATATGTATCCGCAATGGATTGCTAATCTGATGCGCTTATCAGGGCTAGATTGTGGCTATTGGTGCTGTGGCATGATTGCCCCCAGCCTTGAAGAAAGCGATCACCAAATAATTGCTAAACACCCTCAATACATCAGCCGAGAGGAATCCCATAAACGTCAATCAGGATTAGGTGAAGCGGTTTTAGGTTCTCTCTGGCTACCAGAGGATGGGCAGGTGAATAATCGCAAACTCACACAGGCTCTATTAACTGCGGCGCGATCGCTATCGATCAAAATCCTCGAAGGTGTCACCGTATATCAAATTGTCCGCGATCAGCAAAGAGTTACCCATCTTGATACCAGTGTTGGTAACTTGCAAAGCGATCGCTATGTTTTGGCAACGGGTGCATGGACGCGATCGCTTTTGCCTTTACCAGTTAAGCCCATCAAGGGACAGATGCTATCGGTATTTGATCGCGATCGGCAATTGCAGCGCGTTATCTATGCACCCAGTTGCTATATCGTGCCGCGACAAGATGGCAAGATCGTGATCGGTGCAACGGTCGAAGATAATGGCTTTGAGCAGGGTATTACTGCCGCAGGTATTGCACAGTTATTAAATAGAGCGATCGCTGTCTATCCTGCGATCGCCAATATGCCCATCACTGAAACATGGTGGGGATTCCGTCCCCATGTCCCCAATGAGATTCCTATTTTAGGAGCTAGTAATTATGAAAACTTAGTTTTGGCAACAGGACATTATCGCAATGGCATTCTCTTTGCACCGATTACAGCAAAGCTAATTACCGACTTCATTATCGATGGCATCACCGATCCTATTTTTCAATAACTTTGTCATTAGCGTGAGCTTCTTTACCCACATTGACTATAAAATAGAAACTATTATTTTTATAAAAAATTAATTTTAATATCGCTTATCAACTAGACTTATGTTTAGACATAGCAATGCTTAGTTATATTGTTGTTTTAAATAACTTGCAGATGGTCTTCGACTTCGCTCAGCCCTCGGTGTAAGCTAGCTGAGCGAAGTCGAAGCTGTAGTTTTTATTTGCATTATCTATATGAGTAAAAATTTGCGTCACCTATACTAGTAATTACTTGTGATTTGGGAATAAGAAAATGCAAATCGCCTTAAAGCCAGAACAGGAAAAATTTATTCGCGACAAGCTCAAAGATGGTAAATACCAAAGTATTGATAATCTACTAACATTTGCATTTCAGCTTGTAGAGGAGTACGAATCCAAACAACAAAAACTGAGTGAACTACGCGCAAAAATTGCAGAAGGTAAAGACCAAATTAAACAAGGCAATGTTATTGATGGAGAGCTAGTATTTCAGCAGTTGCAAGAAAATCTAGACTGCATCATTCAAGACTAAGTTTTATGTCTAATTACTCTTTTTCAAAATTAGCAGTTCGAGATTTGGATGAGATCTGTAGATTTATCGCGCAGAACAACCTCAAAGCAGCTAGCAGATTATTTGATGAAATTCGGAAAAAATGTAAGTTGATTGCTGATTTCCCTCATATGGGAAAAAGTTACGCTTGGATTGATGATGATTTGAGAGGCTTCATCATTAGTGAATACATCATATTTTACTATCCACGCACAGACGGGATCGATATTGTACGGGTGATTTACGGGAAACGCGATTTTAAAGCCTTGTTTGAAGAAGATATTTTAGATGAATAATTGGACAATATGATGATTGGAAATCCACAAAATAAAGAACATGAGCAACTCTTACCACCAGGGGAAATGGGATTGCCAATCCTCGGTCAGACTTTACAGTTTCTGTTCGATCGCAGTTTTCCTGATAAACAATATGCTAAGTACGGTGCAATTTCTAAAACAAACCTACTAGGTAAACCAACTATATTTATGATGGGTTCCGAAGCTGCGGAATTTGTATTGTCTAGCCATATGGAATGCTTCTCTTGGAAAGAAGGCTGGCCAGACAATTTCAAAATATTGTTAGGAGAATCCCTGTTTTTACAAGATGGTGAAGAACATCGTCGGAACCGTCGTCTCATGATGCCAGCATTTCATGGTCAAGCATTGCATGGCTATGTGTCCACGATGGAAGAAATCACACAGCGATATCTAGCAAAATGGCTCGAAAAAGGAGAATTTACTTGGTTTAATGAGTTCAAGAAGCTAACCTTTGAGATTGCCAGTGAGCTTTTAATTGGTTCTAAGGCTGGCGATGAGGCTGAAGTTGAGAAACTTAGCAAGTTATTTGCAACCCTAACCAATGGCTTATTTGCGATCGCACCATTCAAGTTGCCATTTACGACATTGGGTAAAGCTCTCAAGGCACGCGATCGCCTATTACAACATCTCACTAAAGTTGTAAAGGAACGACAGCAATATCCTACCCATGATGTTTTGAGTATGTTGACTCAAGCACAAGATGAAGATGGCAGCCGCTTTAGTTTAGAGGAACTCAAAGCACAGGCAATGCTGATGCTCTTTGCAGGACATGAGACTACAACTTCGATGCTGACTTGGTTTTGTCTAGAGCTAGGTCTCCATCCTGAAGTTCTAGAACGTGCTCGCCAAGAACAATTCGCTCTTGCTAAGACAGGGAAATTAAATCTAGAGCAACTAGGGCAAATGACATACCTAGATCAAATTTTGCAAGAACTAGAGCGGTTGCATCCTCCCGTTGGTGGTGGTTTTCGTGGTGTTGTTAAACCCTTTGAATTTAATGGCTACCATGTTCCTAAAGGGTGGCTAGTTCTCTATTCGATTATCGTTACTCATAAACAGTCGGATATCTATCCGAATCCTAAGCAGTTTGACCCTGATCGCTTTAGTCCCGATCGCCAAGAGCATAAGCAGAAACCCTTTAGTCTTATTGGCTTTGGTGGAGGTGCACGCATTTGTATCGGTATCGCCTTTGCCAAATTAGAGATGAAAATTATCGCAGCACATCTACTTCGTGGTTATGAATGGGATATTTTGCCTGATCAAGACCTAGAGCCTTTTCCAATTCCCACTCTCCGTCCTAAAGATGGACTTAAGGTGAAGTTCAGACGTTTATAAGCCCAAAAGATGAGTGGCGGTGCAAAGCACCGCCACTCATCTTTTGGGCTTACGTTAGGTTCCTTTCACTCACGCACCTTGGGAATCTGTCCTTTTTTGAGAATATCGATTACAGCAGTGTGACGCTTGAGATCATTTTGCACTTGTTCATAAATTGTGCGATCACTACCTTTTAAACCGATTACGCCATATAGGCGCACATTGCCAACCCGACCTTTGAGAGCATGTTCACCAAAATCGACTACATCAATCTCATCTTTGACAATTTCATACAGAGCACTGGTAATGACAATATCTGTACCTAAATCCTTAGTCATGCCTTCAACACGACTCGCCACATTTACCGTATCTCCGATAACTGCATACTCAAGGCGACGAGTGGAACCAATATTCCCAACGGTAACTTCACCATAATTAATGCCAATACCGTTAGAGAAGGGAATTTTATTATCCTCTTGCCAAACCTTGCGAAGTTCAAGTAATACAGCACGCATATTCAGCGCTGCATAGATCGCATTCATCGCATCAGCTTTCTCTCCCCGCGAGACTGGCGAACCAAATTCCGCCATAATCGCATCACCGATAAACTTATCAATCGTGCCTTGATATTCCAAAATTGCATCCACCATACCTGCTAAGTAAGTATTCAGTTGTTGAATCAATAATTTGGCAGGTAAGCGGCTAGAGAGAGTTGTAAATCCACGAATATCAGAAAAGAGTACAGCCGCCTTCAATGTACGACCTTCCAAGAGATCGCGAAAACTATCGGGTTGATTAACAATCTCTTCCACAATTGGCGCGGCAACATAGCGCTCTAGAGTACGACGGAGGAGAATTTTATCAATCTGAGCTGCAATTGAACCCGTGGTGAGTAATGCAATGCCATTGAATCCGATCGCGATCGCAGGGAGTGCTACGGGCAAAATTGTACTGGTATAGATGAAACTGACATAGCCAATGCCTAGCCATGCGATCGCAATCCCTAAAGCCGTTAAGATTTGAATATTAGGGCGCTTGATCAAACAGAGTATCCCGCCTGAAACCCCCACTAACACAAATACAAAAATAGATTGTTGTAAAGGAGTGGAGAATAATTCCGCCATACTCTTGCCCTGCATGAGTGTAGCGATCGCATTGGCATGAATCTCAATCCCCGTCATTCTTCCCATCGCCGAGTTTTGGATATCCTGTTTAGATGCTGCCGTTGCTCCAATTAAGACGATTTTATCTTTAAAAAATTTACCCCCCTGAAGTTGCTCACTATTCCAATTTTCAGGATCAACTACAAAATAAAAGGGAATCTGTTGTTGAGCATTTGACCATGTATCAGCGCCCCCAAAGAAATAGATTCCATCACCTTTCGGTTTTGGATAATTCACTTTGGCAGTATTCAAAATAGAAGCAGCAAAAGTGGGAATTATCGGTAGACCGCTATCGGCGGGAGCTTGAACTCCTAATCGATGAATATTACCTGTTACTTCAGGTTGGAAATTAATCAGTCCTAAGGTATTTGGTTTAATTTGAAAAATTGACTCAGGAGAGGCAAGTTGTAAAATACGCGCTTCACCAATCTGGGACAATTCATAGCTAGCGGCGAATACTGCTTGCTCTCCATATTTGGTAATCGCCTTTTGCAGCTTGTCATCATCGGCAGCACCGTGATCCCCTGGGGTGACAAATAAGATATCAAAGGCAACTACTTTCGCACCTGCTTTAACCAATTTTTCGAGAACTTGAGCATAGACTACACGCTTCCAAGTAGTAGTCCGAAATGGTTCTAGAAAAGGACGGGTTTTAGGATCATAAAACTCGCCTTGACGTAGGGAAAGATCATCGATCGCCAAAATCACAATATCCTTAGGAGGGGCAATTGTCCCGCGCCAGTTAAAAAATGTAGATTGAGTTTGTCGTTCGAGGGTCTGCACTTCATTGAGTCCCAATCCTGTAGCGATCGCACTTAAACTGGCGATTACCCCTACCAATGCATAGCCAATAAACTTAGGACTTGACAAAGCTTTTAATTGCTTCTTGAAGTTGGCTAACATGGTAATCTCTCTCAAAAGTGAGTACTATAACAAGCATTATTAACAATTTACCGTCCTAACTTGCAAATTTTAAAGCTAGATTTGTATTAACTTAAAAATTTCATCTAAGATGGGTAACGCAATGCATCACTCATCCTCAAAAACGATTGACACCTTAAAAACACCAAAACATTAGGCAGTATGCCCCATCCTATTTATCTGACGAAATCCGATCTCAAGACTGCCCGCAGTTGCTCAACTAAACTTTATTACAAGAAATTGGGCTATCCAACGGTTGATCGTGTTGATGCGTATACCAGAATCTTAGGGGATGGGAATTTTATCATTAGTAAGATTGGGCATTTACTCTATCCTGAAGGCATCTACATTTCTGCAAATCTCAACTCCGATGAAAGCATTGCCAATGCAGCCCAAGAAACAATCTCCTATCTACAACAGGAAAATGTAGTTCTCTTTGAACCTGTTCTCTATGCGTCGTATAAACTTGCCCGTGCGGATATTCTGGTTAAACAGGGAGATCGCATTGAAATTATTGAAATTCGCTCCAAGGGCTTTGATAGTACTGCCCATGATGACTTAGTCAAATATCGCAATCTCTCTCTCTTTCGCAATAAGCGTACTGGTCAAGTTGGGGGTGAATGGAGATATATCATCGAAGATGTCGCCTACCAAGTTGGTATTTTGCAAGAAATGCTGACGACATCTCTACCCACTTTAAAAGCCGAAATTCATCCCTATTTGCTAGTGCCCGACAAGGCGAAAACCACTCAAATCGATAATCTCGCCTCTTATTTCCAACTTCAGCGCATCTCCACCCATCGCAATTCCTTTTCCAAATTTAATGGAATCACTGTGCAGTTCACAGGCGATCTCCAAGCAATCCAAAATGATCAATTACTCACTAAAGTCAGCATTGCCACAGAAGTATCTGAGCTAGTTACATACACTATTAACTCAGCCCAGAAATATATTACCTACCTAATCGAGCAATCACCTGAACTCTTTGCCCCGCTTAGCAAAAGCTGTAAAAGCTGCGAATATCGGGCTAGCGATCGCGATCCGCGTGATGGATTTAAGGAATGCTGGGGCGATCTTGCCGATGTGGAAAATCATGTCCTAGAACTCTATCAAATGGGGAGAATCGGTGGACATGAAACACCCTTAGTCAATGAATTGATTCAGCAAAAGAAAGTGAGTATGTTTGATGTCCCTCCTGAGGAACTGAATGACTATACCTATAGCTATCGACAACTGATTCAACTAGAATATACCCAAAAGAATAAGGAATGGATTTCTGAACATCTGCCGAAGATTGTCCAGCAGGTGGAATATCCCATTCACTTTATAGACTTTGAGACCTCGCGCATGGCAATTCCCTACCGTGCAGGGATGCGCCCCTATGAGCAGGCTGCCTTTCAATGGAGTTGTCACACAATTCCTGCTCCCGATGCGGCTCCTATTCAATCTGAATGGGTCGATCTCGACAATGTTTTCCCCAATTTTCAATTTGCCGAATCGCTGATGGAATGCTTAGGCGATCACGGCACAATTTTGACATGGGCAACCCATGAAAATAGTGTCCTGCGCGATATTTACTACCAAATGCAAACCTATGGCTATCACAATCCCCAATTGCAAACATGGTTAGCCAATACCGCGAAACTCGGCAATAAGGGGAAATCGCATTTAGTCGATATGAATGCGCTCACTCTCAAACATTATTTCCATCCCTTAATGAAAGGACGCACTTCCCTAAAATGTGTTTTACCTGCAATTTGGAAAACTAATCCTTACTTACATGAAATCCCCTACTTCCAAGAATATTATCGTGAAGTAGATAGCGAAATCCTCAACCCCTATGACGTTTTACCTCAGTTGAAAATAGGAGATCGCATTCAAGTTGTGAATGAAGGTGCAGGAGCAATGTTAGCTTATCAAGACTTGATGTATGGCGAGGTGCGAGATCTCAGCCATGCAGATCCATCTGTGCGATCGCAATGGAAAGAACTACTTTATCAATATTGCCGCCTTGACACTATGGCAATGGTAATTATTTGGACACATTGGCAAAAACTATGCCGCAAGGTCTAGAGCAATCCTAAATGCTTTGTGGAAGTGCACCCCGAAGGGGGGCGCTTCCACAAACCCCAAAATCTACAAATGATTTAGGACTGCTATGGGACTTGACGAGAAAAAAGATGCCACCGAGTTTGTATTATGGTTTCGACTTCGCTCAGCCAACGTTGGCTGAGCGAAGTCGAAACCGTAGGTACTTTAATTAATCGCAAGTCCCTATACATTCAAGCTTGACGGCAAACACCTAAACTTCTATAAAATATTCAACTAATTGTCACAACTGCAACTAATATTGGGTAGTCTGGTTTAACCCCAATTCACGAAAGTGTGCCATCACTTTTGTGAATTAACAAAAAACATCAAGGATTTTAAAACCACAAAATGGTTTTGCCATTTTGTGGTTTGGTATAACTCATATTGAAGGCGCTGCAATGAAGAGAGTTCGATTTTGGATTGCTATTTGTCTTAGTTTTTTACTAATTCTGATTACTCAGCCATTGATCGAGAAATTTACTCCCATTGCGGCACAGATTCCTTTTGTGCCTGCTGTTCAGCCGAGTATTCAAGGACAGGACAAACCCGAACTACAACCCTTTGAAGAAGTCATCAAGGATCACGAAAAGTTACAGGGACTATTCACACTCTACCGTCACAAGGAAACAGGCAAAACATTTGCTGAAATTAAACCCGAACAGCTTGATCGGAATTTCCTCGCAGTGATGACCCTTGAATCAGGGCTGGGTGAACGGGGACTCTATCGTGGCATTCCCCTCAATGATCTCATTTTCAACTTTCGGCGACAGAAAAATACTTTACAGTTTGTTGTACCTAACACAAACTTTCGCGCTCAGTTGGGCGATCCGCAGGAGCGATCGCTTAGTCAATCCTTCAGTGATTCAGTTTTAATTTCTTTACCAATTCGCAGTATTCATCCTAAAACAAAATCTTTTCTAATTGACTTAGATCCCTTGGTTTTAAGCGATGTTTTACCTAATTTGAGCAGAACCCTATCTGCTCGAATCGGTGGTGCTTTTATGCCCGATCCTAGTAAATCCTATTTCAGTAATGCTCAAACATTTCCCCAAAATATTGAACTAGAATCCGTCTTCGGATTTGTAGGCAATGCATTACCCAAGGCAGATTTTAACCTTCCTGATTTAGAGACCCTACCCGATAATAATGCCTTCACGCTCAAAGTTCGCTACAGTTTGTCCCAACTCCCTAGCCAAAATGGCTACCGCCCACGTCTTGCCGATGAGCGCGTTGGCTATTTTGTCACTGCCTACCAAGATCTATCGAGAAATTCTGGAAATGTTCCCTTCATTCGCTACATCAATCGTTGGCACTTAGAAAAACAAAATCCGAATCAGCCAATTTCTCCACCCAAGCAACCGATCACTTTTTGGATTGAGAATACAGTTCCTTTAGAATATCGCAGCGCAGTCCGCGAAGGTGCGTTAATGTGGAATAGTGCCTTTGAGAAAATTGGATTTAAAGATGCGATCGTGGTCAAGCAGATGCCCGATCGCGCAAATTGGGATCCAGCCGATATCCGCTACAACACGATTCGCTGGTTTAATTCTGTGGATGCCTTCTTTGCAATGGGACCTTCGCGAGTTAATCCCTTAACAGGTCAAATTTTGGATGCTGACATTATCATTGACAGCAATTTAATTCGGGCGGTGAAACAGGGATATGGCAGCATTGCTCAAAATAATTGGCGAAATATGCCTTTCATTTCTCGACTCACTGGCAATAATGCCCCCTGTAGCTATGGAATGGATGCGCGGATTTTAAATTATGCCAAGCTGGCGAGGTTGAAAAATCCAGCGATCGCCGCCGTAAATAATACCAACACCATCAATCCCCATAACCTATTTATGTCCAGTGCCAATGACCTCTGTTATGGCATGGAGGCAGTGGAGCAGTTTAAATTAGGGGCAATGTCACTGTCACTATCTGAGAATGTTTTGCCAAGTAGCGATCGCATGAAGGAATATATCAATCAATTTGTGCGTGAGGTGGCAGCCCATGAAGTTGGTCATACCCTCGGTCTCCGCCATAATTTTCATGGTAGTGGAATGCTATCCCCTGAGGAGCTAAATAATCCTGAGATCACCCGTAGTCGTGGCTTATCCGCTTCGATCATGGATTATAACGGGGTGAATCTTGCGCCACAGGGAACCAAACAGGGTGACTTCTTTACTAGCAAAGTTGGTGCATATGATGAATGGGCGATCGCCTATGGCTATACACCCATCAATGCGATCGTGCCTGCGGGTGAACTCAAGGAACTCAATAAAATTGCAAGTCTTGCGCCAAAGCCCGAACTTGCCTATGCCCCCGATGAAGATGCCTTTGCCAGACTTGACCCCCTAACTCAAGCCCATGATTTGAGCAATGACCTGATTACCTATGCCCAGTGGCAGTTTGATAATGCAAGGAGTATGTGGCAACGTATCGAAAAGCGTTATCCGGGGAAAGGGGAAAGCTTTAGCGATACAGAAGTCGCTTTTAATCAAGTATTTAACCATTATGCTTCTAATTTATTTGCCATAGTGCCTTATGTCGGTGGTCAATCCTTTAATCGTTATCGTTCTGGTGATGCTTTAGGGCGGCTACCCTTTGAAGCCATTCCTGTGACCAAGCAACGGGAAGCCCTCGCCACCATCCAAAAAAATCTCTTTGCTGCCGATTCCTTCAACTTTTCGCCAACATTACTAAATAAACTCACTCCTTCGCGTTGGTTGCATTGGGGAACTAATACTCAATTTTTTGGACTCGACTATCCAATTCATGAACAAATTCTCTATCTGCAAACCTTTGTTTTGAGTGATTTGCTTTCTTCTAATCGTCTAGAGAGATTACGGGATATTGAACTTAAAACTAGTGCTGGTAATGCTCTCACACTACCTGAGTTATTTGACAATTTACAGCAAAGTATTTGGACAGAAGTGATGACTCCCACTAGTGAAGTTCCGCAAATCTCTAGTTTGCGCCGATCGCTTCAGCGTCAGCATATGAATTTATTAGTTAATCTAGCGTTACGCAATCGCTTTTCCTTTGACAAGGTTGATAATTTTCTTGATCTAGTGGTGGGTATCCGCACTAGCAATCCACCCGAAGATGCTAGAACCCTTGCATGGTATCAACTACGTCAACTACGCGATCGCCTTGCCAATGTCCTACGCGATCGCAGTGATAAGCTCGATATCTATACCAAAGCCCATCTCGAAGAAACAAGCGATCGCATTAGCAAAGCGATCGATGCCAAATTACAAGCTCAATAGATCTCTTGATCACTCACTAAGGCTCTTGCGGATAAAAAATGTCCCACCAAAGTTATAGTTGTTTTAAATAATTTGCAGAGGGGCTTCGACTCCGCTCAGCCATCGGTGTAAGCTAGCTGAGCGAAGTCGAAGCTGTAGTTCTTATTTGAATTATCTATATCTAGCTTTGACTTCGCTCAGCTAACGTTGGCTGAGCGGAGTCGAAGCCACAGGTACTTTAATTAGGGGGGCGCTTTGCGTCCCCCCTCTGTGGATATGGCGATAGCATCTTAAACATCAATCACAACCTTACCTTTAGGAAAAGCCACACAACAAAGGATATAACCAGCCTCAACTTCTGCTGCTTCCAAAGCTTCTGGATCGTATCCTTCCATTTTTACTTCTCCTTCTAATTTCACTTTTTTGCAGCTACCACAACTGCCAACACGGCAGCTATTGCGGATTTTGACACCTGCCTGTTCCGCAACTTCGAGGATTGATTCTTCACCATCACATTTAACCTCTTTCCCCGATTTTCTAAACACCACAGTGGCAGCAGATGCTTTACTTGTCTTGGGTGCATTGGGTACATAACTAGTAACAGGCATCGCTTCTTGTGGTAGCTGTAATTTGCCTAGCCATGCTTTTATGCCAAATGCAGGAGCTGGTTCGCTAGGTACTGACTCTGCTGACGCTGATTTGGATGGCTTTTTCGCACCTCCAAAACTCTCTTCGTGATATTGCTGCATCGGAAAGCCGATCGCTTCTAGCAAGGATTTTGTACTTTGCATAAAGCTTTCGGGACCACAGACAAATACAGTGCGATCGCGCCAATCAGGAGCAATCATTTCCAGCATCGCAGGAGTCAATCTTCCGCGCAGTCCCATCCATGACTCCTGTGGGGCAAGGCGAGTTACCGTCACTGCTAAATTAAACTTAGGCGATCGCGCTGCCATCATTTCTAATTCTTGATGACAAATAATATCCTGTGGACCACGCGCACAATGGAAAAACACTACATCACAATCTGCATGGGTATCATAAATCCATCGTGACATCGACAGCATGGGGGTAATACCACTACCAGCTGATAGGAATAATAGTTTTTGTGAAGGATATTCAAAACAAGTAAACTTCCCAAATGTGCCGCTAGCTTGAATTTTAGTACCAACCCTGACATTATCATGCAACCAATTAGAGACTAACCCCATCGGAACTGTTTGGTCTTCAGGATTTGCCGATGGCACTCGCTTCACCGTAATCTCTAGGGAATGGGGACGGGAAGGTGTTGAGGAAATGGAATAGGAACGTAATACTTCCACACCATTAATTTCCAGTTCTAATGTAATAAACTGCCCTGGTTTATAAGTAAAGAGACTAGGAGGATTGGTGACAAAACTAAAGGTCTTGACATCAGCAGTTTCCGCAATCACATTAACGCATTGTAAATCGAGGCTTCCCTTTGTCCAGCGTTCAATTTGGTTAGGGTCAAGGCTGGCAAGGGGCATATATTGACTAGGTTCTATGGCAACCACCTTTGGAGGCTGTTCATTGGCAACCACTTTTGGAGGCTGTTCATTCGCTAGTTTCTCTATGGCAATAGGACTAACTTGAGGAGCATCTAATAATTGAGCAATTGATGGTTCAGTAGGATCTTCCTCGTCGTCTGAAGGAGGGACTATATGCAGATGAATGCCGATTTCTTCGATCAAGATCGTAAAGTCACCCATGTGAATAGTGTCGTTAACGGCAAGACGCAAAGCCCGAAATGCCTCAAGGGTAAAATTATTCACTTGTGAGCCATTAGTACTACCTAGATCAACAAAGAAATATTGATTTTCTTCAAAATAAATTTTGCCATGCTCACGGCTGACGGTAGCATTCCCCAAAACGACATCACAGTGGGGCGCACGACCAACCAAAAAATCAGTCTTTTTACTAGTTTCCGTTGATAGTTGAATAGGAGGCAGTTCTTGAGGAATCTTGGTATTAAAAATCCTAAGTTTTAGCATGAAGTTTCCCTCAATAATAATTCTTCAATATATGTACTCATTGGAAAACAGTTTATGATTACTGACTCAGAGGCATTGGTGACGAAAGCATACTTTGGAGAGAAGTACTGACTGAGATCAGCAAATGTTGTGTATATAGAGGATCTTCACGCAGTGCTTGCATAAATACTTTGGCATTAATCGCCAAGATCAAGGTCTCAGGGGATGTGGCGATCGCTAAATTAGTAAATGGCTTTTGGGTTAATACCTCCAATTGTCCAATCGTTTGATTAGGAGCGATCTTTTTGACACGCTGACGGCGATCGCTACCCGTAGCACGAATCTCAACAGAGCCATTGATGACTGCCCAAATAGTCTTGGGCAAATCGCCTGTTTGATAGATTACTTCATTCGGTTGGTAAACCTTTACCTCGGCATATCTGGCAATCTCCGCAAGGGCATCGGTTTGGATTGGACGAAACAGACTATTACGGAACAGTAGCAAAAGTTTCTCAAAGGTATCGACACCTTGATTATTTATAGAATTTAACAAGTTGGTTGCCAAGTTGTCACTTGATAGATCTGCGGATACCTGAGATCGATCTTGAGAATTATGTTGATTGCTCCTAACAACTATGGCTGCTTCTTCAGACAATAATGTATGCGGATAGCGATCACTCAAAATCTGTTGAGCCTCGACCCTAGCTTTGGGCAAATCAATTTGCTTCAAGGCATAGAGACTACCTGTGTGGACTAAAGTATCAGAATCTTCCATTAACTGAACTAGTACCGTAAAAACCGATTCCCGACTCGTCGGTGATAAGCGAGATTCTGCAATATCTGTAATCGTATTCAAAATTGCGATCACCTGTGGTGGTAAGCGATCGTGCCAAGGTAGATCTTCAGTTTCGTCATGGAGGAGATCGAGTAACAGATTTGCGGCAAGCCCTTTGTGGGTAAGTGCTTCTAGATTCTTCGCAATTTGATAGGCTTCAGGCACATCACCAAAGATTTCCAGAATGCGAAGTAATTTGATGATCAGCGATCGCTGACGTTGTTGCAACTTAAATACAAGTAAACTGACCACATCTACTGGTAGATTGCTAGCCCGTTGCAGAATATGTGTATGGCGTGTAAGGGTTTGCAGTTTTTGATAGGCATCCTGTGCGGTTGTGTCCAACAGGCTACCCTGCTTGCAAATACTCGCTAAAATATCCGTCTCCTCCTGTGCTGTCACATTGTATTCCTGTCGAAAAGCCAAAATCTGTGCTTCTTTCAGTTGCATAGATTTGTTTAAAGGCAAATCGCTCTCCACCAGTTCCCGCAACATTAGTTCCAAAGAGTGACGATATTTACCTAAGCGCGATTCATTCTCTTGCATAATTTGGCGAGAAGGACTAAGCAACTCAACATCATTAATCCCCAATTCACCAAGAATGTGATTATGTTCTTCCTCATTAATATCTAGCTGTTGACGCATCAGATCGAATACTTCTAGACTGCTCGAAGAATTGATATTGCCTGCGTTCAAGGCTTCTTTGAGCACATCCTTATACATTTGTACCCGCTTTTCATGGGTGAGATCTGGAAGGGTTTTGGCAAGTACATAGACTTCATCGGGTTTCAGTTCAGCAAGTGATTGCCCTTCCAATACCTTAGAAAAATCAAAGGCAAACTTACTAAGTTGTCGGCGCAAACTTGCCGCTAAACTCTCACGGGCATACATCTGTGAAGATCTGCCAAAAGTGCGATAAAACCACATCGTCGAAGCAATGACGGCAAACCAACCAATAAACTGTTGCTCAAATGGTGGTAGCCATCCCAAAGTAGGATTTACGCCCATCCAAAACAGCAGATTAAAGGAGATAAACGCGCATAGAGTAAAGGCTCGATGTTGGATTTGCGAGGCACTGACTGCGAAATTGCGCCGCTTAGCATAACGTTTGTAAATACGTTCTAATCGTCTCCCAATTACATAGGTCAACAATGTGGAAGTAGTTAGAGTTAAGGGAACCGCTAAAATTTTAGGAATAGGAATCGCCTGTCCAGCAATATAAAATCCCGATTGAAAAAGCATGGCAAATTGATTTGTTTCGCCCCATACACCCCCAGCTAAAAAGTTGGGATTACCAGAATACAAGGTGAAATAGGCATAGAATCCAATCACTAAGCCCACATAACCGTAATAAAGCAATTTGCGATCGCTACGATTAATCCCATCCCAATAGGCACGTTCCGCATCAATATCAAAACAAGGCGACTGACAACTGACACAAGCGCTTTTCTCCTTACCAGAGCGATCGACTGTACGGCACATCGATTGCGTAATCCCCGATTCTTGATTCTGGTGCGCTTCGCTTGCCATTAATCCACGCGGGCCAGTATAGACATTTTGCACGGGAGCCATTGGGCAAAAATATTGACACCAAGATTTACCTGCATAGAGAAATCCGACGGTGATCGCCGTAAAGATGGTGATACATAAAAAAACACCGAGGGCAAGGCGATCAGAGTTTACAAATAGCAAGCGTACATTTAAGCCGAGAAACAATAGCCCAAATTGCATGTATAGGGAATTGCGCCCCAACCATGAGTTTTTAGCGATTACGACAGGTTCCGATCTCATAGTATTCGTGAGCGGATCGACACTACGACGGCGACGCTGCCATCCTAAAGCTCTGGGAATTTGTGACAAAAACATCAATGGACAAATACGCCGCCAAGCCTCATGCCCGAAGACTAGCATCATAAATATCCCAAGAGGAACAATCATCCCCCAGAAAATTCTTGCTCCCATGGCATAGGGGGCAAGATCATTGCAAAAATTCTGAAATTGCACACAACCCAATTCTTTCTTGATGCGAAAGGGGCTGAGTAACATATGGGGATCATTCGGATCAGTCAAATGGTGCGATATGGGGTCATAAAACATCGAAAAGATTAAAATTAACCATCCGATCGCCAAAAGCCATCGAACATAATGCATCTGTTTTTCTGATACTTTTTGCCACATGGAATGAATTCACCGTCAATAATTGTTTCCTCATAGCAAATAGATGTATTTAATCGTTATGCGCCCTCATAACATATTCCCGAAAATCACACTTTAAAAATTTAAAACCACTGCCTAGAGAAGGTTGGTAGTCCTAAAAAGGAAAGGATTTATTGTGGTAAGGGATTTGCTATAAATTAAAGTACCTGTGGCTTCGACTCCTCTCAGCCAAAGTTAGCTGAGCGAAGTCGAAGCTAGATTTTGGTGGGACATTTTTTATCCGCAAGTCCCTAATTGCTTACCATTTTAAAAATATGGATTAGCCTGAATACTGCCCAAAAATATAACTAAAAATAACTTTTTATCTAGAACATGTCGTGCAGCATTTTGTTTCTAGATATTTAGCAAATATTTCCTAAACATTTACCAAATAAATATCTAGTGCTGTTGAATAACTTAAAGCTTGCCTTAGACTGAAGAAGCGTTATCAATAAGTTGCTCTATGGCTTCCCCTGTCCCTTCTTCCAACAAATCTGAGACACTTCAAAATTTGAAGCATTGGCTGCTGGCAGGCAGCCATCAACCTAAAGACAACTCCGACAAACACAACGAACCATCGCATAAGCACAGCGATAAGCATAGCTGGTGGCAGGTGATGTGTTTAACAGGGGTGGACTATTTTTCTACCCTTGGATATCAACCCGGAATTGCTGCGGTTGCCGCAGGAGCCTTATCACCGATCGCTACTTTGATCTTGTTGCTATTAACTCTATTTGGGGCATTACCGATTTATCGCAAAGTTGCCACCATTAGTCCTAATGGCGAAGGTTCCCTCGCGATGTTAGAGCATTTACTGACATGGTGGCAGGGTAAGCTATTAGTCCTTTGCTTGCTGGGATTTGTAGCAACGGACTTTATTATCACCATTACGCTCTCAGCCGCCGATGCCACTGCCCACATTGTGGAAAATCCCCTAGTACCCGAATTTTTTCATGGGCAAGTAGTCCCCATCACCCTAGTGCTCATTGCTTTGCTAGGTGCAGTTTTTCTCAAAGGTTTTCGTGAAGCGATCGGCATTGCCGTCATTTTAGTAGCTGTATATTTGCTACTGAACTTGATTACGGTATTTGTTGGACTTCAGCATATATATAACCAACCCGCAGTAATTAACAATTGGCAAAATGCGGTCTTTGCGAATAATCAAAATCCATTGATGCTATTAGGAATTTCGATCTTGGTATTCCCAAAACTCGCCTTGGGACTATCAGGATTTGAGACAGGTGTTGCTGTGATGCCCTTAGTAAAAGGATATAGCGACGATAGCGAACAGACACCCAAGGGACGGATCAAAAATACTCACAAGATGCTAGCTAGTGCGGCTTGGATTATGAGTTTTTTCCTCCTCACAAGTAGCATTGTCACCACTTTTTTGATTCCTGCGGCAGAGTTTGAGACAGGTGGCAAAGCTAATGGTCGGGCCCTCGCATTTCTAGCACACCAGTTTTTTGGTGATATTTTCGGAACTGTCTACGATCTGAGCACCATTTCAATTTTGTGGTTTGCAGGTGCATCGGCTATGGCGGGGCTATTAAATATCGTGCCACGATATCTTCCTCGCTACGGTATGGCTCCCAACTGGACATTGGCAGTTCGTCCCTTGGTTTTGGTTTATACCGCGATCGCCTTTATTGTCACCCTAATTTTTCAAGCAAATGTGGAAGCTCAAGGTGGAGCATACGCTACAGGAGTATTGGTACTAATGAGTTCGGCGGCGTTTGCTGTAACCTTGGCATCCTATAAACAGCGTAAACGTACCGAAGTAACCTTATTTGGCAGCATTACAGTTGTTTTTATCTATACGACGATCGCTAATATTGTCGAAAGACCAGATGGTATCAAGATCGCAGCAATTTTTATTGCCATTATTGTCATGACATCTTTGGTGTCGCGCGTTTGGCGATCAACCGAGTTACGAGCAGACACCGTAGAAATGGACGAACTAGCTCAAAGCTTTATTCAAACTAGTCCCGAACATACAGTACGGATCATTGCCCATCGTCCTAATCGTGGAGATGAACTGGAATATAGCCAAAAAGAACAAGATACCCGCCAAGAACATCACTTGCCCGTTGACGATCCCCTGATTTTCTTAGAGATCAAGGTTTCCGATCCCTCTGAATTTGCGGGAACGATTTACATCGAGGGGTATCAGGTGGGTGAACATCGCATTTTGCGATCGCGCGGTGCGGCTGTGCCCAATACGATCGCCGCAATTTTGTTTGAGATTCGCGAACGAACTCATAAATTGCCCCATGCCTATTTTGGCTGGGCTGAGGGTAATCCACTCCAATACTTGATGCGCTTTATTTTGTTTGGCGAGGGTGATATTGCGATCGTTACCCGTGAAGTGTTACGCACCGCCGAAAAAGATCCCAAACGTCGTCCGGGAATTCATGTTGGCGGCTAGCATTTAAAGCTTGAAATATAAAAGCAAAAGCCTGTAGCGCAAGCTGAGCTTGCGCTACAGGCTTTTGTATAGTTAGCAGCATACCCATAAGGCTATGCTGCTAACTATTTTTTGCCAACTGCTATTATGATGTATCTGGATTTAGGGTAAATATCGTGACTCAACGTACAGCAAGGCAATGGATTATTAACGGTGTTTTAATCGTAATTACGCTCTCGTTTCTAGGCGTATCGATCGCACCATTGATCGGCGGTCTCTTTGCCCCACCTACTCAGCAAGCCCAAGCTACTAATCCTAATCAAAACACCTCCGAACAGGATCGTATTAAAATTCAGATCGAGGGCTTTGAAGCTGTACTCAAAAGCGATCCTAAAAATCAAACTGCACTCATTGGGTTAGTCAATCTCAGAAATCAATTAGGCAAGGTTAAAGAAACGATCGAGCCATTGCAAACTCTGTCCGATGCTTTTCCAGATACTCCTGAATATCGGATGACCTTAGCCAAAACCTATCTCGAACTCAAAGACACCAAAAATGCGGCGGCGGAATATCGCAAGATTTTGACGACAAAACCTGGGTATATTCCTGCATTACAAAGTGTCGTTGGACTTGAGCTAAATGACAAACGCCCTGAAGCAGCGATCGGACTACTCCAAGACACCCTTAAAACCGCAGAAACTGCTAATAAAATCCAAGCCAATGCTGTAGATACTGCTTCAGTACGCTGGATTCTCGGTGAAGTTTATCGCCAACAAAATCGCCTTGATGATTCGATCGCTACTTACGATCAAATGATTAAAGAAAATCCTAAAGATTTCCGTCCCTACGTTGGTAAAGCACAGCTAAGACAAGTTCAAGGCAAGGATGATGAAGCAAAGAAACTCTTTGATAAAGGTCTAGAACTAGCTCCTGCTGATTTTAAAGATGAAGTTAAGCGCCTCGCAGCCCTCTCTCCACAAAAACAACCCTTTACCAACTCCACTCAAACACCTAGCTCTACTGATTCTCCAACCAAAAAGCCATAAAAAGTCATAAGACTATAAAAAGCCTTAAAAGTAATGTAAATGACATCATGTTTGGCATCATCAGTCAAAAATGAAAATACTCACAACTTTAAAAAATTACTTACAGACCTTTGAACTGAAGTAACTATGAATTACTCCGTCTACTTAGAGCGGAGTAATTCTTTCTTAATAGATTGCAAAAACAGAATGCGATCGCAGTAATTCTCATTAATTAAGAACTAATTTTTTGAAAGCCTACCTAGAAATAGGTGGGCTTTCAAAAAATTAGTTCTATTGTTTTCAGTGCCAAAGGCACTGAAAACAACTAATTGATCATAAAAATTAAAAACCTGTGGCGCAATCTACGAGCGCGCCACAGGTTTTTAATTATGCATAGCTAATTAAGTGATTGACAAATGCTCATGTCTTTTGAGATGATTGATGATTGTGAGATTTTATTGAGCAGCAAGACTCTTGGCTAATGTAATTGTTATTGGGGCACAGTGGGGTGATGAAGGTAAAGGCAAAATCACCGATTTGCTGAGCCGCTCCGCAGATGTCGTTGTCCGCTATCAAGGCGGTAATAATGCAGGACATACGGTCGTCGTCGGCGATCGCACCTTTAAGCTACACCTGATTCCTTCGGGAATCCTGTATCCCAAAACGGAATGCATCATTGCCAGTGGCACAGTGATCGATCCGAAGGTGCTTCTTGAAGAAGTGGATCGACTCAAAGATTTGGGTATATCGACGGAAAACCTATTTATTGCTGAAACCGCCCATGTCACCATGCCGTACCACCGTGTGCTGGATCGCGCATCAGAGGATCAGCGAGCCGAACACAGAATTGGCACAACAGGGCGTGGCATCGGACCAACCTACGCTGACAAATCCGAGCGGGTTGGCATTCGTGTAATTGATTTAATGGACGAAAAACGCCTAGCGAAAAAGCTACGTTGGGCGATCGAGCAGAAAAACATTGTTTTACAAAAGCTTTATAATTTAGAACCACTCGATGCTGACGCGATTATTGAAGAATATCGCGGTTATGCTGAGCGTCTACGCCCCCATGTGGTTGATGCATCCCTCAAGATTGATGCCGCCATTCGTGAGCGCCGCAATATTTTGTTTGAAGGTGCACAGGGCACATTGCTAGATCTTGATCATGGCACATATCCCTATGTAACTTCATCCAATCCCGTAGCTGGCGGTGCTTGCATCGGTGCAGGTGTGGGACCAACCTCCATCGATCGCGTGATCGGTGTTGCCAAAGCATACACAACTCGTGTTGGTGAAGGACCATTCCCCACCGAGCTACATGATGCAATTGGTGAGCAGATTGGTCAGCGTGGAGCCGAGTTTGGCACAACTACAGGACGTAAGCGCCGTTGTGGTTGGTTTGATGGTGTCATCGGTCGTTATGCCGTTCGCATTAATGGACTCGACTGTCTAGCAGTTACCAAACTTGATGTCCTCGACGATCTCGATGAAATCAAGGTATGTACTGCCTACGAACTCGATGGCAAGGTCGTTCGCGACTTCCCCAGCGATGCCCGTGCCTTTGCTAGAGCGATTCCCATCTACGAAACCTTACCAGGTTGGAAGCGATCGACTAGTGAATGCAAAACCGTTGAGGAGCTACCCACAGAAGCTAAGGAATATCTCAAGTTCCTTGCTGATTTGACGGGGACTCCGATCGCGATCATCTCTTTAGGCGCAAGCCGAGGACAAACTATTATCGTTGAAGATCCAATTCATGGACCTAAGCGTGGTTTGTTGAGAAATTAAAACTAAGCAATCATAAATTACCAAAATGCAATTACAAATTAACGCCTCTACCCGTACTCTATCTAACAACCGCGCCCTGCGCCGCAACGGTCAAGTTCCTGCAACCGTATATGGACATAAGGGTGCTGATTCGATCTCGATCACTTTAGATGCTAAGGAAGCAACCACTTTGTTACGTGAAGCAACGATTAATAACACATTGATCGAAGTAAATGTAACTGATGGCGACTTTAAAGGCAAAACACTATTGCGTGAAGTCCAAAATCATCCTTACAAAAATGATATCTATCACCTCAGCTTTTTTGCGATCGAGTCGCAATCGAAGATTGAAGTAGATATTCCTCTCCACTTTGTTGGTGTACCTGTTGGCGTAAAAGTTGGTGGTGGTTCCGTTGATACCATCAAAAACTATGTACGTGTATCTTGCGCTCCTAATAATGTCCCTGAAAGCTTTGAGCTAGATATTACTCCTCTCGAAATCGGTAAGGGTATTCACGTTAGCGAAATTCCTTATCCCGAAGGCGTTAAGCCTGTAACCGAAGGTACTGCTCTTGTAGTTACTATTCTCAAGAAGTAAAATCGCAAAGCAATTTGCGTATAAAAAAGGGGCGCTTTGCGCCCCTTTTTTATACCAAAATAATATGCCGATCGCGATCAACTTTGAGCCAACCTTCATCCTGTAGAAGCTTCATCGCTCGAGTAACAGTGACGCGGGTACTGCTAATGGCACTAGCCAGATGTTGGTGGGTGAGTCGAACCGTTAACCGAGTGCCACCATCAACGGCTACACCCACTTCTTGTTTTAGCAAAAGTAGGATTTGGCGTAGACGCTCCTCCACCCGTTTATTACTGACTAGGGCAAGTAAAGCTTCGGTTTGCTGAAGGCGACGATTGAGATGTTGCAAAATTCCTTGATAAAGTTGTGGCGATTGTTCTAGTTCGGTAAGTGTGAATCGCATCAAGTCAACATCTGAGAGGGCGATCGCCTGATATGGCTCCAGATGGGTCAGGGGTAAACCAAAGGGCATGGCTTGCACTGCAAAGCCTACCAGTACTTCATCACCTGAGGGATGAAGGGTATTAAGTTGCACCACTCCACGGCAAACCACCCATACTTCATGGGAATACATGGGAATGATTTGTCCACTTTTGTAAGTGTGCATGGTGCGACCACGATAAATTTCTTCGAGCGATCGCCGCCAATCAATTACAGAAGTTGTGGAATTAAGATCGAAATTAGAGAACGTATATGTCATATCAGCGTGAGGTACACATTAAGTATCCTATGTGTTTCTCAACACCATCGGGTTAAGGTCAGTTTATTAAATTGATAAATTCTTCTTAAATACATATTTTGAAGATTTACAACTTATAAAACTCATATTATTGAGATACTTACTAAAAGTTGCATCCATCACAGGTCATAGATTCATGACAATCATAAAAACCATAAAGATAGAGGCGTTGCTTAGCAACGCCTCTATCTTTATGGTTTTTATTTAATAACTTCGTTGCGATCGCTGTCTCGCCAAGGGGTTTCGGTAAAACTAGGGCTAGGCGATTTGGGCAATCCCCATTTAGCAACTAAATTTTGGAGGACATGATCTTGCGATCGGTGAAAGTCATCGATATTGCCTTCTCCCCGATTGATCAGAGAAAACCAAATTACCCCATGCTGCTGGGTTTGCACTACACCTGCTAAGGCACTGACATCGGATAGGGTTCCTGTTTTGACGATCGCCCATCTAGGCATTTTGCGCCCCTCGATCGTGCCACAGTTGCAATTACTCATCGGAAAGAGATCGGCAAGGGTCAACCCTTCGACTTGAGCACGATTATGCACTGCCATCAAAATGGCAACAATTGCACGAGGGGAAATTTGATTTGCCTGTCCTAGTCCCGAACCGTTAACCAGTCTGATTTCTGATAGTGGCATATCCGTCGCATTAGCTGCGATCGCCGCTACTTGTTGACCACCACCCAATTGCGAAGCCAACATCTCCGCCATCTCATTATTGCTAAAGGTATTCATGCGTTTGAGGATTTGCCACAGAGGTAGTGACGCATGACGAATTAATAACCTAGTCGTATTGCTAGCACTGGAGTATGCCCCAATTCGTACATTACCAAGAATCACTAATTGCGGCTTAGCTGTGCCCACAGGCATGGTGGCATATTGCTCTGCAACCTCTCCTTCCCATTGGCTACTGTCAAAGGCGAGACGCAAAAAGTTAGCCACTTTGGATGAATCGGTTTCAAAATTCATGGCAAATCTACCTGTAATGATTAGATTGCCTTGAATGCGTTTAATGCCAAGTTTATTGAGTTTATTGCCAAGAGCGATCGCTTCTTCCCATACAAAAAATGGATCGCCGCCGCCTTCAATAATCAAGTCTCCCTTGAGCGTATCGCCCACCAGATTACCCGTGGTGCTGATATTGGTAATAAAGCGATAATTTGATCCCCATGTTTGCAATGAGGCAAGTGTCGTTACAATTTTGGTGAGCGATGCTGAGGGTAAGGGGCGATTTGATAAATATCCTGAAACGATCGCGCCATCATGGGACTGAATCCATGCACCTTGATCGGGATTAGTTAATCCTACTTGTTTGAGTTCATTGAGCATTCCTGCGATCGCCTGTTTCGCTACAGGGTCAGGTGTGGTGCTTGCACTTACGTCTGATGCTAAGACAGGACGAGTAGCATAGCTCATGAGTGAGTTTGGTACTGTAGCGACTGCACGACCATCAAGAGCTTGGGTCGAAACAGACAACAACAAAGCGCCAACTAAACTCCACATAGTCATAAAGAAAACCAAAATTAGATTTGTACAGATGCTGGTGTTGCCAACCATAAGGGACTTGCTATTAAGTCCCTGTGGCTTCGACTCCGCTCAGCCAACGTTAGCTTCGACTCCGCTCAGCTAACGTTGGTAGGACATTTTTTACCCGCAAGAGCCTCAGCACAAATATTCTAATCAAACATGGCGCTTTCCAGTTGTTGGATCGCAATTTCTAAGTCGTCATTAACTATGGTGATGTCAAACTCATTTGCCGCCGCGATTTCCAGTTTTGCATGGTGCAATCTCTTCGTAATCTGCTCATCGCTATCGGTGCTGCGTTGACGTAGGCGACTTTCTAGAATTTCCATAGATGGTGGGGCAATAAAAATCCGCTTGGCACTAGGAAAGGACTGGGCAACCTGTCTTGCGCCTGCCAACTCAATTTCTAAGAGAACAACTTGACCATCAGCGATCGCCTGATCAATGGCTTGTCGAGGCGTGCCATAGAGATTGCCTGCATACTCAGCCCATTCTAGGAATTCACCCGAGTCGCGCTTTTGTTCAAACTCATCCCGACTCCAAAAAAAATACTCTCGACCATGTTCTTCTCCTGCACGAGGCGATCGCGTAGTTGCCGAGATCGAAAAGAGAATGCGATCGGGATAGCGTTCTAGTAATTTTTGTAAGATTGTCCCTTTACCGACCCCACTTGGTCCTGTAACAACAATTAGTCTGCCTGCGCCTACTTTACCTTCGCTCAAGTTTCGTAAATTCCTGTAATGTTTAGCTCAATTTTTGCTACTTATACCATGAGAACAAATGGTTTATAAGAATACGCCTCTTAGGGACGTACTCTTACAAACCATTTAAGATTGTTTAATCCGTTGCACCTTCTTTGCTAATCACAAAGCGATTGGCAACGGTTTCAGGTTGAATTGCGGATAAAACGACATGACTAGAATCGGTGACAATAACGGCTCTAGTACGCCTACCATAAGTAGCATCAACCAACTTACCATGTTCACGAGCGTCGCTAATAATACGCTTAATAGGGGCAGATTCGGGACTAACGATCGCCACAACTCGGTTTGCTGAAACAATGTTGCCAAAGCCAATGTTGATGAGCTTAATATCCATAGTTTTATCGACCTAAAATCGATTTAGAGTTGATGTAGCTTCATTTTTGCAAGTATTATTGCATTGTCCTACAAAAATCAACCAGCTACGATATATTTTGTCATGTATAGCAATCTTAAATAATCGATGAAACCAATGTCAGCAGGGGAAATTTCAGAGATTACTTAGGGTTCCTATAGCTACTATACAAGGGGTAAAAAACTCAAGAGTATATACCTTAGTAGAATCTTCATTCTAAAAGCCAACTTTCTTAAATTTATATATAGAGAAATAACATCCATTGACATCTCTAAACTAAACTCAAAATTCTATAGCTTCTGTGCAAATGGTTCAGTTCTTATAGCAATTTTCATTTTGCAATAGGCTCAATGAAAAGTCAAAACTCTTACTGAGATTGATGTTTTGTTTGTAAATGAGTATGCACTTATTTGCAAACCGCTATAGTTCATCATCGCGAGGATGCTACAGAGCTTTTGTAATTTTAGAAAGAAAGATTATGTCAGATGCGATCGCCCAATCTGTGATTAGGAATGTAGTGATTATTGGTTCAGGACCTGCTGGGTACACGGCAGCAATCTATGCAGGACGTGCCAATCTTAGTCCAATGGTATTTGAAGGATTTCAAAAAAGGGGCATCCCTGGGGGACAGTTAATGACGACAACGGAAGTGGAAAACTTTCCGGGGTTTCCTAATGGGATTATGGGGCCACAGTTAATGATGCATATGAAGGAGCAAGCCGTAAATTGTGGTGCAGAGTTAATAATGGAAGATGTGGTTGCTGTTGATTTTAGTGAACGCCCTTTTACAATTACTTCAACATCCCATTCTGTCCAAGCTCACAGTGTCATCATTGCCACAGGGGCAACTGCGAAACGACTCCATTTACCTAGCGAAGAACAATATTGGAATCGCGGGATTTCGGCATGTGCAGTCTGTGATGGTGCGGCTCCTATTTTTCGAGGTGTGGAACTAGCGGTAGTTGGTGGTGGTGATACGGCAGTTGAGGAAGCTGTTTTCTTAACTAAATATGGCTCGAAGGTACATTTGTTGGTGCGAAGCGATCGCCTGAGAGCAAGCAAGGTAATGCAACAACGGATATTCAATCACCCTAAAATTGCTGTGCATTGGCATTCTCTTCCCATTGATGTCTATGGGGAAGGTATTGTGCAGGGAGTCAAGATTCGTGACACTATCACCAATGCAGAGCGTGATTTAGCCGTGGGTGGACTGTTTTATGCGATCGGGCATACTCCCAATACTGAATTATTTGCAGGACAGATAGAACTTGATGCGACAGGTTATATCGTGACGAAAGGGAAATCCACAGCCACAAATATTGAAGGTGTTTATGCCTGTGGTGATGTCCAAGATCATGAATATCGCCAAGCAGTTACAGCGGCGGGAACAGGATGTATGGCAGCCTTAGAAGCTGAACGTTGGCTTTCAGCAAAAATACCATTTTAAACATCAAAGCGGCTCAAAGAGCCGCTTTGATGTTTATAGATGTAAGTGCTGAATTACGGTGTTGACATCTTTATCACCACGACCAGAGCAGTTAATGATGATGCGCTGATCGGGTGTTAGTTGTGGGCAGAGAGTTTCGAGATAGGCGATCGCATGGGATGTTTCCAAAGCGGGAATAATTCCTTCCAAACGTGAGAGACGTTGGAAAGCATCGAGAGCTTCTTGATCGGTGACGCTGTAATATTCAGCACGACCAAGATCCTTGAGATAACTATGCTCAGGACCAACTCCAGGATAATCTAAGCCAGCACTAATGGAATGGGCTTCTTGGACTTGACCTTGCTCATCTTGAAGTAGATAGCTCATTGCTCCATGGAGGACACCCACGCGCCCAAGGGTTAAAGTTGCTGCATGGAATTCCGTATTTGTCCCCTTACCTGCGGCTTCGACACCGATGAGGCGCACAGATGGTTCATCCACAAATTCATGGAATAGTCCCATCGCATTAGACCCACCACCGACACAGGCAAGCAGAATGTCTGGTAAGCCGCCCCATTTTTCTTGGCTCTGGCGACGACTCTCTTTGCCAATTACCGCATGGAAATCACGCACAATCATCGGATAGGGATGGGGACCAGCTACGGAACCAAGAATGTAATGGGTATCGACAACATTCGTTACCCAGTCGCGAATTGCCTCAGAGGTAGCATCCTTGAGTGTGCCAGTACCTGCTTCAACAGGACGGACTTCTGCACCCATGAGCTTCATACGGAAGACATTCAGGGCTTGGCGCTCCATATCCTGCACGCCCATATAAATCACGCATTGCAAACCAAATCTAGCGCAAACCGTGGCTGTAGCGACCCCATGTTGTCCTGCACCTGTCTCGGCAATAACGCGCTTTTTGCCCATACGGATCGCAAGGAGAACTTGAGCTAGGGCATTGTTAATTTTATGTGCGCCTGTGTGGTTGAGATCTTCTCGCTTCAGGTAAATCTGTGCCGTGCCATAGTGCTGTGTCAATCTCTCCGCAAAGTATAGAGGGCTTGGTCTACCCACATAGTCCCGCAAGTAGCCATCTAGCTCGTTGTTAAAGTCTGGATCGTTTTTGTAATGATAAAAGGCAGTTTCTAGCTCAGTAAGAGCACTCATGAGGGTTTCGGGGACATATTTGCCACCAAAGATGCCAAACCGTCCTAATGCGTCGGGACGATTGGTAAGTGTAGGCGTTGTTTTAGGAGCGATCGGCGTTGTGGTCATTGCGGTGAGTCTTGACTGATGAGTTAGCTACTATTAAATCTTGATTGGTGCGCTTATGGCACTGTAGCTAGGATAACAAAATAGTTAAGATCCCGAAATGATGGTTTGAGCGATCGCTTAACTAGATCTTCACTTTTAGGTATGTGCTCGTGTTGCTAATAACTCTGCATAGGGAGTTTCGTGGAGATGGGCTTTGCCAACGGAGCCAAACAGGTTGAGCTTGTCGATGATTACTTCCTGCATGGCAGCGATCGCTTCCCCTGCGATTTCTAATAAATCCTTAGGACTATCACCGCAAATTTCTAACTTGAGCGACTGCATATAGGCTTGGCGCACTTCCGTATTGACATTAAATTTACATACTCCCAATTGAATCGATCGCTCAATCATCTCCTTGGGTAAACCCGAAGCACCATGTAAAACTAAGGGAATATCCACCAGACTACGAATCTTTTCCAGACGAGCAAAATCTAGACGGGGTGGACTTTTATATTCACCATGAACATTACCAATGGTGACAGCTAAAGCATCAACCTTAGTTTGCTGCACAAATTCTAAAGCTTGAAGTGGATCGGTCATCTTTGCTTCTTTCTCAGCGATGGTGAGTCCATCTTCAGTACCACTGATTCTGCCAATTTCTGCTTCAACGATCGCATGGAACTTATGAGAGATTGCAGTCATGTCCCTAGTGAATCTCAAGTTTTCTTTGTAGGGCATGGGTGAACCATCTGCCATGATTGATCGCACGCCAGCATCGAGGGCTAAGCGAATATCCGCCGCCGAAGTACTGTGATCAAGATGGATCGAGATGGGCACATTTGCTGACTTTGCTGCCTCAATGCACATTCTCACTAAGGGAAGTTTGCCATACTTGAGCGCACTAGGATGTAATTGCAACATGGCAGGACTACGACTAATTTCCGCAGCATTGACCACAGCTTTTACGCCTTCTAAGTTATAGACATTAAATGCGCCGATCGCATAGGCATTACGACGCGCAGTTTCTAGAAGTTCCCTAGTTGAACTCAACATGATGGCTTGTGATTAAATTGTGCTTAAAAATGAACTCAAGATAATCATATAGCCTTTACAGCGCTTTGCGCTGACGTTAAAATTTTGAAAGCGGCGCGAAGCGCCGCTTTCAAAAATCTGCTGTAGTGATACCAATATTAATCGGGATGATAGGATTTGAACCTACGACCCTCGCGTCCCGAACGCGATGCGCTACCAAGCTGCGCTACATCCCGAACTTAAGGCTCATTGAGCTAAAAGAATCAGAATAGGTATTGCTTCGCAATACCTATTCTGATTTTAGAGTAATTTTTGTAGCCAGTGAATTACCAGAGCATTGACAATTTCAGGGCGATCGTCGTGGGGGCAATGTCCTGTATTGGGAATAGGAATGAGTTGAATATCTTTGGTTTTACTTGCTTCTTGATAGACCTTTGCGCCATTGATCGGAGTCCAAGGATCGGCATCACCCCACAGTACTAGTAAGGGCTTTTCGATCTTGGCTAAAAGATCGGAAGTGCGAGGCCCCGCAGGAGCGGTGAGAATGGAGGCAAAGACCTTTTGTGCGCCTTCATCACAGGATGGTTGATAGAGCATATCGACTAAGTCATCATCGATCGCTTGATGATTGCGATAGACCTGACGGAGGGAATTGCGAATATTCCGCTTTTGGCGCACTTGGTTAAATACAAACTTGCCTGTGACTTCGGAGCTAACTAACTTGGCAAAGGCTCCCATCACTAAGCGCAGAGGCAAATTCAATTCTTCAGGACGATGATTTAGACCACCTGCGGCATTAAGCAGAACTGCGCCGATCGCAATTTCGGGAGAATTCGCCGCTAACATCAGAGCCAGCAATGCACCAATGGAATTACCGATGAAGATCGCAGGGCGTTGGACGAGTTCTTGATGAAAGTCGCGCAGTAGTTCTTCCCAAAGTTCGAGGGAATAATCGAGGGCAGGTTTTGCGGAAGCGCCAAAGCCTAAGAGGTCGAGGGCAAATACTTGATAGCCAGCTTCCGCCCATGCGGGAATATTCTTTTTCCAGTGACCGATGGACGCGCCAAAGCCATGAATCAACACTAGAGGTGTACCTGAACCCGTGACGGAATATTGGATTTGATGTCCTTGCCATGTCCATGTTGACAATGAGCTGTGGAGGCGATCGCGAGTTTCGATATTTTCGGTAATTAACATTGCAGTAATTATGGGGTTAGATAAAAGGGGACTTTTATCCCAAAGTGGCTATAGGCAAAGAGATTATAGCAAATGAGCCATTAATTCTTTATCCAGCTAAAGACCTAAGACTCTCGCAGATAAAAAATGTCCCACCAAAGTTATCTAGCTTCGACTCCGCTCAGCTAACGTTGGCTGAGCGGAGTCGAAGCCACAGATACTTTAAATTAATGGTAAGTCCCTAAAAGCTTGTGTCATCTGCTGTGCAGGCGGGACAAAACTAGATCGGTTAAAATTTGGATAGATCAATCTCTACCCACATAAACTTCATGGTTTTATTGCAGCCCTTAACCACCGCATCACCACAATCCTCTGAATTAACGGGAGTTGCCCAGAAATTTACGGCTTTGCGATCGCAATTGGCGAAACATAGACTTGATGCCTATTTTGTTCCTTCGGCGGATGAGCATCTCAATGAGTACTTGCCCGAAGCGAAACAGCGTCGTCAGTGGATTAGTGGTTTTACGGGTTCGGCTGGAGATTTTTTAATCGGTACTGCCCAAGCTTGGGTCTTTGTCGATCCGCGCTATTACGAGCAGGCGGATATGCAGGTGGATGCAACGTTGCAAAAGGTCTGCAAAGTGGGATTGGAAGATCATCAGACCGTGGAAGAAGTTCTCGAAGAATTGGGAGGCAATGCCGCGAAGCAAGAGAAAACCTTTCGCCTTGGCATCGATCCCTTTACGATTACTATTTCCCAATATCGTCGCTTTGCCGATCGCTTAAATGCTAGTGGTGTCGAAATCGTGCCGATCCTCGAAAATTTGGTGGATACGGTGCGATCGCAAAGTCCTTGGGCGGAGAGTGAGCCTATACCTGCCTTTGGCGATCAACCGATTATTGCTTTGCCTGATCAGATTACAGGTGAGAGTTTAACCAAGAAATTAGAACGGGTGCGTGAGGCTTTAGGGAAAAAGAAGGCGGCGATTTTACCTGTCACCAAGCTGGATCAGATTGCATGGCTCTACAATTTGCGCGGTCGTGATGTCGAGTGCAATCCTGTATTTATTAGCTATGCGATCGTCACTTTGACCGATGCTTATCTCTTTACCAATACTTCGCGCCTTGATGAGGCGGTGCGACAATCCCTTGCGGGGCAAGTGCAGATCCTTGACTATGAGCAATATTTACCAACATTGCGATCGCTAGCGGCGGATCATCAACCTGTGTTAATAGCCGCATCGCAAACCACATACGGTACATATTTGCAACTGAAGGCAGTCAAGGCAAAAATCGTTGATGGCGATAATCCCATTGAGACTTTCAAATCCCATAAGAATCCTGTCGAGATCGCGCAGATGCAAAAAGCTAATCTCAAGGCTAGCTGGGCAAAGACCTTGACGATTAAATGGATCGAAGAACAGGTTGCCGCAGGTAATGTCATTAGTGAAAGGGATGTTGCTCACAAAATCGAAGGTTTATACAAGCAACAGGAAGGTTTTATTGACCTCAGTTTCCCGACGATCGCAGGGACGGGTGCGAATGGCTCGATTGTGCATTACAGTAACCCCAACCCAGCTTGTAAGTTGATCAATGGTGATTTGCTACTATTAGATTCGGGTTCACAGTTTTATGGTGGCACGACCGATGACACTCGCGCTATGAGCATTGGGGAACCGACTGCGGAACAACGCGATCGCTATACGGAGGTTCTCAAATCCCATATCAATTGCGCGATGCAGAGATTTCCTAAAGGCACGACAGGCAGTCAAATCGATGGTATTGCCCGTTCTTCTCTCTGGCAGAGTGGGCTGGATTATGGACATGGCACTGGGCATGGTGTAGGCGTATTCCTCAATGTCCATGAAGGACCTAATGGCATCAGTAAGCGCGTCAATCAATCCCTCGATCTCGGTACAATCAATAGCATTGAGCCGGGGTACTATCAACCGAAATGGGGTGGTATCCGTTTGGAGAATCTCTATTTTGTAAAGGAAGTTAAGCAGGAATCTCCGAAGTCCGAAGGTGATAATGCTAATAAAACGCCTTGGTATGAGTTTGAGTCTTTGACCTACATTCCCTTTGACAAAAAATTAATCGATCGCCACAAGCTCAATCCTCAACAAATTGCATGGCTAGAAAGTTACTATGCGGCGGTAATTGAGAAGCTCTCACCACTACTTACCGATGCAGAAAAATCTTGGTTGCAGGATGCTTGTCAGATATAAAAAAAGCGGCGCATTGCGCCGCTTTTTTTGTTTATTTTATGTAATTACCGTAGGCTGATCGCGTCCTGTGAGAACTTTGATCTGGGCAACTTGATCGGCGATTTCGATTAACTCTTTGAGAGCTTCTTGTGTATCTAGGGAATGCTTGGCAATATTTGGCTCATAGCTTTCGACATAGAGGCGGAGGGTTGCGCCTTGAGTGCCAGTACCCGATAGACGGAAAACGATCCGCGAGTCATCGGTAAAGCCAATTCTAATGCCTTGGTTATTGCTGACACTGCCATCGACAGGATCGGTATAGCTAAAATCATCGGCAAAGGCAACTTCGTAATTGCCAAATTTCTGACCCTTTAATTCTGCAAATTTACTGCGGAGATTATTAACAAGGGTATTGGCGCGATCGCTATCTACGCCTTCATAGTCATGGCGAGAATAGAAATTACGTCCGTAAAGTTGCCAATGTTCCTTGACGATCGCCTCGACCGATTGCTGACGCGCCGCCAGAACATTTAGCCAGAACAGCACTGCCCAGAGTCCATCCTTTTCGCGAACGTGATTAGAGCCAGTCCCAAAGCTTTCTTCACCGCAAAGGGTTGCCTTACCTGCATCGAGCAAATTACCGAAGAATTTCCAACCTGTCGGAGTTTCATAGCTCTCGATGCCAAGTCTAGCGGCAACGCGATCAGGGGCTTGGCTAGTGGGCATAGAACGGGCAATACCTGCGAGTCCACCCTTGTAAGCGGGGACATGGTGAGCATTGGCGGCGAGAATTGCTAAACTGTCGCTAGGGGTGACAAAGAATTTACGACCGAGGATCATATTGCGATCGCCATCGCCATCGGAAGCTGCGCCAAAGTCGGGAGCATTTTCGCCATAAAGCACTTCAACGAGATCATGGGCATAGACTAAGTTGGGGTCGGGATGTCCATCACCAAAGTCTTCGAGCGGTACGCAATTTTGCAAAGCACTGGCAGGTGCGCCTAAACGGTTAACGAGAATTTCTTGAGCATAGGGACCGGTTACCGCGTGCATTCCATCAAAGCGGAGGCTGAAATCTGGGGAGGCAAGTAATAATTTAATGCGATCGAAATCAAAGAGCGATTCCATCAATTCCGCATAATCAGCAACGGAGTCGATCACTTCCACCACCGTATCACCGAGTTTGGACTCACCTATGCGATCGAGATCGAGGTTGCTAGCTTCAAGGATTTTATATTCACTAATGCTCTTGGTGATGTCATAGATGGCATCAGTGATTTTTTCGGGTGCTGGTCCCCCATTGCCTGTGTTGTACTTGATACCGAAGTCGCCATCTTTGCCTGCGGGGTTATGGCTTGCGGAGAGGATAATCCCACCGAAGGCATTGTACTTACGAATGACACAGGAGGCAGCAGGTGTAGATAAAATGCCACCACGCCCAACCATGATTTTACCAAAACCATTGGCGGCTGCCATTTTGAGGATTACTTGGATGGCATGACGGTTGTAGTAGCGTCCATCACCGCCAACGACGAGAGTTTGTCCCGCAAATCCTTCGAGGCTATCAAATATGGATTGAACGAAATTTTCGAGATAGTTAGGCGTTTGGAAAACGGTAACTTTTTTTCTAAGTCCAGAAGTACCGGGCTTCTGGTCAGCAAATGGGGAAGTGGAAACGACTTTTATGCTCATTAAACTTGCAAGTTAACTATGCTCTAAACAAACGCAAAAATGCCCATACTTTTAGGCTTGCTTTAATTTTAAGAGGCATTGGTTAGCTAGGCACAAACAAATTAAAAGACAAGCAACGCTTAGAAAGCCTTGTTAGGTAAACAAGGGGCTTAAGTCCCTTGTTTACCTAAAGGAAGGATTCCCCGATCGCTATTCTTGCACCATTCACAAAATCCCAACCCGATTGCAGTTTCTTTCCCGCAGGTTGCACTTCTTTAATGAGTAATAGACCTTTACCAGTTTGCAAAACAAAACCTTTGCCTTTACGAATTTCGGCAACTTTCCCAATATTCTCGAAATTGTCCTCACCTTCCACAACTTCCGATTTCGCAATCTTTAATCTCTGTCCACGAAAATCTGTATAGCAATTGGGATAGAAAGCACGAATGCGATTATGTAAAGCGATCGCCTCTTTGCTCCAATCTAGTTCCCAATCCTCACGCCCAATCATTGGTGAATAGCAGGACAAAGCATCATCTTGAGGTTCAGGCTTGATCGTATCTAAACTTCGTAAAGTCTCAATTAATAAATCTGCACCTAAATTCGCTAATTTCGTACTTAAAGTATCCGTATTATCTTCAGGCAAAATTTCTAACTCCGCCTTGAGTAGCATCGCGCCTGTATCAATACCTGCATCCATTTGCATGGTTGTAATCCCAGTAATGCTTTCTCCATTAGCGATCGCCCATTGGATCGGCGCAGCACCACGATATTTTGGCAGTAATGAGCCATGCACATTGATACAGCCATACTTAGGCATATTCAAAATCTTTTGCGAGAGAATCTGCCCGTAAGCAACCACCACAAATACATCGGCATTAATAGCGGCTAGTTCCTCAAGTACCTGTTTATCCTTTTTCAGGCGATCGGGTTGCCAGATTTGGAGGTTGGGATTTTTAGCGATCGCCGCAGCTTTGACAGGTGGCGGCGTAACTTGACTCCCACGACCACGCCTAGTATCTGGTTGGGAGACTACGCCCACAACCTCAAAATCTGGTTCTGACAACAGTTTCTCTAATGTGGGAACGGCAAAATCAGGAGTTCCAAAAAATACAACACGCATAGTTAATGAGCCATAGTAAATGAGCGATCGTGTAACCTATTTCTAGACGACTTTCTAGACGACATTTTCCAATTCTTCCATTAAATCTGCGATCGCACTAAGAGCATTTTTTAAATGAGTGGCGATCGCGGTGGCAATCTCTTCGGGTTCGGTCATTTCATCTTCAGGATCGTCGCTAGTATCGCGGAGCCATGCAATATCGAGGTTGTCATTGCGATCGCTAATTTGCTCGCGGGTAAAGCAACGGAAGCGCCCTTCTTCGCCTTGGTCGATGCGCGGGGATTTACCATAGGGGTCGTCACCAAAGGCGGCTTCAAATTCGGCAAAATCGGCAAGTGTCAGTTGGCGAGTTTTGCCGAAGGTGTTGGTATTGGCTCGCATATCGTATACCCAAACAGCTTTGGTGTTGCCGCGATCGCTTTTGCCTCTTGTAAAAAACAGCACATTGGTTTTCACGCCTTGGGCATAAAAGATGCCTGTGGGCAATCGCAAAATTGTATGCAGATCGCAGAGATTCATTAATTCCTGTCTTAACTTTCTGCCTGTGTTGTCTTCAAAGAGAACGTTATCGGGTAAGACTACGGCTGCTCTGCCATTGGTTTTGAGGGCGCGATAGATATGCTCGACGAAGGCAAGTTGTTTATTGGAAGTTTCGGCGGTGATGGAGAAGTCAGAACGAGTGGGACGACCGCCGCCTTTTTTTGTGCCGAAGGGTGGATTGGTGAGGATCACATCGGCTTTGCCCAAGGTTTCGCCATCGGGGGATAGACTATCACCGCAATCAACAGCGCTTTCGATGCCATGCAATAGCAAATTCATCAAACAGAGGCGGTGCGTATCTGGTACTAGTTCTAAACCGCGAAAAGCTTTCTGGATTTGAAAATCTTGGGCTTTAGCATCTAGGGCATAGAGTTCATTGGTTTGTTCTTTGATGTAGCGATCGGCGGCGACTAAGAAGCCTGCTGTACCTGCGGCAGGATCTTGGATGATTTCCCCTGCTTGGGGTTTAATCAGACGCACGATCGCATCAATTAGAGGACGGGGCGTAAAGTATTGACCTGCCCCTGATTTCTTTTCGGCAGCATTTTTTTCTAATAAGCCTTCATAGAGATTGCCTAAACCTTCCTCACGGGCTGAGAACCAATCTAGGGAATCGATCGCATCGGTTAGGGATTTGAGATTGGTGGGTTTGCGTAGTTTAGTTTGAGCATCGGTAAAAATCGCCAATACCGCAGGGTCATTTACTTTCTGGGCTGAACCTAAATCGAGCAATAGCTGTTTGTAAAATTCTAATTGTTCTAAACCTTCACGACCATCGAGATCTTGCCAGCGATAGTTTTCAGGAAGGCGGCTTTCTTTGCCTGTTTCTGCCAACATTTTTAGGAATAGCAGATAGGTTAATTCGGTGACATATTCGTTATAGGTAATGCCATCGTCACGCAGAATATTGCAGAGATTCCAGAGTTTAGCGACTATATCGCGGGTGGCGTTCCCACTAGAATTACCGCTATTGTTGCTATTGTTCGCATTCAAGCTTGCTTTTGCCACAGTTCCTCGTTGATATCGCCTAAAATCGTTTCTAATTGTCCATCAAAAGCGCGATTAATGTTTTTAAATCCGCCATCCCGTTGAAAGTTGCCCTGATCCAGTGCTTCGCGATCGACGACGACTTCTTTAATGATCTGATCTCGAATGCGCTCTAACCATTTACGTTGGATATCTGTCCATTGTCGCCTATTTAGAATCCGCCTGATTGCGTCTCTGACACGATCTTCGTAGGGCATTAAAGGATCGCCGATCGCCGCCTGACGGATAAAACCAATAATCGAAGCGGCGATATCTTCATTTTTGGTATCGCGCCATGCTTGTTGTAAATAAGCCTCGGAATAGCCCTTTTGATCGAGTTCACGGCGCAACTCTCGCAACTGGGCGCGGGTCAACTCGCGGGGACGTTGTAACACCACGGTGAGGGCGGCGATTTGATTGACATTGTTGCGGACATAATCGGTAAAGCTGTCTAAAAAATCTTGCGGCTTCTTGCCTTCACCATAGCCACGGGCGATCGCAATAACTTGATCGTGATGATCAGAGATGGGAATCCACGTACCTTCATAATCGGGCTTCCATTCCCAGATCTTGCCAAGATAGGGACGCGATCGCACCCATTCCACCATTTCGGTTGTGGTCATGGTTTTAAATGTAGCAAGACTACGGTTGGGCGGTTCACCGCTTTGGGTTTCGTAATTTTCCTTTGCTCGATCGCTCATTTTGGTGAGCCGTTGGCGCATTTTGACCAGAATTTGATCGCGAATTTGGTTTTGATGTTGTGGATCGCCAACCTGTAGCAATTCATCAAAGAGTTGCTCTAAGGTGATTTTGGGATTAACGACAACGGGCTTCATGTCGCTGACCGCTTCCATATTTTTGTAAATATCTACAGCGTCATAGATTTTGAATACCTGTTTATTGATTTCATCACAGCGCCGCGTGGCTCTGCCGAGCATTTGTTCGTAGAGAATACGGCTATTGATACGGCGCAAAAAGACGAGGTTACAGATTTTGGGAACATCGATGCCTGTGGTGAGTAGGTCAACGGTAACAGCAATGCGCGGTAAGGAATCATTACGGAAAGACCGAATTTTGGCTTGAACCCCATCGACTGAGCCTGTTAATTTTTGAATCGCATCATTTTCTAGTTCTTCATAACGACCTTGCATGGCGCGTTTGAGTTCAGTGACGATAATATCGGCATGGCGATCGTTAGCGGCAAAGATCAGGGTTTTCTCTTCGATTAAGGGGTCAATTCTGGCGGCGAGTTCGAGGGCGATCGCCCGATTAAATGGCTCAGTAATTACCTGTTTATTAAATTTTTCGACATCAAAATTTAGCTCGTCGGGAGTGTTGCTGAGATCGATCGCCCCTGTGACAGTGTTGTAAAGAGCGACTTCTTCATTGGCTTGAAACTTAATCCCTGTCTCACTGAGTTTGGTGCGGATCTGGATCGGTGGCTCATGGTCAATGAGAATGCCATCAATGACGGCATCACGGTAACTATATTTGTAAATCGGTTCACCGAAGATTTCTTTGGTATGTAAAGCGGGTGTAGCAGTTAAGCCGATCTTGACGGCATCGAAATGTTCTAAGACTCGGCGATATTTGGAGATGTAATCATCTTGGTTACGGAAGCTTAACTCAGCGTCGGACATTTCGCGATCAAGTAAATAGCCACGATGACATTCATCAATGAGAATCAAATCATATTGATCAATGGGTGGAATATCGCCATTTTCTTTGGCATAGAGTACGCGCTTGACTAAGCCTTGAATCGTGCAGATATGGACTTTGGTTTCTGATTCAGGATCGATGTCTTTTAAGCCTTTTAAGCCAAAAATATCGGTGAAGGTTTTAGTGGTAACTACTTTGGTGGTGCTAAACTCATCGGCGGTTTGGCTGCCGAGGGCGCTGCGATCGACGACAAAGCAGACACGGCGAAAGCGTTTAGTGGAGAGTAAACGGTACAAAAGGGCGATCGCTAATTTAGTTTTGCCTGTGCCTGTTGCCATCGCCACTAGCATCGATCGCTGATCTTGTTCGAGACATTCTTCGATCTTCTCAATGGCAGCGCGTTGGTGTGGATAGAGGTTGAATCCAAAGTTGAAGCTAGTATTTTTTAATTTCTCATGGGCAGTTTCCCGATCCATTGTCAATAAGGCTTCTAGCCCATCGGGAGTGTAGAAGTCGATCAGCGCTCGGCTGTGATTGGTAGATTTGCGAATATCGCGAAACCAGATGCCGCTTTCGGTTTCCAATTGTTTGAGATAGCCGCGCCCATTGGTGGCGAATACAAAAGGAACTTCCGCCCTCACCCTAAATCCCTCTCCCAAGGAGGGAGAGGGACTTTGAGATTGCTCCCCCTCGCCCTTAATGGGAGAGGGGGCTGGGGGGTGAGGGCTATACCCCTTTGCATACCGTTCCGCCTGAGCGATCGCTCCTGCCACATTTTTGCGCCGCCTCTTGGCTTCGATCATGGCGACACAGCGTAAACCGATGAATAGGGCATAGTCGGCAATACCGTCACTAGTGGGATATTCAGAGATGGCGATGTTTTTGCCTTTGGTGGGGCGAATGCCTTGACTGTAGCGCAGGTTTTGGCTGTCCACTTCCCAACCGCGATCGCGTAATTTTTGATCGATAATCTGACGGGTTTGGTCTTCATCGAGATCGATATTTTGAGCCGCGATTTCCGATCGCTTGACGATTTCGGCGGTTTGTTTGGGCGTGACGGCGTGATTGGTGATTTGTTGAGATAGCTTTTGTTCTGTCTCGATCGCTATCTGTTCCCATAGTTGCTTTTCTGCTAGAGCTTGACGGGCTTTTTCTTCCGCAGACATGAGGGCGATCGCTTTTTGTTCGGCTTCGAGGCGCGATCGCTCAGCGGCGGACTGGGTTGCCGTGACGATCTCTTGCAGTCTTGCAATTTCGGCTTGTAGATCGGCAGTGGCATCGATGGGTAAGGCGGGGGGAATGAATGCGCCAGCTTTAAAATTTTTGTCCTTAAAGGTGCGATGAAACCAGATTCCTAAATGTCGAGCGTTTTTGAGGAGGGTGAGGGCTTCTTGGCGATCGATGTTACGAGAGTTATGGACTGCCTTATTGCCTGAGATGCGAATGGAATGGAAGAGGTCAGCGACTTCGCTGGAAAGGATGCCTTCTAGTTTTAATCTTTTGAGGAGTTCGGCTTGGGCTTCGTCTGGTGCTTGGTATAGCCCTGTGTTGGCGGCGATCAGTTTGGCGAGGCGTTCGGCATATTGACGCAGTTTGATGATGCAGGTGTTGCTGTCGTCATGGAAAAATTGTTCAGCTAGGGCGGCGAGTTTGACGATTTGTGGGTCATGTTGGCGCAAAAATCCAAAGTTAGCTGATTGTATTTCCATTTGGTTTTTCCTTGTAGTGACTATCTTTTGTAGTGGCTTTTACAAGCAGCTATTAAAATTTCAGTATCGCTAACTTGGTAGATTAGTCTATGTTCATCTGTAATCCGTCTTGACCAGAAACCGCTTAGTTCATATTTGAGTGGGTCTGGTTTGCCTATTCCTAATAAGTATGGATACGCTCAATGTCTTTGATTCGTTCAGCAATCTTGTTGTAAATCTTGCGATCGCTTTTTGCCCATTCATTAAAGTCTTCAAAGGCAACTGCTTCAAATAAAATACGTCTTTTCATGGAAGGCTATCCCAGCTAACCTCGACCAGATTTTCACGATTTTTGATGTTTTCTACGGATGTGAGTAACCTTGCGCGATCGCTAGGATTGGCTAATAAAAATTGCGTCTCGTCTTGTTCATAAACCAGAATTTCTATTTCTTTGCCTTGAAATGCGGCTTTCAGACTTTCGATAAATCTAATGTCTAGTTCGTTGGCATTAAGCCGATAGCTAACTTGCATTTGCTCTTCCTCCTATCCAAAGATTTCATGATTATAGCTTTGAAATTAGATTTGCAAAACATGATATCGCTGTAGGGGCATAGCATTCCCGCCACAATCTCTAATTTCTGAGATCCTCTACATTGGGTAATGCTTTGCCCAAGCCTAGTGTTCACGGCAGAAGTGTAAAACTTGCACAGTGATTGGGTCTAAACATTCTGAAATCTCTTTGATCGATGGTGAGGACGGTTTGAATGTCTAATCTTTCTGCGATCGCCATAACGCTAGCATCAACGAAGTCAATATAACTATCTGCATATTTAGCTAATATTTCGGCGATTCTGGGAATGTCTGAATCTATGAGTGGAATAACAGTAAACCGACTATTGGGGATTCCTTATAAGAAACTGACTACTGTTGATATGCCTACATCTCGACCAACTAGATAAGCAGTTTCGACTAAGGCAGGTTGCGGGAGAAGGATCTGCGATCGCTGAAGATAAATGGGTAAGACATATCCTGATGTCTTGTGTCTGATCGATTGAGTAAAGCGACTACAAATCCTGTATCTGCGATGACGGTTTCCATGTCCATCCTGAGTTGGTTTGAATGTTTTGATTTAATATTTCTTCAGATTGAGTTGCAAGGTTAGGAGATCCAGCAAATAATCCAATTAAAGGGTCTTCTTTTACTGCTTGAGCAGTTTGGCGATCGCTTTGATTTTTTTGATGACAAAATATTAGAAATTCAACAAATTGAGAAATTTGCTGTATGTCTATGTCGTCAAGTTGATCGATGTGCTGTTTCAATAATTCGCGGTTAGTCATTGTTTTTCTCCTATTTCCTAGTTTTAATTTTTCCTTTTTCCTTTTTCCTTTTTACTTGTTCCAACAGTACCGATGCTGGCTCATCATTAGGATCTTGCGGCACAAGTTCACCCCGAAATGCTTTCGCTAATGTCGCCTGTTCCAATCTGTCACAAAGTTTCGCCGCTTTTTGATATTCCTGCTCCATTATGTCTATCTTCTCAAACATCTTCTCAACCCGCCGAACGATTTCTTGTTGTTCTAATTCTGATGGAACAGGTATAGGTAGTTTATATAAGCCAACTTGATTTATTTTCGGTAAAACAGTTCGTCCTTGATGTTCAACAGCAAGATTATTGAAGTCTTCGGAGATTAGCCAATACAATAAATACTTTGAGTTGCAACGTGCATTTATTGGGTACATATCAGCACTACATACACCTTCAAAATCAACTATAACGGCTTTACGAAGATAAGGACGAATCTTTGAATAGATGATTTGACCACTAAAAAAGCGATGCTTTGCGCTAATAACCTTATCTTCTCTTACTGTTTTAAATGGCAGTAAGCGGAAGGTATCAATTCAATATGATTAGGCGATATGGGGGAGATCCATAACTTCTGAAGGTTGAACTAGATTACTAGCTATTTCAGCAATGTCTTTTATTTGCTTCCAACTCCAATC